>JAYUSF010000193.1:0-15998 GCA_043755815.1 Verrucomicrobiota bacterium
GCCCCAGCACCCCCACCAGCGCCAGCAGCCAAGCCCACCGCCGGCCCGCAGGGCCGGCGCCAGCTTCCGTCCCCTCAGTTGGTGTCACACCCGTCATACGCACTCCTCACAACTCAGTGCACCAGCAGACGGTCCGAACCTTGAGGCCGGCTCCCTCCATGGTCGCGTTCGCCGCAGCGGCTTCATTCCAAGATCAGTTTGAAGAATCGCGGTATTGGCAGTTCCGCCGGAGCCACCACCTTCACCTGCACCTGCCGTATGTCCGGGGCAGCGTAGGCCCGAATCGGGGCGGAATCCGCCTCCGCACTGGTCAGCCTAAATTCCACCGGGCTCCAGTTCTCGAAGTCGGCCGAACCGTGAAGCGTATAGGTCCGTCCGTTGATGGCGGTAAACTCAAGCACAGGAACGTCATTGTCGGAACGCACGATGGTGAGCACAAAGCCGCTTTGGGGGTCGTAGGCATAGGTGCCCGCAAGATATTCGTCCAAATTGCTCATTCCATCCCCGTCAGAATCGCCTTCCGGTGCCACCTTGCTGAGATCCGCATTGATCCGGCGCTGCCAGGCATCGGGCAGGCCATCGCCGTTGCGGTCCTCGCCCAAGGTGAGGTTCAGCAGGGTTCTCTTCCCAGGCTCGCCCATCTGCGCGAAGTCATGGGACATTTCGATGGGCAGATAGGTCGCTGCGCCAATCTTGACCCTGATCTTGAACGGTGCCCTGGGGTTGAGTGCGGTCGGCCGGTAGGCGGCGCTGGTCAGACCCGCATCCAAAGGGACGCTCAGCCGATAGTTCACACCCGGCTCCAGCAGGCCGGACACCACGCCGAACACCTTCACGCCGGAAGCGGATTCCAAAATGATTGAGGCGCCCTCGGTCAGCGGATTCCCCAGTTCATCCCGGATCATTCCGTAGAAGGTGTGCGGCAGTGCCGGCGGATAGGCGGCTACGCGGACCGGGCCCAGTCCCAGACCGAACAGGGTTGCCGCCACCAGCGAGCGCAAACTGATTGCGATCCGGCGGGGAGACAGAAAGACGGTGGTTGTCATAATTGTCCGGAGCCGAGGCTCAGTTACCCGAGTATGAGTAGGTCACGAGGTGAAGTTTGATGTCCGTCACGGAATCAATGAAGCGCCGGAGACCTTCATCCGGGTCGTGCAACAGCTTCGTCCCGGGAATGACCAGCTTCCATTTGCTGTTCCATACCGACCGGCCAATCAGACGGGTGTTGGTGAACTGCGACCGTTGCAATGAACCGTTGTTGCCATAGATCGCTCTGCTGAATGCGGCGGTAGTGGACACCGGGCGGAACGACGCGTGCTTGCGGAGGCCGAAGAGCGGCTCGGAGAGCGATTCGCCCGTCTGATAGAGCGCCTTGTTCGAGAAATCGGAGGCCCCGATGTTGAACGGCAACGGGATGGTCACGTCCTCCACGGACCACGTGCGGACATTGCCCGCGTCGCCCAGGGCCGGGCTGCGCATGGAATCAAGACCCACGGGGATCAGGTAGACCCCCGGCGTGGCGCCCAAGGCCAGCGGGTCCAGAAAAGCAAGGTTGGGATCACCGGCTGACGTCCCACCCGCCCCGCCAATCGCGCCGGTGTTCGCCACCGGGTTGTCCATGCCGACGTAACCCTCAAAGGCGATCCCCGCGCCGAAAATCTTCGTCGCGAACGAACTGGAGTCGAAGTAGTGGTCCCAGCCCTGCTGCGTCTGGCCGAAGAAGTTGTAGCCGTCGGCGATCGTGGTTTCGAATTCGACCACCAAGCCGGGAACGGGCAGGCCGTTACGGGCATCGATCTGCATGCAGAAGCGTTTCACGTCGGAATCCTCAAGGATGTTGGCCTTCCGGGATCCAATGAGCACATCCTTCCAAGCGTTCCGTCCCTCCTCAGTCGGCAGGATGCGGTGCTTCTCGGTGCGCAGGGAGAACGTAGTGCCGTAGGCGGTCGGGTTGTTGAAACCCAAGCGCCCCTTCACCACTTCCCAGTCCGCCTTCATCTCGGCGAGCACGCTCGAGAGACCGGGGTCACCCAGGTTGCTGCCGGCAAACTGCGGGTCACCGTTCTTCACCACGCCGAGGGCGCGCGAGTTGACGATGCGCGCCACAAATTCCCGGCCCTTGGGCGTATTGAGCAGGCCCGTATCGTAGTCGTAGGCGTTGGCGGCGAGATAGGTGTAGCGGGCCGAGAGATCGAAGAGCGCCTTGTAGCGTTCCAGCTTCTCGTTGCGGAAGATGCGGAAGGCCGCATCGCGCGTGCGGAAACCCTGAACGATCGCCGCGGAGCGCTGACGAAAAATCTCCCGTTCCTGCTGGATGCGGTCCCCTTCGGCCACCAGCGCGGCCACCCGGCGCTTGGCGTCGTCAAGGATGCGCAGTTTTTCGTTGATCACCTGAAAGTCGCCCTGGACGGCTTTGAGCCGGTTTCCGAGTTCAAAGATGTCTTCTTTCAGCTCCTGCTGCCGCGCGAGGTCGTTCATCTGATTCGCGTAATCCAACATGTCTTCGGAATCGGAAAGGTTCGCGCTCTCAACCGCGGTATAGGCGATGGCGTCACCCACCATCAGCGCTCCTTTGACAATCGACAGAATGCCCAGAATCGAGGTTCCGGCGATCGGGGTAAGCAAGTCACCGCCACCGGCCAGGCCGAAGATTGCGTTGTCGGGGACGGCCGCCAGCAGGGCTTCCTTGGTTTCGTCCACCGCCGCCACCAAGCCTTCAACCCATTTGTTCGCAATGTCATAACCGGCCTGACGGCTATCGATGTCGTGCTGGGTGTCCTTGATCTTGCCATCGAGTCCCTTCGCATCCGCGAAGGACTGCCATTTGGCCTTGAAGATCTGCACCGCCTTGTCGAGGTCCTGCTTGTCACTCTCGCACTGGGCGGCGAGCGCATAATACATCCGGTCGTGCGCCTGAATCACCTCCGAAATGGCCTGCTGAATCTTGCCGGGAGACTGCCGCTTGGAAGTCCAGGTCTCGGGCTTGTCGAAGAACCCGTGCGAGCCGAACGCATACGGGATGTAGTAGAGTTGTTTCCCGGTGACCGGGTCGACTTCCTCATACTTCGGGTCATTGAGATTGATGATCACCAAGTCGCTGGATGAACCGTCCACCGGCCCGTTGGTGCTGAGGTCGGTGCGGGGGAAATTGGTGACGTAACTCCAATTGGCGTTGAGCGCCTGGATGTCGATTTTGGCCACGTAGTCCGGCTCGTTGGGCGTGAAGATGCCCGGCGCCTCGATCGATTCGGTTTCCACGTAGTTGAAGTGGAACAGGTCGGGGCCAGCATATCCCTGCTTGTAGAGTTTTCCCGGTCCAATGTCGTCGGGGTATGGCGTCCCGTAGAGTTCGATGAGGGTGCTGGTGTAAGCCAGCTCCTGCTGGATCACCGAGGCCTGCAATTCCGCCAGGGAGTCCTGTTCACTCCGCATGAGCCGGGTCACGTCCTTGGCGTCGTCAAAGCTGGCCACGGCGTTGTTCAACGCCCCGAGAGCCCGGCCGTAAACCTGTTCGAAATGGGCCTTGGGATCCATCCCGGTCACCAGGTTGGGATTCAAATCGAACGCGAGGCTGCCCTTGGCGACCCCAAGGGGCGTCAAACGGCCTTCGGCGTTGTCCATGGCGGTCTGCAATTCACCCCCGGTCAGGGCAAGTTCCTTGAGTTCGGGCACCGTGGTGCGGTCCACCTTCTGGATGCCTTCGTGCCTAGGATTGGGATCGACCGGCGGCAGGATGGAGTTGCCCAACGCCCAGTTCAGGTAAGCCCCTTCCCCAGTTCGGGTCGCCCAATGATCCAAGCCCCATTCGCGGCGGGTCGGAATCGGTTGTCCCGTGTTCTCCCGGGTGGCTGAAAAATGCTCCCACCCAACGTCGTCTCCCGGCTGGTAGTCTTTCCGCCAAGTGAGGTCGAAGACCTGCCGGCCCGTGCGCGCCACCGCCGCCGCGGCGGCCGCGAACTTGCGCTCGTCCTGGTAATCCACCGCCACCGCCTTGCCGAGGATGTTGACCGCCTCGATGCGGGGCACCCAGGCGAAGTCCTTGTCGATGAGCAGCGAGAAATACCCCTTCAACGCGGTCAGATAGTGGCCGTAGGCATCGCCATGCCCCTGCGGATAGAGCTTGGCGGCATCGGCGGCGTCCACCTTGCCGTCCGTGTTCTGGTCGAGAATGTTGTAGTTCAACGCGTAGATCACCTCGCCGGAATCGATGCCCCGGGTGTAGTTCCAGACCATCCGGTTATAGACCGGCGCCAAACGCACGCCCGGTTGCAGGAAGTCGTCCCGTCCCCGGAGCAGCGCCAGTTCCTCTTCCAACAGGGTGGGCAACTGGCCCTTGAACGCGAAGAGCGCGGTGGCGACGTCACCGTAGGTCTGGTTCTTGGTGCCGATGCCGATCGTCGGGTTCGCCGCGTCGGAACGGGCCTCATTGCCGATCAGCATGTAGAGGTCGCTCAGATAACCCGCGGCCAGCAGCAGCGCATCATTGGCAGGATCGTAGCTGATCCCGGCATTGATGCTCAGGTCCTTGCCCCGCCGGAGCACGGTCTCGTAGATCTCGATCAGTCCGTAGTTGTTGATGCTGTCGAGGTTCAGCGCGATGTCACCTTCCCACCGTTTGCCGGCGGAGGTCAGGATGTTCGCGTCGGTGTTGACCGTATTGTTGAACAGGTCGCTGGTCCGCTGATTGAAGGGATTGATGCCGGCCAAGACCCGCTTGATCCAGCCTTCGGCCAACGCGGGGTCGGTCCACTGGGACCAGCCCTGTTTGACGCCCGCCACATCGGGCTGGTAGGACGCATGCCCGGGGTCATTGGCCCGGTAACGGGAGATGACATAGTTGTCGCTCAGGGCCCGGACATCGGCGCTTTCACCCAGGATCGTGCGGATCTTGTCCGGGTATTTGGCGGCGTCCAGCTTCAGCCACTGCGAACCCGGCGCATCCACCAGATCAACGCTCTGGTAGGCGTCCAACTGGCAGTTGAAGCGCAGCGCAGCGCCGGGAACCGCCCCGGAGAACAGCTCAACCACAACCCGATGTTTCGTGACGCCGGCAACGGTCGTGCCCCCGGCAAAAACTTGGGGCCCTAGGGCAAACGTTTTGGCGAGGGGCACCGGGGCAAAGCCGGAAGGGGCGGTCGTGGTCGCCGTGTCGTCCTCCCCGCGATTCGCCGTCACCACCAGCTCACCGTTGATGTAGACGTTCGCCCCCAGCGCGTCGTCGAGGTCCAGGCTCAGGTAGTATTGCGAATAGGAATTGCCACTGGGCACGGAAAAATCGCGGTAAACCACGCTCTGCGGTTGGTGATCCAAGACCCGCTCGTAGAGCTGGACCGCGTCGCCAGCCGCCGGCAGCGCCGTCGCCGTTGCCGGTCCAACGGTCAAGCTGATCACCGAGGGGTCGCCCGTCGGCACAATGCCCGAAACCTGCGCGGGAACCTCGACCCCGGAGCCGTTGCGGACGACCAGCTGATTTCCAACGATGAGGCGGCTCACCGCCTCGGCAGCGACCGTAAACTGAAGATCCACGCCGACGGCGGTAACGTCGCTGAACGGAACGGTGCTGACGGGCACGACCCGGGTTCCCACGTCACCGTTGGCCAGGCGGGCCGACGAGCTGGTGCTGCCCGCACTGCCCAACGAGGCGGGCGTATCGCTGAGGAGCGGATGCCGGAGATGGCGCCAGGGATCTGGACTCCCTGAAAACAGCAGATTCACCGGCGTGTTCCCATAGACCGGTGGCGGGGCGCCATCCACCGGGGCGGCGATCCACCATTCGAAGTCATATTGGTCGACCTTGCCCGCCAGATCCAAGATCTGCTGCATGGTGACCTTTTCGGCCAACGGGTTCGAGGACAGGATCACCTTCACCTCGCCGCGGTAGAGGGTATCCACCACCTTGACGATCTTGATGCTCACAGGTTCGTCCGGGGGCGTGAACGCGACTCCCTGCCCGGCGATCAGGGTCACGTATCCGGTCCCCGGTCCGATCGCCGTCAGGGCGTAGGAATCCACCGCCGAATCGCTGTGCTTCACCTCGGCCAGTTCCCCCGCGTGGACAACCACCGCCTGGTGCACCGCCTCGCCCGCCACGTCAATCGTGCTGGTAAAGGTCCCGGGTTTGGCGGGATTGGGATAAAACGTCTCCAACTCGAGCGTCAATCCCCCGGTGCCCGCGTCGTCGATGGCCTTGTTCCAGTCCGCCTTTTGCGCGTCGTCGCTGGCACAAAGCGCCTTGAGGGCGGCCAAGTCATTCGGACTCAGGAAATTGGGCTGCAAATAGCTCTCCCCGAGCACTTCGGCCTTGAACTGCCCCTGAAAGATGAGCGAGCCGTTCTTGCTAGCGTTGGGGTCGAAGAAGAAGCGTTCCGCCAGATGAGGCGCCAAGCGCGGAAAGTAGGTCTTTCCGCGAAAAACGGACGTTTGGATCGACGCCGGAATTTTGTTCAGACCGTCCGCCGTGTCATCGGGCTTGGTGTCGAACAGGGGGAACTTCTTGGCGGCCGTCGGGTCATGCAGCACCACGGAAGGTTGGGTCGCATCGTCGTAAACCGACTGCTGATACAGGACCTCCAGGCTGGTCTGCCCGCGGACCGCCGGCAGGCCGCGCTTGGGGACGGTCAGGGTTTCGGCCATCTGCAACACCGGAGCGCTTTCCGGCCAGACGGCGCGATAGGTGATGCCCAGCGCATTCCCGTCGCCCTCCGGTAGGCCGTGGTGGTCAACCAACTGCAACTGATATCCGTAAACCGAGTCACCCACGTAACCGCCGCCGGGGGCGGGCGGCCGGAGATACGGCGTAATGGTCCCCACGTCGGGTTGCTCGGTCGGGCCGGTCGTCCCGAGCACATGGCCCGACTGGTCAACGGGAAACCAGAAACCCGGCAGGGTCTTGTAATAGAACTGCATTTGCCGGGTCGCCTCGTCGGCGGCGGAATGGGGTCCTCGGTATACCCAAAGGCTGCCCTTGCGGTCTTGAAACGTGATCTGGTTGTAGAAGGCGGTGCGGTCAACGGCTTCCTGGGTGGCACCGGCGGCGACTTCGGCCAAAGACTCGCAGGCCACCTGCCACCCGCTGGCGAAGCTCGCCGGGACGAGGGCATCGATTTGGGTCTTGGTTTGGGGCGAAAGCACCAGTGCGGTCGCGGCGGTGACGTCCCCATCGTCCAGCGGTTTGAACAACAGGTCGGCAAAGCTCACCGTCACCGTTCCGGCGGGGCCGGGAGAATTGGTGGTGACCGCGAAGACGGTAACGGTCCAACTCTTTTCCGAGTCCGGGTGCGCCAGTTTCGCACTCACCCCGTTGGTGATTCCGGCCACGTCGGCCACCGCATAGGTCACCCGGTTCGTATCCACGGGCTGGATGATCCCGTTCGTTCCCTGCAAGCCAACCGGCGGTTGGACGGAAAGCACGCCGCTGAGCTGGTTCAGGGCGAAGTTTACATTCGTCAGATAGAGCCAGAATCTTTCCGTGCCCGCCTTTCGCTGGAGCAGGAGGGCCTGGTAGGTCGTGAAGAGCGGTCGGCCAGCGAGCGTGACGTTGGCCTCGGTGCTGGAAGCACCCGGGAACGTCAGGCCGGTAACGTCGCGTCGGGCGATTTCGGCATTCAGGCTCCGCGGCAACTCGCCCGGCCCGTTGGGCGGGACCGGCTTGTCCAGCAGGGGCAATGGCATGGGGGGCTGGAGGATGGTGCCGGCATCGACGAAGTAGTCGAACGTGTCCGTCAAAGACTCCCGGACGACCCGAAACGCGGCCATGCTGGGCCGGCCATCCGCATCCTGAAACTCCAGCAGCGCGAAGGGGTCCGAGGAGTAGTTCGCCCCGCTCGCCACGTTCAGATCATCACGCAACGCCCAAACCCGGCCGCCTTGGAGCAGGGCATGTTCTTCGTTCGGGTTGAAGCCCACCGACGCTGAATCGGTGTTCCGGAAATAGAGGCTGCCCCCGGTTTCAAAACTGTTGAGCGGCCCGCTGCCATGGTTGCTGGCGAGCACGATTTCCCGGTAGCGCGGATGCCCCGGTGCCGGATAGGCCAGCGTATATTGGCCCACGACCGCCGGCCAATAGGTGGGCGTGAAACCCAACGCCTCGTCCCGGAGGGCCGTGGTGGGGTTTTTGCGGAACCACCAGACCTCGAGGTGATTCGTCCCGGGAATGGCGTTGACCGGAATGATCGCCCCCTGGTTGGCCGCCTCAAACCCGTTCGCGAACGGATTTTTGTAGGCATTGGCATTGAACGAGATTCCGCGGTCCTGATTGAGGTAGCCCGCGAAGTAGTCTCCCGTCGCCCCGAGTTCGGAATTCGGCGCCACAATGCGGTCGCCCACGTAGGCGGTCTGCTGGACCACCCGGGGTGCGCTCAGGGCGTCGTTCCAAACGAACGTCGTGCCGTTCCACGCGCTGAGGTTCGTGGCAATGCTGCTGGAGGCGAAATTCGTGTTCCGCACGTTGCCCACCAGCCAGGAGAAGACGCGCTCGAAGGCGACGTGATTGCCCACGTTGTAGCGCAGCAGGGCCCGCAGCGCCGGTTGGTTGGTGTCCAAAAAGGTGTAAAACCTGGAGCTTTCCGTCAGGACGGCCCGCGGCGAATCGTTGTTGGCGGGATTGTAGGAAGGATCCTGGTAATCGAGCTTCGGCGCGTTCTCCCCCGGCAGGGTGATCGCCGTCTCGGCCGCGGCGTTTTCGTCCGCAACTTCCGGCCGGAGGTAGTGGCTATATTTCTCGACCGCCGCCGGCCAGACAAAGCCGTAGCGCGAGAACCGGTAGGGCCACTGCAGGCCGCCGATCCCTTCCCGGGTCCAGATGACCTGAAAATCGGTCGGCTGCTGGGTTTCCCGGGTGGCGTAGAATTCCAGGTTGCCGCCGGCCCCAACGCTGTGTTGATAGGCAAACGTCTGCCCGACCTGCGTGATCGGTGAGGGCCGCAAGGCGGCGTCCGACGGTTCGTTGTCGGGATAGGCGGTGACCCGCTCACCCAGTTCGATCGTGACGTCGGCCGGGACGGGTTCCCGCACGATCTCGATGATTTCATAGCCCAACTGCCGTTTGGTGTTCGGGCCGGTGGCGTCGCCGAGCAGCTCCATGAAGATCCGGCCTTCCCGGTTGTAGGCGGTGATGAAGCTGGCTTCGACCTTGATGGTGCCGGTGTTGTATTGGGTGTTGCCATTGTCGGCGGAGCCCCCGGTGGCCGTGTTTTGGACAATGCTGCCCCCCAGCACGACCTCCGCTTCGGGGACCACTTCCGGAACGCTGTTGTTGTAGACAAAATTGACCTGCTTCACCCCCGTGGGCACCAAAACCGGCTTGCCGGTTTTATCGTAGTCGCCCTTGGTCCAATAGATGGTTTGCGGCTCCTTGAACGGAATGCCCGAGACCACGACGGTCGTGCTCTTGATCGGGTAGAAGAAGGAACCGACCCGCACATGGCTCACCCATTCCACGCCGCCGCCGGGCAACGTAGTCCCCGTGGGTTGAACGGTCCGCCAGACGATCTGCTGTTGTCCCGATCGGGTGGCGTAGGGCAGTTGGGCATGCGGACTCCAGTAATACGGCTCGCCGGCGTGGGTTCCGTCCAGATTGGTCGTGACGGTGATGGACGGACCGTTGTTGGTGATCCGCGCGATGGTGATCGGCTCCGGGTGCCAGTAGTTGGTCTGGTTGGAAGCCAGTTTGACCCCGGCCAAATCGGTCAGCGGGACCGTGATCTGCTGGCCGAACAGAAAATCAAACCCGTTGGCGAGATAGGGTCCGCCCACGGCCGCCCGCAAAACGGACACGACCACTCCCCCGTTCATCGAACGGGGCCAGTTGATCGCGTCCGCATTGGCCGCAAAATTTCCCGGGACCAGCGCATTGGTGTTGCCCTGTTTCGTCACCCCTCCAAATACGATTCCTCCCCGGAACTGGTTCGGGGTGGCGCCGGCGAGGTTGGGCACAGACTGACCGGGACCCTGGGCCGCCCAATTGATACCATGCACCGGGGCCGAGTTGGTGCTGTAGAGCAGTTGTCGTTGGTCCAAGCTGGACTGGGCCACGGCCGGTCCACTCAGCGCGCCCAACAGGAGCAGCCACGCCCAGAGTCGCGGAGGGAAAGGAAGGCGATTCATAATTCGATGGGAGTCAGGGATGGAAGGGAGTTGCCGGCACCACGCCGGGGCCGCACGCCCCGGTCGCGCCCGAGAGAAGTTCCGCGATCTGCGGAAACCGTCCGACTGTGGTTGAGTGACGATTCTATCATGTGCGGCAGTTCAGAATTCAGAGGCAGGCCGGCGCCCGATCCGGGCGCGTCGGCAGGCCGGGTAACACCTTACTTCGTCACCGAGGCGGTGGTCTTATTCTTGTCCAGTTGGCCGCGCAGTTCCGCCGCGGCTTGAAGCACCTGCTTCATCTGGGCGTTCAGGTCAACGACCTGAGCCTTCAGATCCTTCATTTCGGCATTATGCTGAGCTTTGAGTTCCTTCACTTCGGCGTCGTGCTTGGCCTTGAATTCCTGGATAGCCTTGATCGCGATCATTCCGAAGTCCGCGTAGCCGACCGTTAGGTGCGATTCACCAGTGGTCTTTTCCTCAGTGTGGCCGACCATGTCCGGAAAAAGGGGCAGCAATTCCTGCGCGATGACGCCCATGGATTTCTTCGCGCCATTCGGTTCCTCCTTCCAGTTGTAACGGCGCAACTGAACCTTGAGCGCCCTGTCCAGCACCGACTCAGCATCCTCGATGTTCTTCTTCAACTTGCGGTCGGAACTGACATCCCAGTTGCCGTCACCGTCCCAGACGATCTGGCGAGTGTCTCCGGTGGCATTGCCAAACCCACCGCCGGCGGCCCAGATCCGCACACCATTGTTCACCCGATCGATATCCAACATCTTGTTCTTGTCAGAGGGATGGAAGATCCGGAGGTAGTAATCGGTGACTTGGGCGGTGAGACCATACGTTGGAGTGCTGACCCTGAGCCCAGTCATGGGGCCATTGACCACCAACCCGCCCTCGGACCAGATCTGGACCCTCCGGTTGGACCCCGTGGTGCCGGCACCGACGATATCGAGCGAGTCGGCGGAATGGACCTGATAGCCAATCGTGCCCGCGCTGACTTCCTTGGTTTTCCCATAGCCGAAATCGAGCAACCCTCTGGCGGTGAAGCCAAACATGGGAGTCCAAGTGTTCGCCTGGTTGAAGTTGCCGCCGACCATCGTTCCGATGACAAACGCGTCGGCACTTGAACCCGGATCATCTCCGATGACCATCCGCAGCTCGCTGGAATTGGCCGCGGTATTGTAACGCGCCAGCCAGAGCGGATCGGTATTGTCGCTATTGCCTCCTTGCAGCGGAGGGGCACCGGAAAAGATCAAGGCCTCACCCCAGCCGGCCGAGGCGCCGCTGGAAGCCAGCTCCCCAATCCGCAGGTGGTTCTGAACCTCCTGATAGCCGGTGAACGTGTTGTTGGCACCCAGTTTGGCCACACCTGTCAGCGCGGAACCGTCGCCATTCAACGTCGTCGCCGTAATTGGCCCGGTGAAGGTCGTGCCGGCCTCAGCCCAGATCTTGACCGCACGGTTGTTGCCGGCGGTGCCGGCGCCCACAATGTCGAGGACTCCGGTGGTAAATGTGCCGTAACCGATCTTGCCTGCACTTCCTTCCTTGCCGGCAACACCGCTCCCCAGTTCGAGCACATTGTTACCGGTCACCCGCAGCGAACCCGCCACCGTGGTGGTTCCGTCCAAGGTCGAAGTTCCATTCACGTCCAAGCCCGTCGCCGTGACGATGCCGCCGACGTCCAGCGTGGTGGTGGGCGCCCCGACGAGGTTGATGCCCGCCTGGTTCCCCGTGACCTTCAGCACGGACGATCCGCCCGTCCCGACCAACTCCGTGGCGTAACGGGCGAGCGAGGCATACGGCGCGGTGAAGAACTGGATTCGCGGACTAATTTCCGCCTCGCCGGAAACCGTTACCCCGAGGTAGCGCCCGGCATCGGTGTCGTTGCCGCTGAAGTGGGTGGAGAAGGTGGCCGAGCCCGATTGGAGGACACCGTCGCCCAAGACCACGCTGAAGTGCCCCTTGTCCACGGTCACGGTCTGCTGCTCGGACCAAACCGCCTGGTTGGCGGCCGCCGTCGCCGTCTTGTAGAGCCGGAAGGTCACCACCAGGTTCACCGGCGCGCTCTGGCCCCGGGCGACCCCATTCTGATCCGTCAGGAAGCCCTGGAAGGCCATTTTTTCGGGTGGCTTGCTGTCGGCCCCAAGGACGGAGGCCGGGGCGAGCGCGAGCAGGAGGGTCACGCAAGCGGTCCAGAAAAGGAGCGGAAGGGGACGGGTCATTTTCATAACAATTGCTGTGGACGTTGAGAAAGGAGCTGGAGATAGAGCGGCAAGGTCGCCGGAAGACAGGGAAAGCAAAGGGCAAGGGCGATCGGCCGCAGGCCCGCCACACGGGGAGACGCGGACCGGAATGAGGTTGCTGGTTTTCATTTGAGGGTGGCGATGCTGCTGACGCGGTTGAGGATGAACGAACCCTTGGTCACGACCGTCCGGGTCTGATTGTTGCCCCCCTTGAGCACGATGTTCTCGAGGTAGGTGCCCTGAACCCGGGACCCACCCGCCGTGCGGCTGGAGAAGTCGTCGCCGGGCGGCGTGAACGAGAGGGTGATCTGACGCCGGACATCATAGGATTCGGCGCCCGGCTTCGGGATCGGCTGGTAGAGGGCGTCCAGATTGTCGTGGTCCGGATGGTAGGCGTGCAGGAACGGGTTCGAGGCGGCATTGGCGAAGCCATCGGTCAGCGCGGCGTTCATGATGCCCACCCCGCCGAAGGCGCCCTCCAGCTTCCACGGG
Organism: Verrucomicrobiota bacterium; assembly: GCA_043755815.1. GTDB lineage: Bacteria > Verrucomicrobiota > Verrucomicrobiia > Limisphaerales > UBA9464 > CAIWAH01. The sequence continues at coordinate 12,825 of JAYUSF010000193.1, forward strand.
GAACCGGACAGCGGCAGGTGGACCGCGCTGAGGCGGCGCGCCTGGGCGAGCCTGTCCGGATGCAGCTTGTTTTCCTGGAGAGTGAGAATGGTGTTGGTCGTGACGGCGTCCGGCCCCACATAAACCCGTTGCAGCAGCCGCGTCGTCCCGTCACCACCCTGATGGACGAGAAGCCGCAACGGGAACGGCGCGGGCACATCCCCGAGTTCGGAATCAAAGCTCGCCTCCAGATATTTCGCGCCGCCGCTCAGAATGAGTCCAGAGTTGGGATCAAAGGTCAGGGACGGCGTGGTCAGGGTGCCGATCATCGAATAGATCTGACCGTCACCCCCGGCTTCGCCCGCTACCAAGTGGGTGCCATCGGCGGAGGACGCCACCGCGGACCAGGACCGGGCACTGTCGCGCGGGGTCCAGCTCTTGCCGGCATCGGCTGAGGTGTAAATCTGTCCGCCTTCGATGACCGCAACCACCGCACTGCCGTTGGTCGAACAGGCGATGGTCTTCCATCGGGCCGCCGGCGGGGCGGCGGCCTTGAGGTCCCAGGTCGCGCCACTGTCCGTCGAGGCGTAGATGCCTCCCGGACTCTCCGCGGCAAACAGCACTTTGCCGTCGGCCGACGAGGCGACCGACCGCCACTGGGTCGTGGCGGCCCCGAACAGCGGCATCCAGTTCACGCCGGAATTGGTGGAGGCGTAAAGCTGCCCACCACGGACCGCCGCCAGCAGCTTCTGGCCATTGGCGGACGACGCGACGCCCTGCCATTTCTGGTTGGCCAACGGGATCCGCTGGACCCAATTCACCCCGCTATCGACGGAAGTATAGATATCGCCCCCATCGGCGACCGCGACCAGTTTCAGTCCGTCGTCCGACGAGGCGACGGCCTGCCAGTAGGCGCCCGGGAGGGAGGTCAACGACCAAGTCGATCCGGAATCGGGTGAGGCGTAAACGCCCCCGCCCTCCACGGCGGCCAGCAGCTTCACGCCGTCGGCGGAAGAGGCGACGGCCTGCCAGTTGGTTGCCGGCGAGCCCCCCTGCGCCGTCCAGTTCGTGCCGGCATCCACCGAGGTGTAGAGGCGGCTCCCTTTGGCGGCCGCGATCAGCTTGAGGCCGTCGGCGGACGACGCGAGGCTGCTGACAAAGGGTGCGACCCGTCCCCAATTTGCCCCGGCATCGCCAGAAGTGTAGAGCTGCCCGTCAAACACCGCCGCCACCAGTTTGCTCCCATCGGCCGAAGACGCCACGGAGCGCCACGCCCGGGCACTGTCGCGCGCCGTCCAATTGGCACCCGCATCGACCGAGGTGTAAAGTTGACCGCCGTTCACGGCCGCCACCAGGGCGGATCCAGTCTCCGAGGACGCCACGGACGCCCAGTTTCGCGCGCTGTCGCGCGCGGTCCACGTGAGGCCCGCGTCCACCGAGGTGAAAAATTGGCCGCCGGCCACGGCCGCCACCAAGTTTGTTCCCCCCGATGAAGACGCGACCGACACCCAGGCGCGGGCACTGTCCCGGGGCACCCAGGTGGCGCCGGAGTCGGTCGAAGTATAAAGCTGGCCGGCGGAAGCGGAGGCCACAAGCCGGGCTCCGTCCGCCGAGGAGGCCACGGAAACCCAGTCCCGGGCGCTGTCGCGGGCGGTCCAACTCACCCCGGCGTCGGCTGAGGTGTAGAGCAAGCCACCGCTCACGGCCGCCAAGAGCTTGTTCCCGTCCGCGGACGATGCGACCGACACCCACGCGCGAGCACTGTCCCGTCCGGTCCAAGTCGCCCCCGTGTCCGCCGAGGTATAGAGCAAGCCACCTGAAACCACCGCCACAAGCCTGTTCCCATCGGCAGACGACGCGACCGACACCCAGTTGTTGCTGATGGCAATGGAAGTCCGATCGGTGAAAGCGAGAGTGCGAGGGGCCCAGGGGCTGTTGGATAATGTGACCGTCTGTTGACCTGCGTTGAGCAGGTTGAGCTGGGCCAACTGGTTCGTGAAATCCACGGCATTGGTGGCCTTGGCGTAGGTCTTGAGGTAATTGCCGACCTGCTTGATGGCGGCTTCGCCCACCCAAAGCCCTTCGCTCGAGCCCTTGATGGCCGACACCGGCAGATCGACCTGCAGGTGGCCCAAAGTCGTATCTTCCAAACGGAGGATGGCGCCAAACGGAGTGCCATTGGTGCCCGCCATGTTGGAGCGGTCGAGACCGAAGACGACTTCAACCTCGGAGCCAGGCCGCCCTTTGGGAGCCAGGACGAAGTTGGTCCCCTGCCCCGCCCCTACGGGCATGAATCCGTAATGCAACGTCACCATGTTGAGCGAAGTCCGCAGCAGCAGCGGCGGAAGGGAAAGCGACTCGCCGGCGGGAGACGTCTCTGACGCCAGCAAAGTCAGCGCGACCCGGTTGGTGCTGGCGGTCTGGTTGCGCAAACGGAAGGAATAGGTTCCCCGGGTGTCGGAAAACGTGACTCCCTGGTAATCCTGCAGCGCGATTTCAAACGGACCGAAATAGCGGTTATCTGCGCGGTCCCGCCTAATCCAGAAGGCCTCCCCGCGGGTGACCGACTTGCTGTTCAGGGAAAACAGGGAAACCGCGCTGGGTGGAGCACCGGCCGCTTCCTCGCCGGGGTAATTGAAGATGCTGAAATCATTCAGCGCCTGGGAGGGCAGCAGAAAGTTGGAAAACAGCGGGGGACTGCCCGCCCGCGTCGGGAAGCCGATGAAATTCAAGCCGCTGGCGGTCCACTGGACCGACGGGGGCACCGGTTTGCCCTTGAGGTTCCAGACAAAGTTCGCGGGATCGGAATTGCGGACCAGGTAGGTGGAGTTGGCGCGCAACGCGAAGGCATTCGCCGGACCGGTGGCCTTGGTCCACTGCAACAAATCGCTGCCGGAAAGGGGCAACGGAGTGGTGATGATGCGGCCGGCGCCGGCATTGGGCTGCCAAAGCCAGATTTCCGAAATGGGGCTGCTCACTCCGACCAAATTTTCCAGCGTGTCACTGGTGGCGTCGACGTGCAGGTGGATCGCATTCCAGCCCGGCTTCAGCGTGAAGCTCTGCGTTTGCCACTGGGCGTGGGTGCGGGGGAGGGCGGCGGCGGTTTCGCCGCCGTAGATGAGCATCTCCGTGCCCGTCCACACCGCACTGTGACCGGACCGGGCCGCCGGGGCCCCGGTCGCGGGCAGCGCCGTC
>JAYUSF010000194.1:0-4834 GCA_043755815.1 Verrucomicrobiota bacterium
TGCCGGTGCCATAGTTTCCGTTGGTCAGCGCCCCGGATAGGAAATCGATTCCGGTGCCCAGGGAGTCCGAGCCGTTGTTGACCTGTCCGCCGCCCCTGATCGTGCTGTTGAACTGCTTCGGGCGCTGTCCCGCGCTGACCCCAAAGTTAAAGGTATCCCCCCGGCTCACCGTCATCACGATGCCCTCGATCAGCACCTGGGGCAGCAGCGTGTCCACTTTCTCCAAGACCTTCTTGATCATCGCCATGTCCTTCTTGCTGGCATAGACGATCAACGAATTGGAGCGCATGTCGGGCGTGATCTGGGCATCAGTCACCAACGCTTCCGTCTGGCCCGCCTGCCCGGCGCGACCCGTCTGATTCAGCCGCCCTTGAAACGTGGTTCCACGGGTTCCCGCAGTCCCGCCGACCGCGGTGGTGCTGTTCTGCTGTGGCAACAGGGTCGTCTCCTCGGAAAACGGGGTGAATCCGCCGCCAAGGCCGCCCCCATATCCGCCGCCGCCATATCCGCCGCCCCCATACCCGCCTCCGTATCCGCCACGGCCAAGGCCCCGGCTGCCGCTGTTGAACTGACTCCCTCGGCCGCCGCCAAAACCACCTTGCGAGCCGCGCCCGCCCTGCCCCAGTCCGCCCGTTGCGCCGACGGCCGCGCCGGTGCCCGCGGCGCCGCCCCCGCCCCCGCCGCTGATGACGCTGCCCATCGTTGCGTAGATGTCTTCCACCCGGCCGTATTTGATCGGGATGACCTCGAGTTCCCAGTCCTTCTCCACCTCGACATCAATCCGCTTCAGGACTTCCAGCATGCGCTTCACGTTGATGGCGAAATCCCGCAGGACCAGCGTCTTCGTGGCCGGAATGCCGATGATGCCGTTCTGGTTTTTCGCGAACTGCTTCACGGTATCCACCGCGTCCTGAATCTCCACGTGCTTCAACTGCACGACGTGGGTCACAAACTGGCTCGCCTCGGCGTATTCTTTGCCGTCTTTGCCGCTGAAGGCTCCGCCCTCCTGCATCGCTTGGGGCGACGGGACCATGAGCACCGCCTTTTCGCCGGTCGGAATCGAGGTCACGCCATTCAGCGCCAGGATCGTGTCGAACATCTGGATGCGCTCCTCCGGCGAGAGTGTGAGCCCTTCGGGGATATTGAAGTCGATCTGGGTCTGAAGCGGGAGGTTTTGCCCCCGCAGAACGATGCGCCCGGCTGATTCCTGATACATGCGCAGGAACTGGTCGAGCGGCATCTTGTTGAAGCTGATGATGCCGCCCTCGTCATCCACTTTCACCGGGACATCATTGGTGGCGCCTGCGGCTGCGCCCGCCGCCGGGGCCACACCCGCAGCGGCTGGGCCTGCCTGGCCGGGCGCGGCGGCACGGGGTCGGACACCGGGCAGCACGGGAAACGCCGGCGGCGCGATGGCGGCAGCGTTCGTCGCGTTTGCGGTCGCCCGGGGAAAGGACCGGGGCAGAGCCGGCCCCCGGGGAGCCGAGATCACGTTCGTCGTCGCCGGTGCGGGCTCCGGAATCGGTGAGGTCGGTGCGGGCGTGGACGGCTTTACCGTCGGCAGCGGCACCGGCGCGGGCAGCGTATCGGTGGGCGGTCGGGGCTCCTTCGGAAGGGTGTCTTCCGCCGGGATGGGGAGGGGGGGGGCCACGGCGGGCGGGGCCGGATTGGCCTCCTGGGCAACCGACCGCAGGCCGATCAGGCCGGTGACGAGCGCGAGCAACAACAGTTTCACAACGTTCCTTTACTTCTTCGCCGCTGGGCGATTGGTCGACGCACCGGGCGCCGGCATCTTGGTTGGGGCCGCGGGCGTCGCGGCCGGTTTGACCGCCGGCGTCTTGGCCGCGGGTGGCGGCGTGGCCTTGGGTTTCTTTACGAAGCTGGCGGCCACGGTCAGTTGGCCGGTGAGTTTGGTCTGCGAAGGATCAAGTTTCAGCCGGGTCAGATCCTTCACCCGGATCATGGATTCGTCGCTGCCGAGGGCATGGAGGAAATTCACCAACTCCTCCTCGCCGGCGACAAAATCCACCGTGAGCGCCACCTCGTCGAAGAACTGGTTGGTCTGCCCGGCCCGGCCGGTGCTCGCCGGATTCAGCCGGTTCACCGTCACCCCGTGGGCCGACGCCTGGGTCCAGATCGTGGATTGCACCCGGCTCGATTGGTCGGCTTCGCGCACCTCGGCGCCCGCCTTCTGCAATTCGGACCGACGTTTTTCGTAGCCGTCCTTCTTGCCGATCTCCGCCAGGAAGCCGCTGTTCTGGCGCTCGACCTTGCTGATCTCATCCCGGACCGGACCCCATTCCTTGAAGTAGGGCCAGATGACCCAGTAGTTCACGACGAGGGCGACCAGCACCAGCCCCCCCAGCACGGCGCGCCGCTCCTGGGGCTGCAAGTTAAGCCGATCGAGCCACGACGTCATGGGGCCTCCACCTTCTTCAAGTCGGCCTTGATGGTCCACGAGGCGGCGCCGGCGGCCGCCCGGGTCGCGTCCACCCGCTGCACGGCCACCTTCGCGAAGAGGGGGTGGTTGTTGGCCTTCGCGTCCTGCAGTTTGGTGACGTAGGCGGTCACATCGGCCTGGTTGTCTGCCGGCACTGTCCCGCTGAGTTCAAGTTCGAGTCCCTTCCGGAAGTCCATTTGCGTCAGTGTGAGCGTGGCCGGCAGGTGTTCGACGGCCGCCTGCCACGCATCCAGCGCCGCGAACTTCAGACCGACCTGTTCCTGCAACACGGCGACCTGAGCCTTAAGCTGCATGGTGTTCGTGTATTGCCGGCCCAGTCCGACGGCGTTCCCCTTCAGCTCGTCGAGCTGGTATTTCCGCCAGTTCAACGCGACGAGGTAGACAAACACCGCGAACAGATACGTCACAAACACGCCGCCGAGGCCGCGCATCCAGATGCGGTCGACGAACTCCGCGCGCTGACGGGTGGAGACTTCCTCCGGCACCAGTGCCGTCGGATCCGATCGGAGCCGGGCCTGCGCCGAAACCAGCGCAAGCGCACTGCGGTCCGCGCGTGAATCCACCCGCACCGCTTGACCCGACCATTCCTGCAACGCCGTTGAGATGGCCTCGGCCTCCTCGGGGCGGACCCGGAGCTGAACCGGCGGCAATCCCGCCAGCCAGCCTTCCAGTTCCCCGGCCCATGCCGTCTGGTTCAGGCAACGCACCAAGGTCGCTGCCGCGACGAGGCCGGCGGGAAGCTGAAACAGGGATACATCGCGCCACACGCCGCCGATGAACCACCCCACCAGCGCCTGGGCCGACGTGACCTGCGATTCCACCAGCACCCACACGCTGTCACCTTCGGGCTTCACGCCACGCAACTCGCGCAGCATCGGCACATCAAAGCCATCGGCCACGTAACCGTCGGCCGCGATGTCGCGCAGGACCGTTTCCACCCGGTCCCGGGCGGAGATCGTGACGATCGCCGTCTGGCTCTTGCCCTCGGGATGCGGAATGCCCTCGGCCGTCCACACGATGTGCGTGACCGGCAAAGGCGAAATCTTCTCCAACTGAAACTCCACCATCCCCGGCAGCTCGGCCGCGTCACCGGAGGGCAGTTGGACGGCCCGGATGAAGGCGTGCTCCGCCGGCAACCAGCACAGGTCCAGCCGCGGTTGGATCAACGTCTGCCAGCCCTTTCCCACCACCTTCTTCGGCAGCGCCTTGCCCGGCTCCACGCGCACGTCGCCGGTCGGCTTCAGCGAATCCTTGCCGACCGAGAACTGCCACAGCCGACGCCCCGCCGGCGCCACCTCGAGGACGTTGCAGGACTGGTAATTGGGCGAACGGGCCTTCATCTGCCGAAGGTCTCCTTGTCCCCGATGAGCGCCTTCACGTGCTCTTCGCTCTGGGTCACGCGAAGCACCTCTTCAATGGTCGTCACGCCCGACCGCACCTTGCGCCAACCGTCTTCCCGCAACGTGCGCATGCCCTGGTTGCGCGCCTCCTGTGCGATGGCGGAGGCGTTGGCCCGGTTCATCACCAGCGGGCGGATCGCTTCGTTCACCATCAGCAGTTCGTGGATGCCCGTCCGGCCCTGGTAGCCGAGCTGCCGGCATTCCTCACAACCGATGCCCTTGAGGAAGGTCGTCTCGGCGATCTCGTGTTCAGGAAACCCGCACTTGATCAGGTAGTCGCGATCCACCTTCTGCGGCACCTTGCAGTGCGGGCAGATGCAGCGCACGAGGCGCTGGGCCATGACCGCCTCCAGCGATGACGCCACGAGGAACGGCTCGATGCCCATGTCGATCAGGCGGGTAAAGGCGCTCGGCGCGTCGTTGGTGTGCAGCGTGCTGAAAACCAAGTGGCCGGTCAGCGAAGCGCGGATCGCGATCTCCGCCGTCTCGAGGTCGCGGATTTCGCCGACCATGATCACGTTCGGGTCCTGCCGCAGGATGTGCCGCAGGCCCATCGCGAAGGTCAGCCCGATCTCGCCCTTCACCGGAATCTGGTTGATGCCCTTCAGCTCGTATTCCACCGGTTCCTCGATCGTGATGATGCGCTTGGTGACCGAGTTGATGGTCGAGAGGAAGGCGTAGAGCGTCGTGGATTTGCCCGAGCCGGTCGGGCCCGTGACGAGGAAGATGCCGTGCGGCTTGACGATCACTTCGCGGATCGCCGCGTCCTCGTCGGGCGCGAAGCCGAGCTTGTCCAAGCCGAAGAAGATCTTCCCGCGCGTCAGCAAGCGCAGCGAGACGGACTCGCCCCAGACCGTCGGCACCGTCGAGACGCGGATGTCGATTTCCTCGCCCTTGATGCGGACGTTGATGCGGCCGTCCTGCGGCAGGCGCTTCTCGGCGATGTTCATCCCGCTCATCACCTTGATGCGCG
>JAYUSF010000195.1:0-4828 GCA_043755815.1 Verrucomicrobiota bacterium
CCGCTTCTCGGGCGGAATGAAGCTCTCGCAGAAGATCATGTAGGTGGGGCAAAAGCGTCCCGGATCCGTGCCGCCGAACAGCACGGCGTCGCGGGCCATGGACGGGTAGAGCGGCTTCCCGTCCTTGCCCTTGGGCGCGGGCCGGCCGGCATCCATGCCCGGCTCAAACATGTCGTGGCCGAACCAGTAGCCGAAACGATGGCCGCGCTGCTCGTTGTCCGACCAGTGGGTGAGCACGGAATCGACCGGGATGAGGCAGAAGATTCCCAACGCCGAGGCCAGCGAAGCCCGTTGGCGCCCAAACCAGACCACCCCGAGGAACGCCACCGAAACCACGGTGCTGAGCGCCGCCGCCACCCGCAGGATGGTGAACAGCGATTCCTGCCAGACGATGGCCAGCTCGTAGAAGTTGAAGCAGCACGCCACGGCGGCGCCGAAGACGATGGCCATCTTGAAGCGCTCGAACTGCACCACCAGCATCGCGCCCACGAGGGCTAGACCGTAGCCCGAGGCGAGGGCGATGATCGTGTGCGACGACGTGTAAAAGACCTTCACCAGTTCGCGCGACTGTTTGTCCACGCCGGCGTTCAGCAGCACCATCAGCAGCACGGCCAGACAGAGGTAGATCACCGCCAATCCACCCAGCCAGGACTGTTCCGGGCGATGGCTTTTCGGCCAGAACAGGAACGGCGTCAGCACCAGCAGCACGAGCGGGAAGCTATATGCGACCCCGGGTAGTGCGGCGATAACGGTGGCGGAGGCGCCGGCGGGACCGAGCGTCTTGAGCAGGCTGAAGAAGCTCCCGAGCAGCACGACCCCCCAGACCGCGAGCAAGCCGCCCATGGAGTAGGCGGTGGCCTTCCGTTGGGCGGCGTCAGCGCGGCGGAAGAAGAGGAAATAGACCGGCACCAGTCCGATGATGATGTTCGCGTAGTTGAACTCCTCGACCGCCCCCTCGACGTAGACGCGCAACTGGTTCGCGAACAGCAACGGGTCGCTCGTGGGATTCGTCTTCTCGTATTGGCCGCGGGTGAAGGCGTGGATGAAGCCCTCCCAAGTCCGCGGGTAGCCCCAGTTCATGGGCGGGTTGCTCATCGAGGCCATCGGCATGTAGAGGTAAAACGCCGCACCCGCGAGAAACGCCAGACCACAAAACGCCACCCAGTGAAAGCGGTTTCCCATTCCGCCGGTCTTGGCCGCCAGCCAGAGACTGAGGATGGCCGAGCCGATGCCGACCGTGCAGAAGATGCCCATCAGGACCGCGCTGTCGTGGAACGACTGCAGGCCGCCCTGAAAGAACAGGACCATGCCCACCAGCCAGATCACCGCGTTCGCGAGAAACAGGTCCCGGCCCAGCTTTTGGTCGGTGAGCGCGATGGCGACCTGGAGGCCCATGGCGGCCACGATCAGGGTCTGGTGATTGCAGAAGCAGAGGCCGAAGAAGAAGAAGGCCCAGTAGAGGTAACGGCGCTGGTGCGGGGCGTGCATCCAGCGGAACAGGAACGCCAGCATCGCCATGAACGTCAACACCGCGAGCGTGTAGACCTCCACGATCACCGCCTGGCTCCAGATGTAGCCGTTGAAGCCGATCAGCAAGCCGCCCACGAGGCCGGACACCAGGCAGATGGGGTTCTCCCACTTGCGTTCCAGTTCCTTGAAGGTGTCGATGCTCTCCAGGATCAGCGAGCTGCCCCGGGAAATCAGGAGCCCGACCAGGCCGGCCGACAACGCGGCGGCCACGGCCGACGACACGGCGACGCGAAAGGCGATGTTGGAGACCGGGACCAGCTTGGTGAATGCCCAACTGTAAAGGGTCCACACCGGATAGCCCGGCGGATGCGGCACTCCGGCATACATGGAGCCCACCGCTAGTTCGCCGGAGTCCTCCAGGGTCAGGTCGGGCGCGATCGTGTAGAGGTAAACCAGCATCACGATCAGCGTGGTCAGCGCAAAAGTCAGCCAGTCCACGGGCCGGTAAAGGCGGGTCACGGGGCCATTCTCGGCCAGCGGAGTTACGGGGGCGGCGGCCGGCTTGGGCGCAGGTTTGGCGGGGGCGCCAGGGGAGTTGCCGGCGGGCGTCTTCGGATTGGGCATAGTGATGATTTCGGAAAGTCGGGGGGCGGATCAGAGGCCGCCAACGGAGGCGTTAGTGGAAGGAGCCAGGGCGGCGTTTGTCCACGTAAAACACGCCATCGGCAGGGCGTTTTGCAGGCATTGCGCGGTGGCGTGCCGGTGCGGCATCGCGAAGGCGAGGTTGGTCCACTGGCCGTCCGCGCGGATGGCGCTTTCGAGGCGGCCCGGATGCACCGCGACGGCCAGCAGCAGGGCGGTCGCGGCGATCGCCGGGGGCAGGAACTGGAGCCACGAACGCAGTTCGGCGTGCGGCGCCAAGGGGCCGGGGCCGAACGTGCGGTCCCTAAGCGCGGGCGACGGGCGGCGGGGTGTCCAGTTCGAGAGCAGCGTCTCCAAGGGATCGTTCGAGTTCATATTCAGTGTCCGGCAGCGGTTCCCGCAGGCAGGTCCGCAGTTTTTGCAGGCCGTAGCGGTAACGGCCGGCGGCGGTGTTGGGCGAAAGCTCCAGCAGTTCGGCGATCTCCTCAAACGTGTGGCCGTGCCACAGCTTGAGCACGATCACCTCGCGCTGTTCGGGCGGCAGGGTTTCCAGGCAACGCATCGCGGCGCGTTCCTTCGGGGACTCGTCGGCCTGCAGCTCAAACCAGCGGCGGGCCTCGAATTCGCGGGCCACCCGGCGCCAGAGCGACCGGCGATAGTTCAGGGCGCGGTTCCGGAAGGCCCGCACCACATAGTGCTCCGGCTGGCTCGGCCGTTCCTCCCGGCGCAGCAGTTCCCGGAACACGTCGTGGACGACATCCTCGGCCTCGCCATGGCTCAGGCCGAGCGCCCGACCGTAGAGGATCAAGGCGGCGGCCTGCGCCCCGTAGAGCGCCTCACACCATCCTGTCGCTGTCGTTGATTCCGTCACTGCGTTTGACCGGATAGACACTGCCAGTTTGGAATTTGTATGTCCCGACGAAGTTTTCTTCGAAGACTCCGGCCAGGGCCGGGGATTTCCGCCCCGCCACCGGGAACGGCATTGACCCGGTGCCGGCCGCTTCCAACACTCCGCGCAAATGAGTTCGCAAGTTCCCGCAGATCTCCGCTACGCCAAGTCGCACGAATGGGTCCGGCTCGAAGGCGACGTCGCCACCGTCGGCATCACCGACCATGCCCAGCACGAGCTCACCGACATCGTGTTCGTCGAGCTCCCGGCCGTCGGCCGCAAGGTCGCAGCAGGCGAAGCCTGCGCCGTCGTGGAATCCGTCAAGACGGCCAGCGACATCTATTCCCCCCTCGCCGGTGAGGTCATCGCGGTGAATCCGGGGGTCGGCGACAATCCGGCCCTGGTGAACAGCGCTCCCTACGGCGAAGGCTTCTTCTTCAAACTCAAGGTGAGCAGCCCCGCCGAGGTCGCCGCGCTGCTCGCCCCGGCCGCCTACGCCGCGCAGATCGGGGCCTGAGCTGCCCTTGCTCCGCCTGAACGGAAATCCGGCAAGTGGCGGCACACGCCGGGAGGCGAATCACGCCCGGGTAAACTGGTGGCGGGTTCGACTCTTAATTCGTCCTCCCGTTCGCCGCCCAGCTTCGCGGCTTCGTCCAAATTGTCTGGGGCCTGTCCGATAAGGCGATTGGGCTCCTGACGTTTGAAGTTGAACGGCTGCTCACGGCCGGCGCACGCGGAAGAAGCGGTGGCCTGCGCTGATCGGCAGGCTCACGGGTGAGAACCCCGACTCGGGCACCGACTGCCAGACCGTCGTCGATTCCAGGCTCCCGGCCCACTCCAGAACCATTTTCCCTAGGCGATTGTCCCAGGTGAAGTTCAGCCCGCCGTCATTCGCCACCGTGGCCTGCACCGGTGGCGGCCCCGGCGGTTCCCCAGCGGGAATAGGGGCGCCCGGGATCGGATTCCAATCGTGGCCCACGATCTCGAAGAGCGTGTGGTTGTCCAACACCGGCCGGCTGAACCTCACCCAGCCGTAGTGGGTGCCGTCCTCCCCGACCAACCGCACTCCGAGGAGGAAGTCTTTCTCGTTCATCAGCAACGCCTGTCCGCCGTTGTCCCGGTAGGGGTTTTCTTGGGATTCAAACAAAAAGTAGCCCAACGCACCGAAGCCATACGCAATTCCTTCCGGAAGGATGGTTTCAAACACCGCTGCGGTGCTTCCGATGGATTCTCCGACGCGAAAACCGAATCGTTCGCTTTGAGCCCTTAGAAACTTGGCCCCGCTAGACGGCCACACCCCAGAACCAACATCCCAAATCGGTGGGAAGGACTGTCTTCGGGTCGCCTCAATGTCGTAATGCAGTTCAACTTTGCTATCGCCATTAAGGTCAACTCCCACCGACGAAGGCTGCGGGGCTGCCTGTGCTAAGCACTGAAAGTCTGCTAGGAAGATCATCAATCCCAAATGCGTTAAAGCCTTCATCTGTTTTCTTTGGAATCGAGAATTTAGGGCAATGAATTCGGAACCAAGACAAAGGCTCTTGGGCTGCCAATGAGCAACCCCGTGCCGACGATGTGACCGCTGCCGGTCGGCCGGCTGTTGTTGATGCCTTCGGGCGACTTGATCACCCAGCCGCTCAGGCCGTGGACAAAGTGTTTGTCGTTCAAATTCAGACATGCAAGGTCATACCTGCCGGGCGTGTCCAGGACTTGGCTGGGGAAGATTCGGACCGGCCGCGCAATGCTCTTTCTGTAAATTCGGTGAGCATCAGTTGGTGAGTGGGGTTTTGGGGACGAGGCTGAGGTAGATTTTCCCGGTTTCCCAAT
>JAYUSF010000196.1:0-15870 GCA_043755815.1 Verrucomicrobiota bacterium
GCCTCCGGATCGCTGACCGTCGGTGACCGCACGCTGACCTATTCCCTCCCCGCCAAGCTGACCAAGGTCGGCTTCGAAGCCACGGGCTCCCTGGGCTACGGGGACTTCAATTTCGCCGGAACGGCGAAAGTCAGCACCGGCAAGGTGGTTTCCTTCTCTGGTTCGGTGAACGGCTCGACGCCCCATCAACCCTTCGGCCGGCAACTCAACGGCAGCCCGGGCCATCCCTACGCCTGGCTGAATTGGAGCGCATCGGCCGGCTACGACGGACCGACCCAGACCATCACGGCCAGCGTCGGCGGCAACATCACCGTCGAATACGAGGTCTTCCCCGGCAACAGCTACAAGCAGGAGACCCTGAACTTCCCCACCCTGAGCCTGCCTACTAGTGGGCAGATCACCGTCAATCCGGGCAAGTCCTTCAAGGACTTCATCCAGAACGTCAACATCTCCTCGTTCTCCTTTGACCTGCCCTGAAGGGAACCACAGCCCGGCGTTGCGTTTCTAGTCCTTCGGCGGTAAGCGTCGCGCCGTGCTGCGCCTGAGATTCTTTCCCGTCGCGCTCGCCCTTTCCTGGGCAGCAATCACCTCTTCCCTCACCGCCATCGCGGCCGACCGTCCCGGCGCCGATTCCATCCAACCCGCCGAAGTGCTGGCACACACCCGGGTGCTCGCCAGCGACGAGTTCGAGGGCCGAGGTCCCGGAACGCCGGGTGAGGAGAAGACGGTTCGCTACCTCACCGAGCAGTTCCAGAAGTTCGGCCTGAAGCCCGGCATGCCCGACGGCTCGTGGACGCAGGAAGTGCCCATCGTCGGCGTGAAGTCCGACGTGAAGTTCACTCTCGGCGGCGAGACGCTGGTCTTCCCGCAGGATTACGTGGGGTGGTCTCCCGAACTCGGTGCCGAAGCGGCGGTGCCCGAAACGGAGGTGCTGTTCGTTGGCTACGGCGTCACTGCCCCGGAATACGGCTGGAACGACTTCAAGGACGTGGATGTCCGCGGCAAGACCATCGTCATTCTCGTCAACGATCCGCCGATTCCCGACAGGGCCGACGCGACGAAGCTCGACCCCAAGATGTTCGGCGGGAACGCCATGACCTACTACGGCCGCTGGACCTACAAATTTGAGGAAGCCGGCCGGCGCGGGGCCGCCGCCGCCCTCATCATCCACGAGACCAAGCCGGCCGCGTATCCGTGGTTCGTGGTCGTGAATTCGTGGGGCCGCGAACGCTTCGACCTCGAATCCGACAACTCACCCAAGTCCAAGATCGCGGGCTGGCTGAGCCTGGAGCGCGCCCAAAAGCTCTTCGCGGCCAACGGCACCAGCTACGAGGCGATGAAGGCCGCCGCGTTGAAACGCGACTTCCGCCCCGTTCAACTCAGGGAAAGGGCGGCGTTTACCGCCACGAACCGCTCCCGGTCCGTGAAGTCGAAGAACGTGCTCGCAAAGCTCACCGGGCGCGACCCCAAGCTGCGCGACGAATGGGTCGTCTTGACCGCTCACTGGGACCACCTCGGACGCAACGCCGAGCTCAGCGGCGACCAGATCTTCAACGGCGCCGCCGACAACGCCATCGGCACCGCCGGGTTGCTGGAACTCGCCGAAGCCTTCGCGAAGGGTCCCCGGGCACCGCGCCGTTCCGTGCTTTTCCTGTCTGTCACCGCGGAGGAGCAGGGCCTGCTCGGCGCCGCCCACTACGTGGCGCAACCGCCCTACCCGCTCGCTAAGACCGTGGCCAACCTCAACATGGACGGCGCCAACCAATGGGGCCGCACCAGCGACATCCGGCAGATCGGACGAGGTGCCTCGACGCTCGATTCCGTGCTCAACGCGGCGGCCAAGGCCCAGAAGCGCAGGGTCCTGCCCGACGCGCATCCCGAACGCGGCGGCTTCTACCGCAGCGACCATTTCGAGTTCATGAAGGGCGGCGTGCCCGCGCTCTACCTCAAGGCGGGCGACGACTACGTGGGCAAACCCGCCGGCTACGGGGAATCGAAGGTTAACGAATACATCGAGCACGATTACCACAAGGTGAGCGACGACGTGAAACCCGACTGGGATCTGAGCGGCGCCGTGGAAGATCTCCGCCTGATCCACGACCTCACCTGGCGCATCGCCGAAGACCGGCGCCAGCCCCAGTGGAATCCCGGCAGCGAGTTCAAGGCCGCGCGGGACGGGCAGTTGCGGTAGACGGCAGCGGGCGAAGCCGGTTCGCCACGCGGCCGGCTCAAGGTGCGCGCCGAAGTTGCCCGCCGACTTCACGGAAGAATCGGTCTGCAAGTCACCAAGCCGGGGCCTCTTGCCAATTCTCAACGACAGCTCGACGACACCGTGGGCGGTTCCCGGTGGAAACCGCCGCGGGTTGCGGGGCAACCCGCTCACATTTGTTACCGGCCGCCGTCTGGAATTGGTCTCAGCCTACTTCGCGGTCTTCGACAGCGCTTCGAGGTAGTCCAGCAATGAGGCGAACTCCTTCAGGGTCAAACCGGCGGCGAGTCCTTCGGGCATCAGGGATTTCTCCAGCTTCTCCCGCTTGCTGATCTGTTTCACCGGCAGGACCTGTTCCTGCGCCGTGACGGTGCGGATCGTGACTGCGTCGGCCGCTTCACGCACGACGAAGCCGTCGACCTCCGTGCCGTCCTTGAGTTCGAAGTGATTCGCGACGAACCCCTGCGCGAGCGTCTTGTTGGGCACAAGGATGGCTTCGGCGAGTTCGCGGCGTTTGTAGATCGTGGCCACCGTGCCGAGGAAGGGTCCTTTGAGCGGTTCATCCGTCTTCACCGTGTGGCAGCCGTTGCAGCCAATCTGACCGAAGAGCTGTTCGCCCCGGCCCGTTTCGCCCTTGGTTTCGAGCACCTGGGCGAGCACGGCGTCCAGCGCGAGTTCACCGAGCTTCGGCGCTTTCGCTTCCGCGCGGAACTTTTCGGGATTGAGTTTCAGTTTGGCCACGGTGTCCTTCGCGGCCTTGGCAACTTCGGCGTCGGCATCGTCCAACGCGGCGACGAACTGGGCGGCGCGGCTGGCATCACCGACCTGCGCGGCCGCCTTGAGAATCTGGACGCGCCGTTTGGCGTCGGCCCAGCCGGCATCGAGCGACTTGCTGGCGGACTCCCGGGCCTCCGGCGCCCCGACTTTGCGGGACGCCAGTTTCAGCAGGAAACCTTCCGCGAGTTGCGAGGCCGGACCGTCGAGCTTGGGCGCCACCTCCTCGAACACGCCGTGAACCTGATCCAGCTTGGTCGCGTTGTTCACCACACTGCGGGCCTTTTCGGCGAGGTTGTTCTCCGTCTTCGTCGCCTGCACCAGCGGCAGCGCGGTCAGGATGGCCCGCCAGGCATCCGGGCTCGCGGTCTTCGCCAACGCGATGACGGCCTGGGCGCGGGGCGCGTCGGCGGTGCTGCCGGCGGTCGCGGTCCGGGCCAGCAGCGGAATGGCGTTGGCCGGAACGTCTTCAGCCTCGGCGAGCTGCGCGGCAATGGCTGGCAAAAGACTCGGTTCAGTCGCGGCCCGCGCGATCAGCTGGTCGAGGGCATCGCCGGCCGGGATGCGGTGGCGCGAAAGTTCCCGGCCGATGAGGGCCGCTTCCTTGGAATCCGCCTTGGCCAGCGCCGCCTTCAGCGCGGCCGCGATCTTGGGCGTCTCGCTCCACGGCTCGGGCTGGTAGAAGGGCCCCCGCGTGTCGGGTCGCGTGCCCCACGAGTCACCCTTCCACGGGCCTTCCACGAAGTGCAGCCGGCACAGCGCGGTGATGATCCCACTGCGACGCTCGGGGTCGGACTCCTGATTCAGCAAGTTGATGAGGCCAGTCACGACCGCGGGCTGCGGGATGGACTGGAGCACTTGGAGGCAGCTGTTTCGGATCCGCGGAACCTTTTTTCGGGTTTCGGTTTTCCGTCCCACGAGGTCGAGGCAGGTGTCCACCGCCTTGACGCGGATCAGCGTCTGGAGCGCGGTATGCGCGACGACCGGGTCGGGATCGTCGAGATACGACACGATGGACTCGGTGTCGCGCGGCTTGCCGGCCTTGCCGAGAGCAATGATCGCCTCCTTGCGGCCACGGGGATTCTTCGAGATCAGGAACGAGTCCGTGAGTTCGGCGAGGGCGGCGCGCACGGCCACGACCGGGACGATCTGGTCCTCGCGGTCAACCAGCGCCCGCAAGGCCCAGGGCGCGAGCTGACGGTCCCAGACCTTGTTGGTCGCCCCGAGGTCGATCAGAACGCCGGCGGGCCGGTAGCCGGGAATGACGCTGAGCAGGGCCGGGTGCGAATTGGTCCCCAGCGCCTGCTTCAATCCGAAGAGAGCGGCGATCCGGCTGGCCTGGGGTTTGGTCTTGTCGGTGACGAGGGCGCGGACCTGTTCCCACGCGGGCAATTCCGTGGCCGAAGCCGCCTGGCGACGGATCAGCATGCGCTGGGCCTCGATCCGGCGACGGTGGCTGGGTGACTCGAACTGCTGGACCAGCGCAGAGTCGGAAAGTTTCCCAAAGTCCGGCAACGGCTCCGGCTTGAACCCCTTCGGCGTGGCGCGGGCGATGAAACCCACTTCCGGTCCGACCCAGGTAAACGAGGCGCCCTTCCAGCTCGCGGCATAGACGGCGCTGTTGGCGTCCACGTCCAGATCGGTCACGCGTGGCAGCCTGATGAATTCTTCCTGCGAGGCGCCAAAGGTCGCGCCCTTGTTGGTGAGGCTATGGTGATAAATCCAGTCACGGCCCCAGTCGGCGGTGAAGGGCGCGTTGTTCCACTTCGCGGGGATGCCCGGCTCATCAATCCAACCCGCGCCGCAGCCGGAACCGCCCCCGTAGTCGGCCAGCGGCTGGACGATCTCGTTGGTGAAATTCTTGAACAGGCGCGGGTAGCCATGTTGGGTGTAGCCGCTGAAATGATGCAGCCGGACGTCCCAGCCCCCGCCGTCGTTGGTATTGTCCCGCGCGAACACGTCGAGCAACGGGCCGACCGCCGCCTCGACGATATTCCGCGTCCCTTCCGCATAGGTCTCCAAGCCCGTGCCATCGGGCCGAACCCGAACCACACCACCGCCGCGCATCTGGAGCTTCCGGCCATCGGTGCCGGTCGCTTCCATGAATCCGAAGTCGCCAATGGCGGCGTAAAGCCAGCCGTCGATGCCGAGCTCGAGGCCGTTCGATCCGTGGTCAGCCGGGCGGTCCTTGAAGGTCCAACCGATGCCGCTGACGAGCGTCTTCTTCTCGTCCGCCACGCCGTCCCCGTCCTTGTCGATGAAGGCGCTGATGTCGGGCGGATGGAGCAGGTAAACCCGGTCGTGATCCCAGACGAGTCCGCGCGGTGAATCCACGTCGGGCACGAACGCCTTCACCTCGTCGGCCTGGCCGTCGCCGTTCGTGTCGCGCACGCGCAGCACGCGGCCGAGGTGTGGCTTGCGGTCGAGCGAACCGTTGCCGTCGCTGGAGACATAGAGCGTTCCGTCCGGCGCAGCGGCGACGAAGACGGGATAGTTCACCGCCGGCGGCGTGGCGAAGATCGTCACGTCGAAGTCGTCGGGAACCTTGACGTCCTTCAGCAACGCGGCGGCCTTCTCGGGCACGACGGCCGGGAGCTTGGCGAGTTCCGCCGGCGTGGGCTGGCGGTCGGTGGCGGTGTAGGTCTGAGCCTGGGCGGCGAGGGCCAGCCCGGCGGTCAGCGAGGCGGCGAGCGAATGACGAAACGCGTTCATGCGGGAAACGTGCGGTAACTTTGTTGAACGGTGGCGAAAGTGGCGATGGAAAAGCGCGGGGTCCAACCGGACTTCCAGCGTCGGGCTGCTCACTTGCCAGCGGAACGGTCGCTTGCCAGCTTCCAACCATGACGACCGAGGCCTTCAAGGCGCACCTGAACGCCGCTCCCTTTCATCCGTTTCAGGTCCACCTCAGCGACGGGCTGGCGGTTCCCGTAAGGCACCCCGATTTTGTCGCGCTGTCGCCAAAGGGGTGGGAGGCAATGATCTGGACGGCGGAACATACCTGCGAGTTCATCGATTTGGCCGCCGTCATGTCGCTGAAGGTGACCCGCAGGCCGAAGCCGAAGGCATCGGCGTAATCTAAATTGCTGGGCCGGGAAAGGCGCTCCCTTCGGTCGGATGCCATCCATCCCCTAAAAACACTTCGACACGCAGCCCGCTTAACCGCAGCGGCAGCTTCAGGGTGTCGTTCGGTGCGCGGCATTGCTTCGCCGTCGATGTCCGCCGGTGCAGCAGACGAAAGATGGCCCACATCGAAAGCGGACCGAGGAGCAGGGAAGGCGGCTCGGGCCAGACTACAACCTACCCGTCGGCGCGAACGGAGTCTGGCGGACCTGCCGATTGAGACTTGCCTCGGCGGGCAAGCCGCTTGAGACACAGCGCGTGAGCACCGCGACGCTATCCACCAAGGGACAGTTGGTCATCCCCAGCCGCTTCCGCCAGGCCCTGTACCTGCAACCCGGCGACAAGGTGGCGTTTGCCCTGGAAGGAGAAAGGCTCGTGCTCGCCCGGGCCACGTCCGCCAAGGCCCGGCTCGTCACCGGCCGCGACGGGCGCAAGGTGCTCGTCGCCCACGCCGACGCCCCGCCGATGACCACCGCCGCCGTCAGAGCCCTGCTCGCCGACTTCCCCTGAGCCATCTGCTCGACGTGAACCTGCTACTGGCCTGTGCGTGGCGGTTGCACGCGGAGCACGTCAAGGCCAGCAAGCCTCACAGCGCGTCGCGGTCGTGGCTGAATGGAACCTGTCCGAACTCTAGAGCTTCGGCACGATTCTCCAGAAGCGTGACCGCAGACCGTCGGCTTGAATGCTTACCAACGCCCTTCCCGTTTCAAGGCCGACAACTTCGCTTACCGAATCCCAATTTCCGTCAAGCTGGTCCCTGACCTGCAAGACGTATGTCTTTCCCGGCTTGAGGCTCGTTACGTCGAGCTTCCAATCCGACCCAGCCGTTGGCAGCAACCGCAACTTCGACGGCGGCGTTGGAAGCGGCGCGACGAACAGCAAGGCACCTGCGGAAGAATCGCTTCCTGCGCTGTTGGAGACGGACACCGAATAGATTCCCGAAAGGTCAGGAGTGACGTTGGTCAGAGTCAGCATGGAGCTTGTTGCATCTGGAATCGGCTTTCCGTCGCGCTGCCATTGGAAGAACAGCGGCCTAGTTCCTGAAGCGGTCACGGTGAATGAAACGGTTTGCCCCTCGATCGTTTCGACGTCTTGCGGTTCTGTCTGGATGACCGGCGGCGCTGGCGGCGCTGTGAACATGCTGACGTCAAGAACCTCGATCATTCGCCCGTTGCCGTTGAGCAGATATGCGTAGTCACCGCTTACTTGGATTCCGGATGCCCCCGGAGATGAAGTGTATCTGCTCGCTAGCTTGGGCAATGTGGGATCGCTGACCTCAATCACCGTGAGTTTGTCCCACCCGACCAGAAAGACGTAGTTCCCAACCACCGTTAGGCCCCGAGCTTCACCTTGTGCAGCATAGGCTCCCTTTAGCCGCGGCGAAGTTGGGTCGGTAACGTCAACAATCAGCAGCCCATCCTGACTGGCGAGGAAGGCAAGGTTACCCACAATCTGGACCTCGGACACGCCGCCTCTGGGCGAGCTGTAGCTGGCCAATCGCTTCGGCTCATTTGGATTACTGATATCGATGATCTGGAGTCCTCCAGATCCGTCCGCGACAAACGCTCTGGAACCGCTGATTTTAACATCCTCGGCGTTCTCCGGGGTGTCATAGGCACTAAGGAGCACCGGTGCCGATGGATTGCTGACGTCCACTAATTGCAAGCCACGGTTGCCGTCCGCTATCGCGGCGGTTGTCCCTGAAACCGCGACCGCCAACCCCTGTCCCGGAGTGTCGTAACCGCCCAATCGGACTGGCGTGCCCGGGTTCGACACATCGAATATCTGTAAGCCCGAAAAGAGATGCACCACATAGGCCAGATTGCCGACCACCTGTATGCCTCTCGCTTGCCCACTGGTGGCGAGGCTCCCCACGCGAATGGGCTGTGAAGGGTTACTGATGTCCAGCACGAGCAATCCATCTTCCCCGTTGGCAACAAAAGCCCGAGGGCCGACCACATGAATGCCAAGGGGATAACTGGAGCTACGATAGGTTCCAAGCCGATGGATATATTCAGGCGGGTAGCGGTCTTCCAGCCCGGCAAGGTCCGCACCTAGGAGAATGCCGCCGAAACTCGTGTCAGGCCAGGATCCCGCCACTATTCCGTTTCCTGCCAGTTCTGGCAGATAGCTCCGAAGCGGTGCCTTGGCAGAGAAGAACTCACCTAGGCTGACCGTCAGGTTGGTCTCAATGGACAGCACTGTGGGTTGCGTCAGTGACGCCTTCAATTCGTTGAGCACGACTCTGAACTGCTGCTCGTCTGGTTCATCGTCCGGGCCCAGGTTGAACAGGCGCACCACATTCGCCGGCCGCTGTTGGATCAGCGCGATGGCCTGGTTGTAGGCTTCAACGCCCGCCAGAAACCCTGCCCGTCCATCGGAGCCATCGCTGGCTTGAATGGTCGCGTAGAGCGTCGGATAGCGGCGCGCGAATTCCTCGGCCGTAATGCTGCCTCCCTGAGAGAGGCCCGCTAATTCCGACAGCGGGGCATCGAATTCCCACGGGTAAAACGAAAGCAGCCCCACCTTCACGCCTTCGAGTAGTGCGCTGCACAGGCGAAGGTCCGCCACATCGACGACCAGATTGGTTGTGGTGGTCTCCTCCTTGGAAAGATGCAGGACGAAAGCGGTGTTGGTGATCCGTGACAGGTTCTGGATTGATAGCCCTATCTGGCCGAGCAGTTCGGTTCGAAGCAGTTCCGCCACTTCAGTTGTCTTAAGAAACGACGGGATGCTGAGCTTTCCATCCGGTGTCCGTGGGAATTGCGCAGTCCACTTGTAGATGTCGCGACCGGCGATGGGGACGGTGAGGCGGTCGAGGAAGTTCGAGATCGCCGGGCGATAGGGAAGCGCAGCCAGTCGGGCCAAGGCAGACAACGCGTTCGCTTCGTGATTCGTCGGCGATGAATCGGCTGCCTGCTGGAAAAGACCACTGGCCCGGAGTGGGTCGTGCTTCGCCAGGTAAAATCGTCCCGCCGCAATCAGGACGTCGGCGTCCTGTCCGTAGATGGGCAGGACACCAAGCCACAACGATAAAACGGCGAGCAGGAGTTTACGTGTGAACGAGGTGTTCATGGTTGGGAGGTGGGCTGGGGAAGGCGGCTTTGGTCTATTGGAGGAGGACCGACTTGATGGCACCCGGGTCGGCGGACAATGACAGGCCGCTGACCAGCCACTTGCCTCCATCACAGCGCATTTCGGCGCGGGCAAAGCGATTGGTCGCACTTGAAGTGACCAGGGTCACCGGACCTCTAAAGGCGATGCAGTTACCCATCAGCTTCTCAATGGATACCGCCTCGACCCTGAAGAATGGCGCCTCTATGCACTCAATCGTGGTGCGGGCGAGTTCGACCTGCTTGCCGACCCCGATTTCTTTGGCTTTAGAAAACGCCTCTTCAAGGTGTGCCAACCCTCGGCCTGTCTCGAACGACAGGTCAACCTGCTGAAGGCGGACCGTAGGAAGTATCCCCAGGCGGAAGAACCCCCGCTTCGCGAATCCCTGCTCAATCTTTCCGACTCGAAGGCGGATTACCTCGTTGGTTAATCCTCGCAGACGGAAGGAGGTCGCAAATGCTGGAAGCGGTTGATCCGCGGCGGCACTGAATCGAAGCGCCGCCAAGCCAACGGCCAAGATGACGCAGCGGTAACTAACTCCCATGGCTGGTGAATCTATCGGCGTCGCCAGCTTACGTCACGACGCTTTGCAGCCACTTGTCGTTACCAAATCAGTTGGCCTTCCCTACGCCGATACCCAAGCTCCGCCCGTGAACTGCTTCGTTCGCGCGCTCGCGCTGCTGCTAGGCAGCGGCCTGCTGCTGGCCAACCCTGCGCTCGACGGGCCGGCCTCACCTTCGCGTTCGACCCGGCTGCGCTTCGAGGTTCGGGCCAAGCCGGGTCTGCTCGGGAGCCCGGTTGACGGCCGTCTGCTCGACGTGCTGGAGCCGCGGATGAAGACGTAGATCGAACGGGAGAAAGGAAACCGATGAATCGGAAGTTTGTGGTCGGCAAGCGCGTCAGCGTCTTGGAGTGCGGCGGCGAAGCGGAGCGGAGCTGCCGCTTTGGGCAGTCCGAGGATCACGGCCTTCGACCGCTGGTGGGCAACGGGGCGGTGCGCGAAAAGCGGTGGCAAGCCACACGCACTCCAAGACGGCTAGCGTTTTCGACACCCCGCTTCCTACCTCTGCCATCTCTTTTCCTGGCCGTTCTCGTGTTGCTGCACATGGCTCATTCCTCCTTCGCCGCCGACACCTCGTTCATCCGTGACTACGCCGAGACGCGTGGTTTCCAACTGGGCCGGCCCGTGGCGCCGCAGATTGCGCCCGACGGTAAAAGCGTGCTGTTTCTTCGTGCCGCCGGCCCCCGCACGGCGAAGCAGAGCGTGTTTGAGTTCGATGTCGCCACGGGGCAGACCCGCGAATTGCTGACCGCCGAGCAGGTGCTGGGCGCTGGCGACGAGCAGCTGTCGCCCGAGGAAAAGGCCCGCCGCGAACGCGCCCGCATCAGCGTGGGCGGCTTCACCTCCCTGCAACTGTCTACGGACGGCACGCAGATCCTCGCGCCGTTGGCCGGACGGCTGTTTCTCATCGAACGCGCCACCGCGAAAGAGCGCGAGCTACCCATCGCTGGCAGCGTGCTGGACCCACGCTTCTCGCCCGACGGAAAGCAGATCGCCTTCGTGCGCGACTTCGACCTGTGGAGCTTCGACCTCGTTCGCAACCGCGAGCGGCGGCTGACCCGCGGCGGCAGCGAGGCGATGTCGCGCGGCCTCGCGGAGTTCGTCGCGCAGGAGGAGATGTCCCGCTTCGAGGGGTATTGGTGGTCGCCCGATTCCAAATCGCTGCTCTACCAGGAAAGCGACGCCCGCGAGGTCGAGCAGTGGCACCTGGCAGACCCGTTCAAACCCGACCGCGCGCCCGCGCCACAGTTCTATCCGCGTCCGGGCAAGGCCAACGTGAAGGTCCGCCTCGGCGTCATTTCCGCAAAGGGCGGGCGCACCCGCTGGCTGAACTGGGATGCCGCGAAATATCCCTACTTCACCCACGCCGACTGGCACGAACGCGGCGGCCTGACCATCACGGTGCAGACGCGCGACCAGCGCGAGGTCGTCCTGCTGCGTGCTGATCCGAAGACCGGTGTCACATCGCCCCTGCTCACCGAACGCGATCCCGTGTGGGTGAACCTGGACCAGAAGTTCCCCAAGTGGCTTGCGGATGGTAGCGGCTTCCTCTGGACCACCGAGCGCAATGGCGGTTGGGAGCTCGAATTGCACGGCAAGGACGGGGCTTTCCGCGAGACGCTGATTTCAAAGGAAGCCCACTGGCACAGCCTGGTTCAGGCTGATGACGTCGGGAAGACGATCCACTTCCTCGCGCAGCCGACGCCCGTGGAACGGCAGCTTTGCCGACGGAATCCGGACGGCTCGATTACTCCGCTGACGACGGGTTTGGGCGTGGTCAGCGCTACGTTTGGCGGCAGGCCGTTGGTTTACGCACTGACGCAGGAATCACCCGCCGCGCTAGCCCGCACGACGGTTCACCGGGCCGACGGCAGTTTGTTGGGCGAACTGCCCTCCGTCGCCGAGCAGCCAAAACTGGAGACACACACGGAGTTGACGCCGGTCGGCGAAGGCGAGGGCTTCCATGTGCGGATCACCCGGCCGCGCGATTTCGATGCGGCGAAGAAGTATCCCGTGCTCGTGGACATCTACGGTGGGCCGCATTCCCAGGTGGTGCAGGCGACGCGGCGCGGGTGGTTGCTGCCGCAGTGGTTGGCAGATCAGGGCTTCATCGTGGTCGCCGCCGACAACCGCGGCACGCCCGGTCGCGGCCGTGAATGGGAACGGGCCATCTTCGGCAAGTTCGGTTCCGTCCCGGTCGAAGATCAGGTGGCGGCGCTGAAAGCTTTGGGCGCGAAATGTCCTGAGATGGACCTCGACCGCGTCGGAATCACGGGTTGGTCCTTTGGCGGCTACCTGAGCGCGCTGGCCGTGCAGCGCCGGCCGGACGTTTTCAAGGCCGGGGTGGCGGGCGCGCCGGTCACGGACTGGCTCGATTACGATACGCACTACACCGAGCGCTACCTCGGTGTGCCAGGCGCGGACGACCCGGTTTATCCCTCCAACTCGCTGCTGAAGGACGCCGCCGCTCTGTCCCGCCCGCTGCTGCTCATCCACGGCACGGCGGACGACAACGTGTTCTTCCGCCACAGCCTGAAGCTGGCCGACGCGTTGACCCGCGCCGGCAAGCCGTTCGAGTTCGTCCCGCTCGGTGGCTTCACCCACATGGTCCCGGAACCGGCGATGGTCGAGCAGCGCTGGGTGCGGACCGTGGAGTTTTTTCACCGGCACCTCGGCGGACCGCGGTAGCCGGGTCAGCGCAGCGGTGCCGCCGATCGGCCGGACATGAACTGCGATAACGCGGCGTTCACGGCGGTGACCAGGGCGTTGACCCGCACGGGCAACGGCCAGTCGCTCGGAGCCTCGATCGTGT
Source organism: Verrucomicrobiota bacterium (assembly GCA_043755815.1). Classification (GTDB taxonomy): domain Bacteria; phylum Verrucomicrobiota; class Verrucomicrobiia; order Limisphaerales; family UBA9464; genus CAIWAH01. The sequence continues at coordinate 12,592 of JAYUSF010000196.1, forward strand.
AGCTGAGCGGCGTCTTGTGCTGGCCGAGCCAAAGCGCTTCGGGCCAGTCCGGGCGTTCCTCGGGCGCGATGATCGGGCGGATGATGCCCGGTTCGCTGATCTGGCGCCCGTCGATCTCCGGCGATTCGTCAATCGGGCAGATGCCGCGAACGGCGTTGACCATCACGGGCGCCAGCGAAGGCAGTCCGGTGGGATTCAGCTCGTAGCAGTAGAAACCGTGCGACTCCCAATCCTCGTGCAGCAGCAGCGCAAGGTCGAAGCGCGGCTGTCGGTCCAGCCACACGAGGTGACCCAACGCCTCCGGCGAGCGCGGTTGACGGTAATCACGGTTCACGTCGATGCCGAAGGCGTTGGTGCGGGAGCTGGCGCGGAGCCCGGCGGGATTGAGGCACGGAATGAGCCACAGGTCCGCGTCCGGCCAGACGTTGTCCTGCACGAGTTGGAGCGCGGCGCAGGGGCCGGCCGGCTCGTCGCCGTGCATGCCGGTGGAGAGGTAGATCTTCGGCGCGGCCGGCCGACCGATGCGGCGGACGAAGGCGGGGCGGTCCAACTCTTCCGGTGGGAGCGAATCCAGCGTCCAGCCGTAACGCCGGGCCGCATCGCGGCAGCCCGCGAGCGTGGCGTCCACGTCGATACGTTCGCCGTAGTAACCGTCGCGATTCTGGCCGAGCCGTTGCACGGGCGGACGGGTAGCAGGCCCCGGGAAAAGGGACAACCGCCGGCGCAACCCCGAGCGTCAGCGCGGGTAGAGCAGATGCGGCCGGGTGCGGTCCGCGAACTTCGCCAGTCCGTCGCGCCAGAGGGCATGGATTTCCGGAAGCGGCCTCTCTGACTTGATCGCCGCGAGCGTGGCGGCGTCCCCAAGCAGGCGGTCCAGCTTGTCCAGCTTGAGCTGTTCGCCGCCAAGTCGGTTGAGCGTGGAGGAAAGGACAAAGCCCAGATCGGCGGCCCGGAAGGCTTCGCGGTCGGTGAGCAAGAACTGAACGCCGCGGCACTCCTGATTGGCGAAGACGCTGGCAGTGGGCGTGAAGCGCACGGGCACAAAGCGGATTCCCGGGAGGCCGGCGCGGTTGAGTTCGGCGGCGAGCTGGCGGTCGTCGAGATACGGCGCGCCCAGCAGCTCAAACGGTGTCCCGGTGCCGCGGCCGACGCTGACGTTGCAGAATTCCAGCACGCCGACGCCCGGATACAGCGTGGCCGCCGTGAGGCTCCGCATGTTGGGCGAAGGGTTCCGCCAGGGCAGATCCGTCCCGTCGAACCACTGCGCCGGCGTCCAGTTTTCACAGCGGATGACGTTGAGATCCGCGCCGAAGCCGCGTTCGGAGTTGAAGAGTCTCGCGAGTTCTCCGGTGGTGAGTCCGTGGCGCAGCGGGATTTCGTGCCACGCCACGAAGCTGCGTTCGCCGGTCAGCACCGGTCCTTCCGCAAGGCCGCCCAGCGGGTTCACCCGGTCGAGCACGAGGAAGGGCACCCTGGCCTTCGCGGCCGCTTCGAGGCAGTTCCCCATCGTCGAGACGTAGGTGTAGAAGCGGCAGCCGATGTCCTGAATGTCGAAAACGAGCACGTCGATCCCGGCGAGTTGGCCTGGCGTCGGCGCGCGGCGCTGGCCGTAAAGACTGTAGACGGGCAACCCGGTCTTCTCGTCCCTGGAGTCGTCGATCTTCTCCTGGTCGAGCGCACCTCGGATGCCGTGTTCCGGGCTGAACAGGGCGACGAGCTTGACGCCATCGGCTCGGTGAAGGAGGTCGATCGTGGGATTGCGGTCGCGGTCCTGGCCGGTGTGGTTGGTCACGAGGCCGACCCGTTTGCCGCGCAGCGGGCGGAAACCGTCCCGCTGGAGCACGTCGACGCCGTTGAGGGCGGCGGCGTTGGTCCCGGAGGCCGGCTTGGACCCGGCGGTAGGGCGGTTGGCCGGGGGCGGAGCGGGCTTGGCTTCCAGGGCGCCTTCCACGCCGAGGAAGTTGAAGTTCTTCACGGCCAAGGCCGCGAGCGAGCCGAGTTCTCGGCGCAAGGGAAGAACGTTGCCGGCTTCGCTCGGATGATTCCGGTTGGAGAGGAAGATGAGGAAGGTTTCGGAAAACGGATCGATCCACAGGCTGGTGCCGGTCCAGCCCGTGTGGCCGTAGCCGCCGACGGGAAAATTCGTGCCCCGCTGACCGGCGTAAGGCGAATCAATGTCCCAGCCGAGCCCCCGCCGGGCGAGTCCGGGCGGCGACTGGACCGTGGTCATGAGCTTCACGGTCTCCGGTTCGAAGATGCGCACGCCGTCGAGCTCACCGCCGCGGAGCAGCATCCGGCTAAACCGGGCGAGGTCAGCCGCGGTGGTGAACAGTCCCGCGTGTCCGGCCACGCCGCCCATGACCCTCGCGGTGGGATCGTGGACCACGCCGCGGAGCACGACGCCGAAATTGGTCAGCGCCTCGGTGGGGGCGATCCGGTTGGTCGGCGCGGGAAACCAGGACGTGATCGCATTCGTCGGCAGGCCCAGGGGGCGGGCGGGCGAATAGCGACGGTAGCCGGTGTTCGTCAGGCCGAGCGGCCGGTAGATTTCCCGGGCGCAGAAATCGTCCAACGGCTGTCCGGCGACGCGTTCCACCACGAAGCCGAGCAGGATGAAGTTGATGTCGCTGTAGCGGAAGAGGGAGCCCGGTTTGTCCGGGAGCGGCTCCGCGCAGGCGACCGCCAGAGCGGCGTCATGGCCCAGCCACGGTTCGGTGCGCGGCAGGCCCGGCCGCAGGCCGGAGGAATGCGTCATCAGCTGGCGGATCGTGATGGCTTCCTTTCCCTGGCCGACGAATTCCGGGAGGTAGTTGGTCACGGCGGCGTCTACCGCAATCCTGCCCAACTCGATCAGTTTCAGCATCGCCGGGGTGGTGGCAAGCACCTTGGTCAGCGACGCGGCGTCGAAGACCGTGTCTTCGGTCATCGGCTCCGCGGCCGGCACCACGGCACGTTGGCCGTAGGCTTGGTGGTAAGCGGCCCCGCGGCGTTCGAGCCAAAGGACGGCACCCGGCGTGCGGTTGCTGGCGATGGCCACGTTGATCGCGGCATCCATCGCGGCGAGGTAGGTGGGACGGAATTCCGAGATTGGGTCGATTTGCGGCGCGACGCGCGCGGGGGCAACACCCGGAGCCGGACCGGCCACTGACGGCTTGGGCGCCGCCGGCGGCTCCGGGCGGCAGGCCGTCAGCAGCAGGAGCAGCGCCACTGCAGCGGCTCTGGGGAAAGCACGAACCATGGATCCAGAGTGGTCCGCCGTTCGGCCGCGCGTCGAGCGTG
>JAYUSF010000197.1:0-15854 GCA_043755815.1 Verrucomicrobiota bacterium
TGCGCTCGGCTCGCTCCGCTCGCCTCCGCTCCACCTCCCCCTCTGGGGTTGGGTGGAAACACAAGGAAAGCAAATTACAGAAAGCTTCTTACACCGGCATAACACCGGAAGAAGAGAAAAGGATCCGAGCCGTCGCAGACGAGTTCTTGCGAAGATCGGAGAAGTAATGTGGCAGCAAGCAATCCACTTTTGCCAATACAGTGAATCCGCAGCCGCGGAGCGGCGCCAGAACGTAGCCCACAGCGTGAGCTGTGGGTTCCCCGCGCCAGCGCCCAAGCCCCGGCAGGGGCGACAGACCTCTCCATTTTCTGCCGCCCCTCCGGGGCTAACTCGTTTCTCACCCTGAGCCGACGGCTCACGCCGTGGACTACTTTCTTGCGCGCCTCCGGCGCTGAACACCCACCCGGCGTCGGCGTGCAACCCAAACTCATGGACTGCGCCGGCAGGACGGCGCTTTGGCTTCACCGCCGAAAGATTCCCATGCCTGCCTCGCCGCCACCGTGGAGCCAAAGCGGCGGCTTGCCGCCGCACTCCAAAGCCGCGGAGCGGCGCCAGAACATAGTCCACAGCGTGAGCTGTGGGTTCCCCGCGCCCCAGACAGCCAGCCCCAGAGGGGGCGACAGACTCCACCGCCTTCTGCCGCCCCTCAGGGGCTCATTCTTTCCCCAGCGCAATCCCACAGCTCGCGCCGTGAGCTGCTTTCTGCCGCGCCTCCGGCGCTGGCGCTTCACGAGACTCGCGGACGGATTTCTCCCCCCGCTTGGCTTTTGCAGGCGGCTCCGGCTAGGTTCACTGACCAAAAGGTCACTTCCGTGCTGCATCTTGAACTCGAAAAGCGGCTTCACGCCGCGCTGCTCGCCGCCCGCCCCGGCACCCACGTCGCCGCCGTCCGCGTTTTGCCCGCGCCCGACGCCAAGTTTGGCGACTACCAATGCAACGCGCTGATGACACTGGCCCGCGAGCTGAAGACCAATCCGCGTCAGCTCGCCACCGAAGTCGTCGCCCAGCTCAACGTCGCCGACCTGTGCGAACCCGTGGAGATCGCCGGGCCTGGCTTTCTCAACTTCCGCCTGAAGCCTGACGCCATCGGCGCCGTGCTCAGCGCCGCGGCGTGTGGGGAGCATCTCTTCTTCACCCCGGCTGGCGCCGCGGCGCGGACCTACGTGGTGGACTTCTCGTCGCCCAACGTCGCCAAGCCGATGCACGTCGGCCACATCCGCTCGACCGGCATCGGCGATTCGCTGGTGAAGGTGCTGCGCCGGCTCGGTCACCGCGTGATCACCGACAATCATCTCGGCGACTGGGGCACGCAGTTCGGCATGTTGCTGCTCGGCTGGAAGGCGCGCCTCGACCGCGCCGCGCTGGAGGCCGACCCCATCGGCGAACTGGAACGCCTCTACAAGGAGGTCAACGCGCTGTGTGACGACGCGAAACCCACCTTTGACCCGGCGATGCGCGACGCCGCGAAGAACGAGCTGGTGAAGCTCCAGGCTGGCGACGCGGAGAACCTCGGCATCTGGCGCGAGATGCAGCGGCTTTCGCAGCTCCAGTTTGACTCGGTCTATGGCCGGTTGGGCGTGAGCTTCGATCACACGTTGGGTGAGAGCTTCTACAACCCGTGGCTTGCAGGCGTGGTGGACGACCTCGTCGCGCGCGGCCTGGCGCGTTCCAGCAAGGATGCCGTCGCCGTCTTCGCCGATACGGTGTGGCCGGACGAGGCCTCGCGGCCGGCGCCGAAGGACAATCCCTTCCTCGTGCAGAAGGACGGCGAGTGGGTGGACCAGCCGGCGCTGATCAAGAAGTCCGACGGCGGCTTCAACTACATGACCACGGACCTCGCCACAATCCAGCACCGCGTGCACGAGTGGTCGCCCGACGAGATCGTGTATGTGGTGGACGACCGCCAGGCGCCGCATTTCCGGCAGCTCTTCGCGATCGCCGCCCGCTGGCACCCCGACTGGACTGCCAAGACCAAGCTCACGCACGTCGGCTTCGGCAAGATCTGCGGGGCGGACAAGAAGCCGCTGAAAACCCGCGACGGCAACACGCCGAAACTCGTCGCGTTGCTCGACGAGGCGGAGGAGCGCGCCCTCACGCTCGTCACCGAGAAGCGCGCCGAGCTGTCGGAAGCGCGCCGGAAGGAGATCGCCCGCGTCGTCGGCCTCGGTGCGCTGAAGTATCAGGACCTGCTGCCGCACCGGACGAGCGACTACGTGTTCAACTGGGACAAGATGCTGGCGCTGACCGGCAACACCGCGCCCTACGTGCAATACCAGTTCTCCCGGGCGGCCAAGGTGGCCCGGGATGGACGCGGCGATGCCCAAGGATCGCGGACCGATTTCCAGGTGGTCCCGGTGGAAGAACAGGAACTGGTGTTGGCCAAGCTGCTGTTGAACTACGGCCACACGCTGACGCGGACCGCCGAAGACTATTCGCCCAGCTTCCTGTGCCACTACATCTACGAACTCGCGAGCGCCTACTCGCGGTTCTACGACAACTGCCCGGTCCTGAGGGCCGAGGAACCGACCCGCACGTCGCGCCTCCTGCTCTGCGAGCTCACGGCCAAGGTGCTGCAGGACGGACTCGGCCTGCTGGGCATCGAGACGATCGACGAGATGTGAGGCGCGTCGGATGACGGTGCAAATTCCTCATGCAATCCTGCAAAACCTCCTTCCACGGCGAAACCGGCCTTCTTACGGTTCGCCCGCTGGGTCCGTCCGCTCAACATTCTTCCCCACAATCATGAAGTCGCTCACTCCTCGCCGTGAATTCCTCGCCGCCCTCGCGGCGGCCGTCGCCTTGGTGGCCGGTTGCAAGCCAGGTGAATCCGGCGGGGGCGGAGGAGCGGCCGGCGGCGCCGAGAAGATCATCATCGGCGAGTTTGCCTCGCTGACCGGCAAGGAAGCCGCCTTTGGCCAGTCGTCACACAAAGGTACCCAGCTCGCCATCGAAGAGTTGAACAAGGCCGGGGGCGTGCTCGGAAAGAAGCTGGAACTGCTGGTGGAAGACAATCGCTCGCAGGCCGGCGAGTCGGCGACCATCGTGAAGAAGTTCATCAGCCGCGACAAAGTGGTCGCCGTGCTGGGTGAAGTTGCCTCGGGGCGTTCGCTGGAGGCCGGTCCCATCTGCCAGCAGGCCGGCATCCCGATGATCTCGCCGTCCTCCACCAATCCCAAGGTGACCGAGGCGGGCGACTACGTCTTCCGCGTCTGCTTCACCGATCCTTTTCAGGGAAAACTGCTCGCCGAATTCGCGGCCAAGACGCTCAAGGTGAAGAAGGCCGCGATCCTCTCCGACGTGGCCTCCGCCTACAGCGTCGGGCTCGCCGACTATTTCCGGAAAGGCTTCACCGCGGTGGGCGGAGAGGTGGTTCTGGAACAGAAGTTCAGCGGCGGCGACAAGGATTTCAAAGCGCAACTCACGGCGATCAAGGCCGCCGGGGCCGAGGCGATCTGTGTCCCCAGTTACTACAACGAGGCCGGCCTGATTGTGGCGCAGGCGCGCCAGCTCGGGATCACGGTTCCGCTCTTCGGCGGTGACGGTTGGGAGGCGCCCGAACTCATCCAGATCGCCGGCGGGCAGGCACTGGAGAACACGTTCTACTCCACCCATTTTTCGCCGGAGTCGGCCGATCCCCTGGTGCAGTCCTTCGTGAAGGCGTTCAAGGCCAAGTTCAACGGGGAGGTCCCCGATGCGATGGCCGCCCTGGGCTACGATTCCGCCATGGTCCTGGCCGATGCGATCAAGCGCGCCGGTTCCACCGAAGGTGCCAAGATCCGGGACGCCTTGGCCGCCATGAAGGATTATCCCTGCGTGACCGGCAAGACGACGCTCGACGCCAAACGCGACGCCTCGAAATCCGCGGTGATCATCACCGTGAAGGAGGGGAAGTTTAAGTATCTCCAGACGGTCGAGCCGTGAGCACAGGATGACCGAACTCAGGCGCCGAACAGCCTTTGTAGGTCCACCGCAATCCCGGAGATCACAGACGGGCTAAGCACCTCCGGGGCGGTGGCATGACCCGTTTCCGTGTAAGTGTCGCCCTGCGGCTGGCGATAGAATTCAATCCGGCGCTCCTCCGGGATTACGATCCAATACTCCCGCACTCCGGCGTCGGCGTAGATTCCAGCTTTCCGGCGGTCGATCTCGAGCGTCGAGACCGCGATCTCGATGACCAGTTCAGCCGTGACCGGATGCTGGAATCGGTAGTCACCACGATGCCCACGGACTACGGAAAGGTCGGGTTCTGGTTCGGAGCGGCAAAACGTCAGGGGTGATTCCTTCAGCACCCAGAAGCCTTCGCCTACGGCGCCACGGAGCAACTCGTAAAGTTCCCAAACCAGACCTTCATGGAGCGGAGACTTTGACTTCTTAAGAACGAGAGTTCCTTCCAACAATTCCACGTCCTCACTGAGCAACCCCATCTCGCCAACCTCATGGTAGAAATCGACTGAGAGCGGGAAGACCGCCCGCCGAATTGCCGCATCTTCTAGGACTGAAACCATGGAAAGCAGTTAAGCGGACCAGCGTGCTGCGCACAATCTCAAGCCAGCAGTTCCTTCACCACCCGCGACTCCTCGACCCCGGTCAACCGCATGTCGAGGCCCTGGTTCTTGAAGGTGAAGCGGTCGTGCTGGATGCCGAGCAGATGCAGCACCGTGGCGTGGAAGTCCCGGATGTGGACCGGATCCTTCACGATGTTGTAGCTGAAGTCGTCGGTCTCGCCATAGACGGTGCCGCCTTTGGCGCCGCCGCCGGCCATCCACATCGTGAAGCAGCGCGGGTGATGGTCCCGGCCGTAGTTTTCCTTCGTCAGTCCGCCCTGGCTGTAGATCGTGCGGCCGAATTCACCGCCCCAGATGATCAGCGTGTCCTCAAACATGCCGCGGGACTTCAGGTCCGTGATCAGGCCGTAGATCGCCTGGTCCACGTCCTTGCACTGCGAGGGCAGCCGGCCGGCGACGTTGCCGTGGTGATCCCAGTTGTTGAGGTAGACCTGCACGAAGCGGACGCCGCGTTCGATCAGCCGGCGGGAGAGCAGCGCGGTGTAGGCAAAGCTGCCGGGTTTGCGCGCGGCTTCACCGTAGAGGTCATAGGTGGACTGCGGCTCGTTGGCCACCGCGGCCAGTTCCGGCACGCTGCTCTGCATCCGGAACGCCATCTCGAACTGTTGGATCCGCGTGTGCGTTTCCGGGTCCCCCACCTTGCCAAAGTTCAGCTCGTTCAGCTTGCGCAGGCCGTCGAGCTGCTTGCGGCGCACGTCCGCCGAAACGCCCGGCGGATTGTTGACGTAGAGGATCGGGTCGGCCCCGCTGCGGAACGAGACACCGGCGTGTTCACCGGGCAGGAAGCCGCTCGACCACAGGCGCGCGCTGATCGCCTGGATCTGTTCCTTGTTGGTCGGTTCGGCGACCAACACGACAAACGTGGGCAGGTTTTGGTTCATCGAACCCAACCCGTAGCTCGCCCACGAACCGATGCACGGCCGGCCCGCGTTCATGTTGCCCGTCTGCATGTAGCAGATGGCCGGCTCATGGTTGATCGCCTCGGTGTGGAGCGAGCGGATGACGCACAGGTCGTCCGCGATTTTCGACTGCCACGGCATCAGCTCGGTGTTCATCCAGAGACCGTTCTTGCCGGCCTGGCTGAACTTGTATTTCGACGGCGCGATCGGAAACCGGCTCTGGCCCGACGTCATCGTGGTGAGCCGCTGGCCGTTGCGGACGCTCTCGGGCAGGTCCTTGTCATACCATTCCTGCATCTGCGGCTTGTAGTCCCACAGGTCCATCTGCGATGGGCCGCCAACCATGTGCAGGTAGATCACGCGCTTGGCCTTGGGCGCGAAATGCGGCAGGCCGAGCGGATTCGATCCGGCCGCTTCCGGCGCGGCGGCCCAGGCGGAAAGGCGGTTGCCCAGCAGGGTGGTCAGCGCGGCATAGCCCAGCGCGTTCTTGCCGCGGGTGAAGAACTGCCGGCGGGTTTCCAGCGTGCGGTATTCGTCGAGGAGGCTCATGGAAAGTGCGGTGACGGAAATTGGAAATCGGAAGGGTGGCTCACTTGTTCAAGACTTCATCCAGATTCAGCAGCTGGTTCGCGACCATCGTCATCGCGGCCAACTGCGGTGCCGCGATGGTTTCGGCCGGCTTGGATTCGCCAACGGAGATCAGCTTCTTCGCCTCGTCGGGCTGCTGTGAATAGAAACCCAACAGCTCGCCGAGGCTCTGCTTCACCAGCGACTTTTCCTTGGTGTTCAATGGCCGGGCGAGGACACGTTGAGAGATGAATTCGACGGCCTTGGTGGTGTCGCCGGCGGATCGTTGCAAAGCGAGTTCCGCCAGATGTCTGGCTGCTTCGACGAACTGCGGGTCGTTGAGCGTCGCCAGCGCCTGGAGCGGCGTGTTGGTGCGCTCACGGCGGGCGCAGGAAACCTCGCGGCTGGGCGCGTTGAAGAGGTCCATCGAGGCCGGCGGGGCGGCGCGTTTCCAGAAGGTATACATCGACCGCCGGTAGAGGGCGTCGCCGGAATCGCGCTGGTATTTCTTCGTGTCGCTTTCGGGCATCGCCACGGCTTCCCAGATGCCGTCGGGCTGATACGGCTTCACGCTCGGGCCGCCGATCTTCGGGGCGAGCAGGCCGCTCGCGGCGAGCGCGTAGTCGCGCACCATCTCGGCGTCCATGCGGAAACGTGGGCCGCGGCTGAGCAGGCGGTTGCCGGGATCCTTCTCCAGCTTCTCCTTCGTCGTGACGGCGTTCTGACGGTAGGCCGACGAGGTGACCATGAGCTGGAAGAGGTGCTTCACGTCCCAGCCGCTCTCGCGAAACTCAACCGCCAGCCAGTCGAGCAGCTCGGGGTTCGCCGGCGAATCGCCCATGATGCCGAAGTCCTCGCTCGTCTTTACCAGACCCACGCCGAAAACCTCCTGCCAGAAACGGTTCACCGTCACGCGGGCGAGCAAAGGGTTGTCGGCGGCGACCAGCCACTTCGCAAGCCCGAGCCGGTTGGTCGGTGCGCCCGGCGGGAGCGGGTTCAACGCCGCGGGCACGGCCGCCGTCACGGTGTCGCGCTTCTGGTCGTATTGGCCCCGGAAGAGGACGTTCGCCATCGGCATTGCCCCCTCCTTCTCCCTCTGGATGTGCGTGACGGGATACTTCTTCCGGATCGCCTCGCGCTCTTGTTCCAAACTCGCGACCAACCGTGTCGCCTCCTGAAACGGCTGATCCACCGTGGTGAGATAGTGAGACAGGAGGCTCTGCTTCTGTGCCTCGGTCCGCCGGTCGGCGGCGACGGCGAGCAGGGCCTGCGGCACGCCGTCGATCGCCAAGGACTTCACTTCGGCGGAATCGAGCCTGCGTCCGTAGACACGCACGTCCTGCACCTGGCCATCGTTGAGCACCTGATCCCTGCTGCGCTGGCCGACGCGGAAGGTGACGTCATTGCGGATCGTGTCGGTGAGCTTTTCCACCTCAACCTTCGCTTTCGCCTCCACGCCATCGATGAACAGCTTCAGACCCGCGCCCTTGCTGGAGCCATCGTAGGTCACGAACACATGCTGCCATTCGCCCGGTTTCAGGGGATTGTCCGTGGTGACCACCTTGAGCGCGTTCTCCGGCCACCGGTTCACGATATGAACGGCGTAGTTGCGGTCGTGCGTAAAGAGATCCCAGCCGCGGAAATCGGCGCCCTGATCCATCCGGGCGAGGACGGCCTCGTAACGTCCGCCGGGCGCCTTGACCCATGCGCCGTAGCTGAACACCTGGTCGCGTTCAAAGTCGCCGACGCTGCCCAGATCGAAGGTCGCGCCCGGCTTGATCAGCGGCGCCGGGCCAAGTTTTCCGTCGGCCTTCCATTCGACCTTGCCGGGGGCCATGAACCTCGCCGGTCCCTTCGCGAGACCGGACGCCTCATTTCCGACCCCGTCGTTCAACGGCGCGTGCACCAGCAGACCGTCGGCCGGCACTTTGAACGTCGCGGCCGCAGCCGCGGCCAGCCATTTCTCGAAATCGGTCCCGGCCTCTTTTTTCCGCCGCTCGACGCGCTCCTTGGCCGCCTTGGTCAGGGCCGGCAGTTCGGTCCAGCGCGCGTTTTCATCCGGATCGGTGACGACCGTGATCGCGGCGTTGCGGCCGTCCCTCACGTTGCCGTCGAACCCGTTCTGGGTCGTGTTGCGGAAGAAGGCGGCGAGCGAGTAAAAATCTTTCTGCGTGACGGGATCGAACTTGTGGTCGTGACAGGCGGCACAGTTCGCCGTCAGTCCGAGGAACACCCAGCCGGTCGTCGTCACCCGGTCATTGGCGTAGATCGAGAGGTTTTCCTCCTCGATGGTGCCGCCCTCGTTGGTGGTCATGTTGCACCGGTGAAAGCCGGTGGCGATCAACTGCTCCTGCGCTGGATTTTCCAGCAGGTCGCCGGCGATCTGCTCAACGACAAACCGGTCGAACGGTTGGTTGCGGTTGAAGGCGCGGATGACCCAGTCCCGGTAAGGCCACATCTCGCGGTAGTTGTCGAAGTGCAGCCCGTGCGTGTCGGCGTAACGGGCCGCGTCGAGCCAGTAACGGCCGCGGTGTTCGCCCCACTGCGGCGAATCCATCAGCCGCTTCACGTAGCTTTCGTAGTAATTGGCCGACTTGTCTTGCACGAAGGTTTCCACCTCCTCGGGCTTCGGAGGCAGGCCGGTCAGGTCCAGCGCCAGCCGCCGCGCGAGCGTGCGGCGATCGGCTTCGGGATTCGGAGCCAGCTTCTTTTCCGCAAGCTTGGCCGCGACAAAGGCATCGATCGGATTCTGGACTTTGAATCTCGTCCCCGTCGATTTGAATTTGGAACGATCTGGAACCGCGGGCCGTTCCGGCTTGAGGAAGGCCCAGTGGGGCTGCCATTGGGCACCGGAGACGATCCAGCTCTTCAACAGCTCCTTCTGCTCGGGCTTCAGGGTCTTGTGGGACTTTGGCGGCGGCATCAGGTCGTCCTCGTCGGCCGTGACAATCCGTTTCCACAGCGCGCTCTGCTCCGGTTTGCCGGGCACGACGACAGGACCTTCCTTCTTGGTCTCCTTGAAGAGGCCTTCCTTGGTGTCGAGCCGCATGGCGGCCTTGCGGGCGGCCGGGTCCGGCCCGTGACAGGCCGTGCAGTTTTCCGAGAGGATCGGCCGGATGTCGCGGTTGAACTGGATGTCGGCGGCGGTGGCCAGCGACGGCAGCGCCAAGGTGGCCACTGCAAGGACGACGGCGCGGACCAAGAGGCGGGAATCGGATTCGGACCGGAACATAATCAAAGACAGATAAGTGAAATCGTATCGCCGGAACGGCCAAAGTCCATCGGCGGTGCGAGTCTCCTGACGCTGTCGGCCGCTCATAGCATCAAACGAACGCCCGCGGACCACACGGATGTTGGTGAAGACCGGCACGAGTGTGCCGGAGGATTCGACAGCCCGCCTTCCGCCCGGCACTTTCGCGGCCACATGACCCGCGTGGTTCTGTTCGACATCGATGGCACCCTGATCCGCACCGGCGGCGCCGGCGTCCGCGCCTTTGCCCGCACGGCCGAACTCGCCTTCGGCAAACCCGGCGGCACCGCCACGATGCGGTTTCACGGCCGCACCGACACGTCGCTGGTGCGGGAGTTTCTGCGGCTGCATGGCTTCGCGGACACGCCGGAGAACCTGGAGCGCTTCCTCGCGACCTACCTGTTCCTGCTCGACGAGGAACTGGAACGTCACCGCGGTGAAACGTGTCCCGGAGTTCCCGAGCTGATCGCCCGTCTCCGCGCGCTATCGGAACCGCCGCTCATCGGTTTGCTGACCGGTAATGTGCGCGTCGGTGCCGCCCTGAAGCTCGCGGCACACGGTCTCGCCGAAGAATTTGTGCTCGGCGCATTCGGTGACGACCACGAAAGCCGCAACGAACTGGCCGCGGTGGCGCAGAGGCGCGCCTCCCAGATGCTCGGGCATGCGGTCGCCGGCCATGAAATCGTCGTGATCGGCGACACCCAGGCGGACGTCGAATGCGCCCACGCCATCGGGGCGCGCTGTGTGGCCGTGGCCACGGGCGGCGATCCGCTCGACCATTTGCTAGCGCATTCGCCGGTCTTGGCTCTGGACACCCTGGCCGCCGTTTCGGCGGAGCGCATCCTGGCCGCCGGCGTGCATTGGGAACGACCCACCGACTGGGAGGCGCTCTACCAAGCCCGCGACACGCGTTGGGACAAGGGTGAACCGACACCCGCCCTGGTGGATTTCCTCCGCGAGCACCCGGAATTCGTCGCGCGTGGAGGCACCGTCGCCGTGCCCGGTTGCGGACGCGGCCACGATGCCCGAGCCTGGGCCAAGGTCGGGTTCCATACGAAAGGCTTCGACTTTGCCCCGTCGGCGGTCACCGAAGCAAGCGCCGCCGACAATGACGGGGTGGAGGTCTCGTTTCATCAGGCCGACTTCCTGACCGGCAATCCGCCGCACGCCTTCGACTGGCTGTTCGAACACACGCTCTTCTGCGCCATCCCGCCCGGGCGACGGGACGACTATGTCCGGTCCGTCGCCCAATGGGTTCCGCCGGGCGGGCACTATCTCGCGGTGAACTATCTCCAGCCGCAGGACGAGTTTGGTCCGCCGTTTGGCGCCACCGTCGGCGAGTTGATCACGCGTTTCTCGCCGCAGTTCGAACTGGTGAAGCACTGGGTCCCGCGCTCGTTCCCCGGCCGCGCGGGACGGGAACGATGTTTCCTGTGGCGCAGGCGGTAAGAACCTCGCCTCGAGAAAACTTGGCCCGGTCGGCGTCGAAGAAACGGGTGATCTCCCACAGAAATGCCAGTGAAACTCCAAAGGATGTAACGAATGAATCTGGAACCGCTAAGAGAACTGACGTCATCGGGAAACTTCGCTGCAATCGGACTTGCAGGGGAATTTTAAGGTAAATCACTGTCCCTCCAAGTGAGCAGTCACCTATACAACTCGACGATTGGTCGGGCCCGATGGTTTATCAAGCGGTTCGGGGCTTCCGAAATAGTCTGGAAACCTCTCCGGCTGCTGTTTTCCCCGGTGGTCATTCCGTTCTTGAAGCGGCAGGAATTTTGTTTCGCCGGGCAAACTCTAAATTGCTTCTACGCCCGATACAACATGACTTGGGTCGGGGAACGCATGGTCGAAATTCCCATCATCCAAGCGTTACTCGGCCACGCACCTGGCGCACAGATTCTCGAGGTGGGAAACGTCCTTTCCCACTACCTTCCAATCAACCATGAGGTCGTGGACAAATTCGAGGTCGCCCCGGGAGTAACAAACATCGACATCATCCAATTCCGGCCGTCCCGCAGATTTGATCTGATTATTTCGATCTCCACGTTTGAGCACATCGGGTTTGACGATGACGGGGCGTGTTCATCCGGGGAGAAAATCCTCGAAGCAATCGACCACTGTCGAAGTTTGCTCGTCCATTCGGGTCGACTGGTTATCACCGTGCCGACCGGATACAATCCGGAGCTGGATAACCTGCTTCGGACAGGCCGACTCGGTGCGTCCAACGTTCGATGCCTATTCCGAACGGGAATGCGAAGTTGGACAGAATGCTCCTTGGAAGAGGCATTGACGCATCCATATCGATCTGTTTTTCCTTACGGCAACGCCCTAGTTGTTGCCGAGTTCGCCTCAACTGAGCATCGAACTCTTGACACGAAGCAGGATCCTCCACCTACCAAATCAACACCATGAAGTCACCCAATTCAGCCTTTCCATTCATCTGCTCATGGCTGTTTGCGTTTGCATCGAGCGCTGCAGAATATGGCACGACCACCGATCTTTGGGACATAAGTGCGGGAACAGTCATTTTGCGTTCTAGCACCGCCGCAACCCATTTTAGCGGGTCGAAGTTCCAGCCTGAAGCGATGTTTGGCGGCACCCCGGCGGGAACCGGAACTGAAGCTGGTTCTTTCACTTTCGTGAATGGTCGCACATCTGGATTCACCCATTTCGTCGAATGGAAAACGGCGGCACCAGTGAAGGTGTCCAGCCTGAAGGTTCTTGCCGCCGGTGACGGACCAGTTTTCAACAATCAACGTGAGTTTGAACGTGTCGTGATCCGTGCGAAAACCGGCTCTGCTTCAGAGTTCAACACCGTCCTGGCAGACGTCACTCCTGGGCATCCTTACGCATTCGTTGATGCCGCCAATTATGTCGTCGTCAATCAATCCGTCCCCGACGTCGTCGCCCAGGAGTTTCGGGCGGAATTTATTGATCGAGGGCTCAGCGCGTTTAGCGGTCCGCGCATTCTGGAAATCGACGGCTTTGGCGAGAAGGTCGAAGCCCCGCACATCGGTTCCCGCAACGACCTTTGGGACCAGTCCAAGGGCACGGTCGTAACCTCCGCCAGCGAGGTGGACCTGTATTTCGATGGGAGGCCTTACAATCCTCTCAACATATTTGGGACAGATTTGCCAGGCCTGCCACTGGAACCTGGGAGTGTCGTTTTCGCCGACGGGAAACCTCACGGCTTTGCCCACTTTGTCGAGTGGCGCACTGCCGCGCCCGTTACAATTAAATCCTTCCGGCTATATGCGGCGGGCGACGGACCTCAATACGCGAATCAGCGTGAGTTTGGCGAATTTCTCCTCTTCGCAAAAACCCCGGGCTCCGGGACTTTCGACAAACTGCTCTACTCCTATTCTGCAACTCACCCCTATACTTTCCTGAAATTCTCGGACGTGCTTTTAACCGAAGCGAACATTACCGCAGTTACCGCACAGGAGTTTCGGGCGGAGTTTCGAGCCACAAGTAAGCCAGCTCTGAACGGTCCAAGGATTCTAGAACTTGATGGATTTGGAGAAGAACTTCCCTTGGTCGCCCGAGCAACTCCGGCCGTCGAAGTGTCTTGGACCTCGAGCGCAGGCAAAATCTACCAAGTTCAGTGGAAAGACAATACCAGTGAAACATGGACCAACTTAAAGGCGCCTGTGGTTGGCTCTGGCGGAAACGACTCGGTTTTTGACGACACTCGCGGCGGCTCCCAAAAACTCTACCGCATTGTCGAACTGACGGCTCCGTAACCCGGCATTTCTATTGCGGAGGAATCGGATTGAGCCGTCAGGAATAAAACCTCACTGCTTTACGTTTTTGACGACTCGCAGTTGGAAAAACACTTCCTCGGGAGTTAGCCAAGTCGCAAAGAACCGCTCAAATATCACTGGTTCAATATTGAGGATGCAATTGAGCCAACGCAGCACTGTGAAATTTGAAAAATGAAATCTCTTCGACTCTACGACGAATTTCGCAGGGCTGCCATAATTGGTAGTCTGCCGTAACTTCCAACGCTCATAAAAGCGCAGTCTTCGGCCCGAAAAATCTTCGTAATTGTCGAAGGATCGAATGCCGAACGGAGTTCGATGGTCCGGCTCGGAATAGTATTTCGTGCTCAGGAAAAACGGGACCCGGACCGTAATGAGCGCTCCTGGCTTGGAGATCCGCCAGAGCTCGGTGATGACGGCGTTGAAGTTGGGCAGATGCTCCAGGATGTGGCTCGCGAGCACCTCGTCGAAGTGCGAGTCCGGGAACGGCCAGGGATAGCGGTTCAGGTCGGTGAGAATGTTCCCGCCGTAGTCCACCACGTCGAGGTTCACCCAGCCGGGTCGAATATCGATACCACAGCCCACGTTGAGCCGGCGTGGTTCTGCGGACGCTGTCGGGACGTTCATGGGCGAAAGGTTGAGGAAGCCGCGGCTGGATTCCAAGCCGGATGGAGGCGTGGCCGGCGGGACGCCGGCGAAACGGCGAGCCGAAGGCTTGCGCCACACCGTAGCGCCAGCCTCACGCCGGCCGTGCCGCAAGCGTCCCGCTTGCCCGGCGCTCCGGGAGAAGCTGCTTGCGACCGCCCCGTGCCGCCCGCCAATGTCACCCGTCCGTGCGCATCCTCATCGTTTACAACTCGGTCAACGACGCCCATTCGATTTCCGGCGTGCAGCGACATTTCGCCGGGGTTACATCTGATTGGATCGAGAAACGGCATACGGTTGATTTTCTGATTGGAAAGGCTGCGTTTCCTAGTTTTCGCGTTCTTTTCCCCAATTCTCGGCTTATCAGCAGCGATAACGTGTTCGACTCGACAGGGAAGTTGGAGCAGACGTGGCGAAGTTTCCCAGCCTTTGTCTGGCGAATGGTGACCAGCCATTTCACACGCTTGCCTGAACACTATGATGCAGTTTACGCCTGCGCACAGGCATTCTTCGAAGTCTACTCCGCCTTAGTGATCAGCCGCCGCCAAGGAACCGCCATGGCCGTCAAAATTCACCACGTTGTTGGCTTACAGCGAAAGCACTCGGGGTTCTTCGATAAACTCTACGTGACGACCGAACGCTGGAGCACACGGCTGCTCCACCGCCACGCCGACCTCATCGTCGTCAGCACGCCGCCGATCACAGCGGATTTCGCGGAGTTGCAGCGCCGGCTTGGTCTGAAGCCGCGCGATGTGCAGACGATCGGCTACGGCCTCGACCTGCAGCAGCTCCGGTTTTCGCCGGACACGCCGAAGCGTTTCGACGCCGTGCTGCTGGGGCGCGTGCATGAACACAAGGGCGTCTTTGACGCACCTCCGCTGTGGCAGGCCGTGCGCCAACGGCATCCCGAAGCGCGCCTGCTCGTGATCGGCGAAGGCGCCCACCGGGCCGAACTGCAACGCCGCTTCGCCGCGTTTGGAATGACTCCGGAGAACGGTGCCGTCACGTTCACTGGCGGCATACCGGACCCCGAAAAGGACGCGCTGCTCCCGCAATGCCGCGTGGGCTTGAGCCTGTCGCGGGAAGAGGGCTGGGGGCTTTCCGTCACCGAATATCTCGCCTTCGGCCTGCCCGTCGTGGCGATGCACCTGCCGATCTTCGACCAGGTGTTCCCCGGCCAGTTGGACCTCGTCCCGCTGGGCGATCCGCTCAAGGCCGCGGAGCGGGTGAACCACTGGCTGGACCATCCGGAAGCTGCCCTTGAACAGGCGATCCGCGGCCGGGCGTTCGTCGAACGCTACGACTACCGTGCCATTGCGGCGGCGGAGTTGACGGCGCTGGAACAGGCGGTCGCCCGACGCTCGGCGCGACGCCACGATTAGCCTGCCCGGCTTAGGCCAGGCAGCGGCGGAATCCCGCGTTCAGCGCCTCGCGGTCGAGGTTGCGACCGATGAACACGAGCTGGCTCCTGCGGGTTTCGTCGGCCTTCCACTCGCGGTCCGGCTGGCCCTCGAAGAGCATGTGGACACCCTGGAAGACAAAGCGGCGGCTCTGGCCTTTGAGGTTCAGGATTCCCTTCATGCGAAAGATGTCCTGTCCCTTGGTCTGGAGCAGCTCGCTGAGCCAGGAATTGAGCCGCTTCGGGTCCAGTTCCCGTTTCTCCTCGATGCCAACGCTGGTCACGGTTTCGTCGTGCTCGTGGGCGTGGTGATGGCCGCCGTGTTCATGGACATGCTCCGGCTCGATCTCGGCGTCGCCCTTGAGCAGTTTGCCGTTGAACTCACCAAGGCCGTGCTGCGTGAACAACGCGTAGTTGCCGTGCTCGGAAATCGCCACCCGGAAGCTCGTCCCATCTTCGCCGAGCAAGAGCTTGTAGAAGCTCTTGCCCGGCTTGAGCAGGCCGCCGCTGCGAACGGAACTGGCGATCTTTCCGAAGAGATCCTCGGCAACCTCCTCCGCCTCATGCAGGGCGCCATGCAGTCCCCCGTGGCAATCGTGACCGTCCCCGTGGGCGTGCTCGTGCCCGTGGTCATGGTCACCGGCATGCTCGGCAGCGGGTTCGTGGCCATGGTCATGCCCGTGATCGTGTCCGCAGTCATGGTGGTGCCCTTCTCCGTGCGCGTGGCCATGGCCAGCGTCGAGGGCGTCGAGTTGGAGCAGCACA
>JAYUSF010000198.1:0-15849 GCA_043755815.1 Verrucomicrobiota bacterium
CGTTCTTCACCACCGCTGCACTGCCACAATGCTGACACTTCATGCCCCAAGCCTGCCAAGCCCACCGCACTTATCAATACCTATTGAGCAATCCCCGAAACTGAACGTGCTGGAACAGGTGATGGACACGGTGGCGGCTCCCCGGAATCGGTCCAAATTGGCCGTGCCGGGAAACCGGCCCGGCACGCCGCGGATCCGCCTGCGGGCACCGCAGAGGAAGCAGGCTTTGCCCGCGCCGACCGAAAGCCTTTGGCGGGTGACGATGGCAGAAACGCGTGAGGTCGTGGCGGAACGGGCCCTCACCTGGTGCCTGATGGCATGCGGCCTGGCCGCGCTCGGCTGGCTGGCTTACACGACCGTGCAATTCCTGCAGGCCTGGCAGGGGTTGGTCACGTGGGTGCGCGCGGCGATGATGTAAACGGCGGTCAGTCCAGACCGGACATTAGACGCGGGAATCGGCTCGGCTGCGAACGTGCGATTCCCGTTTTCACTTTCGGGAACGATCGGTCACTTGCCGCGGGCTTTCTTCAGGACCTCCTTTAACGTCACTTCGGCACCGCCCCGGCGTTTGCTTTCGTCCGCGGCTTCCATGAAGGCGAAGATCTCGATGGTTTCCTCGGGCGCTACGGGCGACACGCCGGTTTTAAAGAACTTCACCGCCGCGGCGACCAACGGCGCGTAACCGTCATAGGCGCCGACATCCATCGAGCCCTTCGTGCCTTCCGCGTGGCCCTTGTAACCTTCGACTTCACGGAAGGTTCCGGTGCGCCCGCCCTTCCACTTGCCCACGACCTCGATCTTGCCGTCGGCGGTGGTCCCTCGCTTCACGGAGACGCAGCCGGTGCCCATGACCGTGAAGAGGGATTCGCAGCCGTGGACGCCATACCAGAACAGGTCGGGATGCGTCTCTTCCAGATGGGCGGGGCTGCCGCACCATGCGTTGGTGACGGTGCCGATGGCGCCGCCCCGGACCGCGAGCGTGTTCGTCGCGAACCTCAGTGAGGAAGCCGTGAAAATCGGGACCCTGGCTTTCTTGGCGAGCCGGAACACTTCGAGTGCGTCTTTCAAAGATCCAGCAACCGGCTTGTCGAGGTAAACGGGCTTCCGGGCGGCGAGGACCGGCTTCAGCTGGGCCAAGTGGGGTCGGCCGTCCACGCTTTCGATCATGACGACGTCCGCGTTCCGGCAGAGTTCCTCGATGCTGTCGTAGATCGTGACACCGTATTTTTCGCGCAGGATCCTGGTGTATTCCTCCACCCGCGACCAGCTCGACTCGATGTCCGGACTGCCGCCCTTGAAACCGGCGACAACCCGGGCGCCCGGAACAAAATCCTTGGCCTTGGGATCGTTGAGAATCCCAGTGAAGGCAGTGACGTGGGACGTATCGAGCCCGATCAGGCCGACCCTGAAGTCGGCCGCCTGAACAGAACCAAGGACGCACGCAAAAAGAAGGGACTGAATCCAGCGGGAGCACATGGCTCCATTCGGCCAGAGTCGGCCGCCGTTTGGCAATGCGCGGAACATGGCAGTCGAAAAAAAGAAAACGCCCGGCTGAACCGGGCGTTTGGAGTCGGGACTCTACTGCTGACGGTCAGTTCTCCTCCAACGTCACCTGGCCACCGGCCTCGATGACCTTCTTGGCCATCTTGAGCCGCGAGGACAGGGTCGCGGTCGGATTCTGCCCCACCGGATTGATGTTGTAGGTTTCGCCCATGACCGAGGTGGGGAACTTGCCGGTGTTGAAGTAGGGGGCGAGGTCGGCTTCGCTGGGGCTGTCATTGTCGCCCTTTTTCTCCTGGGCCGCCCAGAGCTGCTTCTGGTTCTGGATCACCCGGAGGTTATTGATGATCGAAGTGTAGCGGGCGGTCGCCATCGAGTTGCCCACCGCCGGAATCGCGATCATGGCCAGCAGGCCGATGATCATGACGACGATCATGATTTCGATGAGCGTGAAGCCGGCCTGGCGGGCGGCACGATGCGGAAGCTGGCGGACGTTCATGGTCAGATTCGGTGGCGTTGTGCGGACGCACAGGCCAACACCGGCAACCCGGAATGGTTGCGCGAAGTTTGCCCGGCGGACATGGGGGCAACGTATCGGCTGGGACGGTTGATTCAACGCCGAATCGAGTTCAACCCACCTGCTGCCCGGCTCAGGCACCGAGCACCCGCTTCACAAAGTCCCGGCTACGGGCGTGGTTGGCCACGGAGTCCCGGGTGATCTTGGTGCCGCCTTCCAGCGCCAGTTCCACCGTGTAGAAGCGCGGCAGCCGTTTCTCCCGCACAAACGCCGCGATGGCCCCGTAGTCGATGTCGCCCGTGTCCAGGTCCTCCCACCAGATCTTTTCCCGGCTCTGGCGCAGATGCCACGAGACGATCCGGTCGCCGTATTGGCGGAGGCAGTCCATCGGCGCGATGCCGCCGCGAAAGACCCAATGGACGTCGTAGCAGAAGCCCACCCGGCTGGCGGGACACTTCTGGAAGTTGTGGTGAAATTCCTTCGCCCCGTTCGCGAGCTCCGGAGTGTGGTGGTGAAGGCCAAGCCGGACACCCAGCTTTTCAATTTCTTCGCCCAACTCGCGCAGAGCATCGGCCTGGATCTCTAATTCCGCGTTGGTCTTGTTCCGTCCGATGGGGTCGGGATTGAAGTTGATGATGCCGAATCCGGCCTTGGCCGCCTCCCTGGCCGCCACGGCAATCCGTTCGGCCGTCTGGCTCGCCTTGCCGAGCACATGCATCGCGCCGCCAGTGTAGAGGCTCACCGGCTTCAGGCCCTTCTTCTTCAGCCGCTCGGCCAGCTTGGCGTTGTTTTCCGGCGTGGCCGTGTCGAGTGAGCCCTCGGCGTAGTCGTAGCCGGCGTCGCGCAGGGCCGAAAAGACATCGTCAAGATGATCGTCGAGGTTCTTGCCGTCGCGCTGATAGTATTGGCCCCAGCCGTAAAGCTGTGATCCCACCAGCGGCGGCGTCAGGACGGGCGGCACGTATTTGACCTCGGCGGCGAGGACTGGGCCGGTGACAGCCACGGCGGCGGCGGACCGGAGAAATTGGCGGCGGTTCATGGGCCAATGGGGTCACAACGCCGCCCGGATCGCAAGCCGCTGGACGTCGTGGAAGCCGGCATTGCCGCCACCGGGAATTGCTGCCTAGACTCGCCGCTTTCAATGGCAGCAGGACCCATTCTTCCCGGCGCCACCCTTGGCGTGCTGGGCAGCGGACAGCTTGGCCGCATGTTCACCATCGCGGCCCGGCGGCTCGGCTACCGCGTGCACATCTACTCACCGGATTCGGACACCCCGGCCGGGCAGGTCGGCGATCTGGAAATCGTGGGCCCTTACGAAGATCTCGACCGGGTCCGCGACTTCGCCCGCGGCGTGAGCGTGGTCACGTTCGAGTTCGAGAACGTTCCCAGCGTCACCAGCCATGCCTGCGCGGAGATCGTCCCGGTTCGGCCGGATGGCGAAGTCCTGCACCTCACCCAGCATCGGCTCCGCGAAAAGACCTTTCTCAGCGAACACGGTTTTCCCGTGACGCACTTCCGGCGCATCCGGTCCCAGGCGGACCTCGAGGCCGCCGCGCGCGATTTGGGCCTGCCGGCCGTGTTGAAGACGTCGAGCTTCGGTTACGACGGCAAGGGGCAGCAGAAACTCCGCTCCGCCGCCGAGCTGCCGGCCGCGTTCGCCAATCTGAACGGCGCGGAAGGAATCTACGAAGCCTTCGTGGACTTCGACAAGGAGGTCAGCGTCATCGCGGCCCGGACGCTGGCCGGCCAGTTCGCGGCCTTTCCGGTTTTCGAAAACGCCCACGCCCAGCACATTCTGGATGTGACCTTCGCCCCGGCGGCGATCGCCCCGGCCCTGGAGCAACAGGCCCGGGAGCTCGCCCGTGGCATTCTCGAAGCGCTGAAGGTCGTGGGCTTGCTCACGGTGGAGATGTTCGTCACGCGCGACGGACGGCTGCTCGTCAACGAGCTCGCGCCCCGCACCCACAACTCGGGGCACCTGACCATCGATGGCTGCGTCACGAGCCAGTTCGAACAACAGCTGCGCGCGGTGTGCGGTCTGCCGCTGGGCTCGACGGAACTCCGCCGGCCCACCGCCATGTGCAATCTGCTCGGCGACGTCTGGTTCGCCGCGGGCGGAACGCCCGATTGGACGGCGGCCCTCACCGATCCGCTCGTGAAGCTGCATCTCTACGGCAAGGCGGAACCGCGCAAAGGCCGTAAGATGGGCCACATCACCGCGACCGGCGCCAGCGTGGACGAGGCCGTCGCGCGAGTGCGCACTGCCCGCGACCACCTCGCCCGGTGAAGGGGTTAGGCGCGGGCCACGCCGGGCGGCGCTCGAAATGGGGCGATCAGGGCGGCTGGTAACTCTGGAGTCGCCCCGGCCTGGGTGCAGACGAACGCCGCGATGTCGGTCGCGGCGGCGAGCAGTTTCGGGGTGGGCCAGTCCAGCAACAGTCCCATGACGAGGGCGGCCGTGAAGGAGTCGCCCGCCCCGACGGCGTCTTTCACCCGGATCGTGCGGCCCGGTTCCTCCGCCCATTCGCCGTCCCGCAACAGGCGGCTGCCGGCGGCCCCCAGCGTGAGGGCAACCACATCCAGTTCGAAGCGCTCGGCGAGGGCTTCAATCTGCTCTTCAACCGAACCGCGCAGGCTGAACTGGGCGGCCATGATCGGCAGTTCGGTCTCGTTCAGTTTCAGCATGTTGGCCAGCGCCAGCGATGCATGGATGATCTCAGGAGAGTGGAACGGTGCGCGCAGGTTGATGTCGAAAACGCGCAGGATCTCCGCCGAGCTGGCCGCCACCAAGTGTCGGATGGCGCGGCGGGAGTCGGGCGAGCGCTGGGCCAGGGAACCGAAGCAGACCGCGTCGGCGACCGCGACCCGCTGTCCGGCCTCGCTGGTCGCATCGATCAGGTCCCAGGCCACGCCTTCGATGATTTCGAAGCGCGGCTGGCCCGCCGCTCCCACCTTCACGGCGACCGTTCCCGTGGGACGGTGCGGATCGCGGGCGACATGGGTCACGTCGAGTGCCCGGGCATTGAGTAGGCGGATCGCCTCATCGCCCAGGCGGTCCTGGCCCACGCGGGAAACGAGGCTGGCGTTCGCGCCGAGCGCCTGGATGTGCGCGGCAAAGTTGGCGGGTGCGCCGCCGAGCTGCGGCCCGGACGGCAGCAGGTCCCAGAGCACTTCGCCGACGCTGACGACGTTGGGCTGTGCGTTCATTCGTGGCTGACGCCAAGGCGATGTTGAATCTCTTCCAAGGGGACACCCTTGGTCTCCGGGACCATCAGTTTCACCCAGACCAACTGCAGCACCATCATGGCGCAAAAGAACAGGAAGACGTAGCCGGGCGCGAAGGAATCAACCATCTGGGGAAAGAAGGTGGTCAGGAGCGCCGCGAAGATCCAGTGCGTGAAACTGCCCAGCGCCTGGCCTTCCGCGCGCTGCCGGTTCGGGAAGATTTCCGAGATGAACACCCAGATGACCGCGCCTTGGCCGATGGCGTGGGCGGCGATGAAGGCGAAGATGCAGGCCGGGACGATGGCGAAGTGCTGGGTGAAGAAGGCCCACGAAACCAGCCCGAGCGAGGCGATGTAGCCGAACGAACCGATGTAGAGCAGCGTGCGGCGCCCGAGCCGGTCGATGAGCCAGAGACCGACGAAGGTGAAGACCAGGTTGGTGATGCCGATGCCGACCGACTGGAGCAGGGCGGCCTTGGCGCCAAGCCCGGTAAGTTCGAAGATGCGGGGGGCGAAGTAGAGGATGGCGTTGATGCCGGAGAGTTGGTTGAAGAAGGCGATGAAGATCGCCAGCAGGATCGGGACGCGGAGGTTCCAGCGCCAAAAGCCCCGGCTGATGCCCTCTTCGTTCGACGCCGCCATGATGCCGTCCGCTTCGGCCTCGATTTCGGCGGCGGTCGCGTCGGGCTGGATCAGTCGGAGGACCCCGATGCCGCGTTGGCGATCGCCTTTCCGGCCCA
Source organism: Verrucomicrobiota bacterium (assembly GCA_043755815.1). Lineage (GTDB taxonomy): Bacteria > Verrucomicrobiota > Verrucomicrobiia > Limisphaerales > UBA9464 > CAIWAH01. Next base: position 5,982 of record JAYUSF010000198.1, read on the forward strand.
GCAGCCAGCGCGGGCTTTCGGGCAGACCGAAACACAGCAGCGTATAGAGCACGGACGGGATCGCGGCGACACCCAGCATCCAACGCCAGGCGTTTTCGCCGATGCCGGCGAGCAGGGCGTTGGAGAGGAAGGCGATCACGATGCCGAAGACGATGTTGAACTGAAACATCCCCGCGAGCTGGCCGCGTTTGGCCGGCGGCGCGATTTCGGAAATGAACAGCGGCGCAGCAATGGTGGAGACGCCGACGCCAATGCCGCCGATGAAGCGGGCGATGATGAAGGAATAGGCGTCCGTCGCGAGTCCAGACCAGACGGCGGACACGAAGTAGAGCACCCCGATGGACAGAAGGGTCGGACGCCGCCCAAAACGGTCCGTAGGCCAGCCACCCAGCAGGGATCCAAGCACCGTTCCATAGAGCGCCGAGGCCATCGCGACGCCGTGCAGGAACGGCGTCAGTTTCCAGAGCGCCTGGATGGTTTTCTCGGCGCCGGAGATGACCACGGTGTCGAAGCCGAAGAGGAACCCGGCCAACGCCGAGGTCAGGGACCAGATAAAGATGCGGTGTTTCATGCAGGTTGAGTCGGGTCGGAGCGGTGGAATTCGGTAGGTCGAGGCAAAGGTCACCCCGGCCGCGGCGGGCGCGGAGTTTCAACGGACTGGTGGCTTGTGGGACTGCCGGGTTTACCGCCGGCCGCGGTTGAGCGGATCCCAGAACTCGGAGTTGATCAGCGCCTTGGCGTTGCCGCTGATCGGGTCGGCCGGCGGGTTGATCAGCCGGTCCTTGCGGATTTCCGCATGGCCGTCGGCAAAGCTCACCGAGCCGCCGGTCTTGTGCCGCAGGAAATCAATCCCCTCGAAGCCGCGCGTGGTCGAGGCCTTGGCGTCCATGCACGACGACGGCCACCACAGGCTGCTGCTCCACTCCCGGTTGGACGTGGGCATCGCCTCGCCGACTTCCAGCGTGTGCGACGGACTCACGACGGCGGTCCGCTTGAACCACGCCGCGGTGGAGAAGGAAATGCCGCTCACGGTCACGGTCTCCGGCATGTAGGGATACCGGCCGAGGAAGAAGGCGTTCATCCCGTAGCCCACCATGTGGGAGTCGTAACGCCACTGCCACGCGACGCCGTTGTCGAGCCGCTTGGATTTCAGGCTCGGACAGCGGAACAGATTGGACTGCTGGCTCTTGCCGTAGCCCTGAATCGTGACGCCCCACCAGTTGGTCAGGATGACGGTGCCGCCGGGGAAGCCGGGGAGATTGCCGTTACGGTGGCCCGGATAGGTGTCGTTGTATTCGTCCGTGTAGAAGCGCATGAGCAGGGCGATCTGGCGTAGGTTGTTCATGCACGAGATCGCCTCGCCCTTGGCTTTGGCCCGCGACAGCGCGGGCAGCAGCATCCCGGCCAGGATGGCGATGATGGCGATGACGACGAGCAGCTCGATCAGGGTGAAGCCGGAGACCCGCAACGGCCGCCGGGAACTTGGAGAGGCATTCATGGCTTGGACTTTTTCAGGACGGATGGTGCTGGCTTCAATGGCCACAGCGACAGGGAATCTACGCGGACGTTAGCAAGGTCGCCGGTTTCGGCCAGCGACAATGTCAGCTCCGGCGAGTCGGGCAGCATGAGGTCGGTCAGCACGCTCTCGCCACCTTGTGCGAAGACCTCCACGGACGAGGTGTCGAGCAGGAGTCTCAGTTCGAGCTTGCCGTTCAAGATCCGCAGGGGCGCGGTATGAACCGCGGCGAAGGCGGGACTGAAGTCGCTCCGGCCAGAGCGGCTCCGGTCGATGCGGAGGGTCCCGGCCTTGAAGTCGGCTTCGACCCGGGTTTCTCCGGTGCTGCCGTGGCGGCACACCAGCGCGATCGCACCGGAACGTGGAACCCCATCCAGCCGCAGGTCCAACTCGGCCAGACCCGAAGGCACGGACTGCTTCACCAGCCAGGCGTTGGCTGCGGCGAGGTTGGCCCGTCGCAACGAATCACCGCCGATCCGGAGTTTGGCCAATTCGCGCACGGGCCGTTGCAGCAGGCGGAATCCCGCCGGCGTCTGGCGGAGCTCGAGTTGACGCGGCACAGTCATGGCGCTGCGCCACGGCAGCGTGGGCACGTCGTTGGCGTAGTCCCAGTTGCTCATCCAGCCGAGCCAGAGCCGGCGTCCGTCGCGCCTTGGGATGTCGCTCCAGGAAACGGCGGCGTAGAAGTCGCGTCCGAAATCGGCCCAGAGCGCCGCCTGCTTGGCAGAGCCGGCGGGGGCGTCGGCAACGAAGCGTCTGCCGTCAAACTCACCCACGAAATACTGGCAGCCCGAGCCCCCTGCGGGGCCTCCGGGATTGATGTTCACGATGAGCACCCACTTGGAACCGCCGCCTTCGACCCGCAGCGGGAACAGGTCGGGGCATTCCCAAAGCCCGTTCGTAGCTCCGGCCCCACCAAACTCGCCGACGTAGTTCCAGCGCTTGAGGTCCGGCGAGGCGTAGAAATGCACCTTGGCTTCCTTGGGCAACGCCACGGTCATCACCCAGCGCGAAGTCGGCTCGTGCCACATGACCTTGGGATCGCGGAAGTCCGCCATCTTCAGGTCGAGCACCGGATTGCCGGCGAACTTCGTCCACGTCCGCCCCTTGTCATTGCTGTAGGCGAGGTGCTGGTTCTGGAGCGGCCGGGTCGTGTAGTGGCCGGTGTAGATCGCGATGAGCGGCGGCTTGCCATCGCGGCCGAAGCCGCTGGTATTCTTCCAATCCACCACGGCGCTGCCGGAGAAGATCATCACGCCGTTCTCCTCCGCCAACGCCAGCGGCAGGTGCTCCCAGTGCGTGAGGTTCCGGCTCACCGCGTGCGCCCAGCTCATGTGCCCCCATCGGTTGCCGAAGGGGTTGTTCTGGTAGAACAGGTGATATTCCCCGTCGTAGAACACCATCCCGTTCGGGTCATTCATCCACGTGTCAACGGCCGTGAAATGGAACTGGGGACGCCAACGTTGATGGAAGTCCGTCGTCGGTTCCGCCGCGAAGGCCGCCGCCCATCCGGCCAACGCCGCACAGGCACAGATGAAGGTTCGCATCGCACGCATATCGTTGCTCCGGAGTTCGCTGGCGGCCGCCCCCAAAAGCGGGCTGCCCGTAGTTCCCGGTGGAGCACCTCCTTCATCGCCTAGTCTGGCCGCTGCGCCAATCCAGTTCTCGCTCACCTGTCAGATTCCTGTGCTGACAGGTGGTTGACCTGACAGTGACAGGTGCGGCCTGATGGCGGCATGTCCGAATCGGAACCAAAGCATCGGCGCATCTCGCAGGAGCTGAGGCAGGCGATCTTGGCCGGCCGTCACGCGGTTGGAGCACGGCTGCCGAGCGAGGCGCAGTTGGTGCGGCAGCACGCGGTGTCGCGCCCGACGGTGATCCGGGCGCTGCGGGATCTTGAGGCGGAGGGATTGATCGAACGCCGCATGGGGTCCGGCAGCTTCGTGCGCCCGCAGTCGGCGATGGCGGGCTCCACGCGGCAGCTTGGACTGCTCATTCCCGGACTTGGCCGGACGGAGATCTTCGAACTCATCTGTGGCGAACTTGCGGGCGTGGCCCGCGCCCAGGACTACGGCTTGCTCTGGGGCGGCTCGGAGCACCCGCGGCATGATGCCGATCTCAGCCTCGAACAGGCCCGCCAGATTTGTCAGCAGTTTACCGAGCGCCGGGTGAGCGGCGTGTTTTTCGCCCCGTTCGAGCTGATTCCCCGGCGCGAAGAGGCCAACCGCGAAATCGCCGAACGCCTGCGCATGGCCGGGATTCCGGTCATCTTGATCGACCGCGACCTTGGTCCCTTTCCGAAGCGCAGCGACTTCGACCTCGTGGGCCTCGACAACATGGCGGCCGGGTTCCTGTTGGCGGAGCATTTCCTGAAGCTGGGTTGCGAGCGTTTCGCTTTCGTCGCCCGGCCCAATTCGGCGTCCACGGTCGACGCCCGGATCGCCGGGGCGCGGGCCGCCATCGCGACCGAGGGCAGGGAACTGTCGCCGCAGTGGGTCAACCTGGGCGACCCGGCCGATGCCAAGTTTGTGCGGAAGCTGATGGCCGGGCGCCGGTGGGATGTCCTCCTCTGCGCGAACGACCACACCGCCGCGGAACTGCTGCGCACCTTGCAGCGGGAGGGGCATCGCGTGCCGGAAGACATCCGCCTCGCCGGCTTCGACAACGTGCGCTACGCCACGCTCCTGTTGCAGCCGCTCACAACCATCCACCAGCCCTGCCGCGAGATCGCCGTCGCCGCGATGCGCGCCATGCTGGACCGAATCGCAGAACCATCGCTTCCGCCCCGCAGCCAACTGCTCACGCCGTCCCTGGTGATCCGGGAGACGTGCGGGGCGTATCTGAAACGCGAGCGGTTGGCGAAACGGTAACGGGAGCATGGACGCCTTCGTCCGCGTCGAAGTCCGAGGAAACGAACTCGCGGACGAACTCGCGGACGAAGGCGGGCGCGCTCCTTGCATTCACTTCAGTGGTTGAACACAAACTCCGGCGAGTTCAGCAGCGCCCAGAAGACGTCCTCCGTCGCGGTCTGGCGCGTGGCGTTCTTCGCGCTGAACGCGGCGGTCGCCACTTGGAGCTCCGCGGTCGTCGGTGGGCGGCCAAGCGTCGACAGGTAAAGTTCATGGACCACCTCCGGGGGTGGCCTGGCGCCCTCGGCCAGCTTTCGGACACGGCCGGCGGGGTTGCTGAGTTTTGCCTGGAGGTTTTGCGCGTTCATCAGGTGCAGCGACTGCACCACGCTCATCTGCCGGTCGCGTTCGCACGGCGGATCGCTGCTGGGATTCGGCCGGGTGAAGGCGTCCATGAAGGGTGACTCGATCTTGTAGCTCCACGTCTGCATCGCGCGGGTGCCCGGGGCCGTCGCCACGAAGGTGTCGGGCACGCCCGTGGCGTCGTTCACGGCATCCAGCAGCACCTCGGCCGGCAGGCGGCGACGATAGGCGCGGGAGAAGTTCTTGGTGTCGGCCAGGTTCGATTCGTTGGGGGTCGAGCTGAGCTGGTAAAGCCGCGACCCGACGATCGTTCGGATCAGGTTCTTCAGGTGGTAGCCGTGGGCGGCGAAGTCGGCGGCCAGCGCGTCGAGCAGCGGTTCGTTGACACACGGATTCGAGCTGCGGAAGTCGTCCACCGGTTCCACCAGGCCGCGGCCGAAGAACGTCGCCCAGACCCGGTTTACTGCCGCCCGCGCGAAGAACGGGTTGTTGGTCGAGGTCAGCCAATCGGCAAGCGCCGCGCGCGGATCGGTGCCGTCCGCCGGCTTCAGCACCGGGCCGTCGGGGGCGCGGGGCGACATCACTTTGCCGGTGACGGGATGTTTCACCTCGCCGCCCGGGGCGAAGTAAAACGTCTCGCGGCCGGCCGAGATCGGCGGCGAAAGGCCGGCACCTTTCTGTTTCACGGGCCCGAAGAACGCGGCGAACTGGTAGAAGTCGTCCTGGCTCCATTTCTCGTTCGGATGATGATGGCACTTCGCGCACTCCAGCCGGGTGCCGAGGAAGAGCTGGCTGAACATCGTCGTGAGTTCCGGCGGATCGCGCCGGTCGCGATAAACCACGGCGGGGCCGTCGCGGTGGTTCGAGCCTTCGGTCAGCAGGATTTCACGGACGAACTGGTCGTAGGGTTTGTCGGCGCGGAAGCTGGCCCGCAGCCATTCGTCGAGCGTCAGCACGCTCTTCACGCCCACTCGGTCGGGATTCGGCCGCAGCAGGTCGGCCCATTTGTTGGCCCAGTAGTCGGCGAACTCCGGCCGCTCGAGCAGTTGGTCGATCAGGGCGCGGCGGCGGGCTTGGACTTCCGCTTCAAGAGCTTCGCTAGGTGAGCCCGCCCTCACCCCGGCCCTCTTCCCCGAGGAGAGGGAGTCGCCCGTTGCGCCAGTCCTGATTCCGGCATCTGACTGACGAGGACTGTCCGGCGTTGGACTGAAGCGAGGCGAGGTGCGGGTGGAGTCGGCCGGCGCCGTTACCTTCCCCCTCTCCCCGGGGGAGAGGGCCGGGGTGAGGGCGGGCCCGGACTGACTTACCTCGGTCGACCTGTCCGGCTTTCCACTCCAAGCGAGCACTGCATTTACGTCAGCCGGCGTGGGCAAGACTCCCAACGCGTCCAGTGAAGCACGCCGCAGGAACTCGACATCCGAGGACAGGTCCGACGGAAACAATCCCAGCCGCTGGAACTGGGCGTAGGCTAGGTCATCGATGAAGTTTTGGCGGGGCAGGGTGGTAAACTGTTCCACCGGCAGGACCCGTTCGGAGGGAACCACCACCCGGGAAGCTGCAACCAGCCCCATGTAACGCGCCACGATCACGCCCTGACCCGTAATCTGGCCCACGCTCAGCCGGCCTGATTCGTCCACCTGCGCGATTTCCTTGTCGTTCGACTCGAAGGCCGCCAGCCGGGTCACGTCGCGGACTGAGCCGTCGGAATAAACTGCTTCCAGGCGCAGCCGTTGGGAGGCGCCGTGCTGGTAACGCCGTTCGTTCGGGAAGATGGTGAGACGTTCCAGTGAAGGTTCGTTCGTGAGTGCGAACGACATGCCCTCCTGAATCCAGCGACGCAGCAGCAGGTGAGTTTCCGAGCCAACCTCGAAGCGTTTGCCGCCCTCATGCGCCACGAGTCCCAGCGGCTTCCGGAGCAGCAGGCTTTCGTCCGATGCCGCCGGGAAAACGCGGCGACCGCGGGTGTCCTTCACGATCTCGGCGTAATCGTGCTTGGGGTCGTAGGAGAACACGGACAGCTTGAAGCCATTTTGTCCCTCAGGTTTCGCGTGGCACGTGCCGGCCGCGCAGCCGGCGCGGGCCAGCACGGGCAACACGTCGCGTCCAAAGCTCAGCGGAGCGGCGGCATTCGAGCTGCCAGCAAGACCCGTAGGAGCCAACGTGAGGAGGCTCTGATCTTTTCGGGCAAGGGTAAGACTCGCCACCCCGTTTCCTACCGCGGCCACCTTCACGGGAATTTCCACCGCCAGTTTGCCGAAGGTCGCCTTAACGGTTCCTTCGCCGACGTTCTGGGCAAGGATTTCGCCCGTATCGCTCACCATGAACGGCGCCTTCCGACCGGCGCTGAACTTGGCCAACTCGGAGACGTCGTGCTCAAAGCCATCCGCCGTCGTCGCCGTAAGCAGGCTGCGGGTCCGCGGCGCATCCAGCGAAAGAGCCAGCGCCTTCGGCTCGGCGCTTAGGCCGATGACGGTCGTGGCTTTCAGCGAAGCCCGTAGCAGCCGACGTGAGGAGGTCCTGTCTGACTGGCCTTGCTGGGGTTGGGGTTGGGAAGTTGGAGTCTCTTCAAGTCGGCCAGTGGGGCCCGCCCTCACCCCGACCCTCTCCCCCGGGGAGAGGGAGCCGCCCGCAACATTCTGGTTTTCACCTGCGCCAGGCTGACGAGGACCGTTCCGTGTTTGGCTGAATCGAAGCGCTGGGCGTGTGACGTTGCCGGGCATCGTGACCTTGCCCCTCTCCCTGGGGGAGAGGGCCGGGGTGAGGCTGGGCCGTGCTCCATCTAATGCCGCCATGCCTTCAGTCTCACTGGCCGCCACCAGTTTCCTCTGTTCCTTCCCCTCGCCGTCGAACACCTGGACCACGCCATCATGCCGGCCGACCGCGATCTGTTTCCCGTCGTGGGCGACCGTGAGGCTGAAGATGGCGTCCAGCACCGTGGCGAGGTGCCGCTCGTCCGCCGTCGCGGAACTCTGTTCGCCGGTGTGGGGCTTCAGGTTCGTGTAGCGGTAAACGCCCCCCGCATCGGTGGCGGCATAAATGGCGTTGGTGCCGGCGGGCCAGGCCACCGCGTTGATCGCGGCGGTGTGGTTGCCGAGCGTCACCAGCTTTTCGCGCGTGGCGATGTCCCAGACCTTGAGCTGTTTGTCCGCGCCGCCGCTGACCACCTGCGTGGCGTTGGTGTTGAAGGCCACCGCCAGCACCTGTGCCGTGTGGCCTTCGAGGGTGGCAATCTCCTTGTGGGACTCGGCGTCCCAGACACGCACGAGCCGGTCGCCGCCGGTGGTCACGAGGCGTTTGCCGTCGGCGCTGAACTGGAGGCCGAAAATCGAATCCGCGTGGGCGCGCCACGAGGCGAGGCGTTCGCCGGATTCCACTGAGAAAACGCGGACGAAGCCCGAACGGCCGGCTTCGCCATCGCCCACCGCGAGGCGGCTGCCGTCGGGCGAAAAGGTGAGTGAACTGACCCGTCCGACGAGTCCGTTGGTCCAGTCGCGTTCCCGCTTCAGCGGCGACGTTTGCCACAGGCCGACCCGGCGGAATCCCGCCGTCGCAAGGCGCTTTCCGTCCGGACTCCAAGCAATGGCCTGAAGGACGTCGACGTGGGCCGGAAACGTTTCGGCGGGGGCGGGATTGGTCACCGTCAGGTCGTGGAGCGACAGCGTGCCGCCGCGCCCGGCGGCAAGCCAGTGTCCGTCCGGCGAAAGTCCCAGCGCGGCGGCCGGTCGGTAGCCGATGGGCAGGGCCGAGAGCGCCACCGGCGGTGGGGCCGCGCCCTCGTCGCCCAATGCGGCTTCGTCCCACGGCAAACCCGCCTTGATCCAGTCCCGCAGCGTCTTCACCTGTGCGTCCGCCAACTGCTTTTTCGGCGGCATGTGCGGATCGGCGTCCCTGGCCAATGAGTTGATCAGCTTGCTGGCGTCGGGTCTGCCGGGCACTGCGACAACACCCTCGGAACCGCCCTTGAGCACGGCGTCGCGCGAAGTGAGCAGCAGGCCGCCCTTCTTCTTCTCCGGGCCATGGCAGGCGAAGCACTCGTCGCGCAGCACCGGCAGGGCCTTCTGCGCCAATGCCAAGTCGCGCTTGCTCACGGCCGGCGCGGCGACGGCGAGGACCTGCGCCAACAGTAACCACGCGAGACTGGCAATCCTTCTGAAAAGCCGAGCAGGTGTAGGCGACGAGGTCACGAGGCTCATTCTTCCGTGGGGAAGTGAAGCCTCTTCACGTTGGCTTCTCCTGGAAAAGGTCCTGAGGACGCCTGCCGTCTTGAAGTGCGCGTGGCTTGCCACCGCTTTTCGCACGCCGTTTCGCTGCCAAACCTCGGGCACAGATCGAATCCCGCGCTGGGCCCAAAGCGGCAGCTCCGCGAGGCTTCGCAGCCGCACTCCAAGACGCGGGCGCGTTGGCCGAACCGAGACTGCCGAGGCTGTCGTTGGTCGCGCTCCGGCTTCAGAGTGAGACTCCTCACGTCGTCTCCTACGGGCAGGAGAGTTATTGAAAGTGCTGCCCAGCAGGGCAGGGATGAAGGGGAGCCGTTTCACGATGGCGATGGCGAAGTGTCACGAATTGCCCGTGGCTGACAACTCCGGTTGCGGGCAGTTGTGGGATTTTGTCGCGACCGCAGGGCGGAGCAGAGTGCGGTCGGCTTCCAGCCTGGGGTGGCCTAGTGCCAAAGCTCGGGGTCCGATTCACGGACCTGTTGGCAATTCTGTCCCGCTGCTGCCGGTTTTCCGCCGGCTGGAAGCCGGCGGCTCCTTGAATCTGCGACTTCTGGCTTGCGAAGCCGGCCCGTTCGCGCTGACCGTTTTGCCGTTTTCCACGACATCGTTATGGCCAAGAAACAACTCCGCATCGGGCTCATCGGCTACAGCTTCATGGGCCGCGCCCACAGCAACGCCTTCCACCAGGTCAACCACTTCTTCCCGTCCTCCTACGAGGTCGTGCCGCAGGCCGTCTGCGGGCGCGACGCCGCCAAGGTCCAGGAGTTCGCAGACAAGTGGGGCTACAAATCCATCGAGACCGACTGGCGCAAGCTCATCGAGCGAGACGACATCGACGTCATCGACATCGCCACGCCCAACAACATGCACGCCGAGCAGGCCATCGCCGCCGCCAAGGCCGGCAAGATGATCCTCTGCGAGAA
>JAYUSF010000199.1:0-15806 GCA_043755815.1 Verrucomicrobiota bacterium
CGCCCGCCGCGTCCACTCCCTCGTCTTCGACTGGCTCCTCGCTCAAGCAAACGCTTCTTCCAGACCCGTTATACTACTCTATTAACGTAGTTGGTATGACAGATAGCCTGCTCCCTTTACCGACGGTTTTCGGCTTGGAGTGTCAGGGAATTGGACAACCTCCCGCTTGGCCTGCGTTGAGGTGCGGCGATCATGCTTCCGCCCTACTGCCTTGCGGGCGAGCTGGGCAAGGAGTCTGGGGCCGAACGCAACAAGACCAGACCGGTTGCCGTCCTTCGTTCATGACCGTAGCAAGGCCGGTTCAAAATCTTGCTGCGCAACCAAAGCTCGGTTGAGCCGCCGCCATCTAGATTCATTGCTTCGGTGCAGCCGAGCTGAGCCAAATAGCCCGCCAATTCCGGCAGAGTCATTCCAGCAGAGTATCCCGGTTGACGGCCGTCCACGGTCACCAGAAAGAAGTGGTTCTGGTTCCATCCGATTGCCGATCGAGGATGCCGCTCGCGTGCTTTAAGAACACGGGTGGGTTGAATCCGACCGGCGCGCAGCAGTGCAGGGCCACCACCGATCGCCGTTCTTACTCCCCGAAGGTCGGGGGTCGTCTGTGTCGACAAATTGACATTGTCCCCGGGTTTTCGCCGAGTCGAGTAGCGGCGCAGGGATGGAAGCACTATCGATAGTTGGTCTTTCTGTGAAAACCCGCCAACGGCGACCCGAGTTCGATAGCTTTCGCCGACGCCCAGTGGCAGCCACGGACCCTCGCCGCCCGGTTCCAAAACCAGGCGCGGACCCCGAATTTCACCGATCAGGGCTCCGGCGGCAGCCGTGTAGAGCACCGCGGCTGTTCGACTTGGTTCTTCGTTCAATCCCACAGCGTTCGTCTCGCCGTCTGGCCAAACGAGGGTGAAACCAGAGCGGATCATTCCAATGTTTGGGGCACCGTTGGTGTCGATCCAGAAGCAATCGCGTTCGGTGGGCCCGCTGACCAGTTCGCCCCGCCTGATCAGCAGGCCGCGGGGGTCACCGGGAAAAGATTCGTTCTCGGTCTGGTAAAAATCGCCATTGATGGCTGCGAGCGGTTCACCCAATGCCGACGGAAGGAGGCCAATTTGTTCGGTCAAAGTTCCCAACCCGATCCGATCACCGAGTCCCAACGTCGGTTGCAACACCAGGTTCGTGCGGTTCCGGTCGAACCTTACGATCTGAATCGCCCACGGTTCCGAGGGAATCCGATCCAGCCGGACAGCAACGCCGTCTCCAGTGTCGCGGAATGTTCCGGCGACGGCAGTGGCCGCGAACAGGCAGGCGGCAATCGCACTTTGCAGGCGATGCCTCATGCGAGTCCGCGCCAGCGGCGTAGCGACCATTCCAACGAGAGCAGCCCAAGCACAGTGCCGAGCCACCAGGCTTTGTCCCACAAGGCCGTGCGTCGGAATTCAACCAGGCTGGGCGGGAGATTGGCGAAAAGTGCCGAATGATCTTTTGGGGCACCTGCCACGGTGAACGACTGGCCGCCTGCGGTGTGAGCTATGCTGGACATCAGGTCAGGGCGGGCCCGGAGGTCTTCGGTTTCACGATCGGTGATCTCACCGACCAGCAGCTGGTGATCTTCTCCCAGGGCTTCGCCAGACTGCGTCGCGACGGCCGTGATGACATGGCTATCCGCTGCGGGAACCCGCACCGTTGCGACGTAGGCGCGGCTGATGTTGTCGTAGCGGGCGCGAACTACGCCAGTCGTGCCGGCAATTTTCCCCAACTTTAGGATGACGTCGGCAGTCGCCAGTTCCTGCTCCTGCGGATTCCGCACTTTGATCGTGGCTTTCACAGCTTCACCCGGAGCGGCGTAGCCCTGGGCAAGTTCGAGTGTGACGGCCTGGTTCGTCTTCCCGGCTTTGCCCGCGGCGAGCCAGTGGACCACATTGACCCAAAACTGCCGGTAGTAACGGCTGTCGGAGTTGTATTCGGTTGCGCGGGTGTTGCCGGTGAGAGGTTCACCCCAGATGGTCTCGAATTCGCGACCCCACGAGCGGGTGGTGTCGGAGGTGAAAGCCATGGCGCGGCCCTTGCCGACGTCCTGCACTGCGATCAGAACGTTTCCGTCACCACCATCCTCCCGCGCGAGCACGGTGGCGCCGGGTTTGGCGCGCTCGACTCGGTTCATGCCGTAGAGCGTTGGAAACTTGCTGCCCCAGATCTTGCGTGTCTCGGTGCGGTCATCGCTGAAGGCAATCAGCGGATGGGTCCACGCGGCGGCGGGCACTTTCAGTTGGATTGGACGCGTCTCGGAATCGTCGCTGCTCTCCATCGCCACCGGAATGATGCGGTCGAGAATCGTGCGGTGGTAGCCGCCTTTGCCGAAGGCGGAGTTGCCGCCGATCATCACGAAGCCGCCGCCGTATTGCTCGACGAGCTTGGCGAGGTTGGCGAGCTGGTCGGCGGAGAACGAGGCGATCTTGATGTCGCTGTGGATGACCACGTCGTATTCGAGCAGGCGGCTCAGCGTGCGGGGAAAACCCTTCGTCGGATGTTCCACCGGAAAGATGCGGTCCCCGGTTTCCGGGTCGGCATCGACCGTGTTGAGATACTGCCCGTTGTTCCCCAGCTGCCGGTAGAGCGTGGTGACCTTGATGTCCTTGTCCGACTGGAGCGCATCCTTGAGATACTTCCATTCCGGCTGCGGGCTGTTGTTCTGCTGCGGCGTGCCCTCCATGTAGAGCACCTTAATGGTGGGATCGGTGACCTCGAGGCCGAACAGCCGGCGGTTATTGGACGCCAGCCACTCATCCTTCAGCGGCGTGACCGTCACCTCGTAGATTTGGAAGCCGCGCTGGCGGGGCGTGAAATCGAGTTCCACGGTCTGGGTCGCGCCGTTGAGCTGGATCGACTTCGCCGACAAGACGTCGCGGTCGCGCCGGATTTGCACCGAGACGGTCTGGGTCGCGAAGCCGGTCGAACGCAGTGCGAGCGTCACGCGGGTGGGCGACTCATTGGGCACGGCGCGCTTCACCTGCACGTTGCTGATCACGACATCCTTCATGTCGTTTGTGGTGCCGGTGAGAACCGTGTGAATGGGAATCCCCTTGCGGCGGTATTGGCGGGCGATGGCTTCGGGGAGCTTAGGCGAAGTCTCGATGCCGTCGGAAACCAGCACGAGGCTGGTGAGCGGGTGTTCGGCCGGAGCGGCGAGCAGGTTTTCCAAGGCCCCCACGAGCGCGGTGACCGAGCCCGTCGGGCTGGCGGCATTCAGGTTCGCCAGGGGGGCGATCACTTGGTCAAAACGGAAAGCACTGACGTCAAGGTTGGCCGGCTTGTTACCGAGCACATTGCGTTGCAGCCAGTCGCGTCCCGCGGCGAGCCGGCCGCCGGGCACGTCTTGGGTGTTCATGCTCTTCGAAGTGTCGAGGAGCACGGCCATGCGCGCTTTCTGGCGGTGCTGGAGCTTTTCCACCCACTCGGGGCCCAGCAGTGCGAGCCCGATGAGCGCTACGACGGCCGAACGCAGCAGCACCAGCAGCAGCCGCACCGGCCGACCCGCCCGCCCGCGGGCCCACCAGTAACTGGCCAGCACCAGCAGAAACGCCACGGCGCCGGCCGTCGCTAGCCAACGGAGATCCGGCAGGTAGGTGAACTGGGTCATGGTCGGCGATCAGGCTGGAGTTGGAGACGGCCCGGCCTCACTGCGCGTGGGAGAGCCGTTTGAAATAGTCGGCGATGGCGCCCTCGTATTGTTTTGGCGCGTCCTCCGAAGCGACGTCGCCGATCTCGGGCCGGCCCGACAACAGCGTTTCCAGCATGGCCGCGGCCCCGGCCATCGCGGCCGTGCTTTCGTCGCCCATCGCCCCGGCGCCGGAACCGTTGCCGGTGCGCATGGCCTTGGCAGCCTGAGCCATCTTCGCGGAAGCCTCGCCCATCTTCTGGCCGGCACCCTTGCCGAGGCGCGAACCCTTGCCGGTGAGGCGCTGGATGCGTTCGGAAAGCTCATTCGCCTCCTTGCTCATCTCTTCCTGCTTGGGCGCGAGCTTGGCGAGTTCCTTGGTGTCCGGGGTTTCTTTCGGGTCGTTGCCTTTGCCTTTGCCATCATCAGGTTTGGTGCCTTCGCCGGGTTTCTCGCCCGGCTTGCCTTGGGCCTCGTTCTTGGCTTGCTCACCCTGACCTTGTCCCTCGCCTTCGCCCTGACCTTGTCCCTGACCTTGTCCCTGACCTTTACCCTGGCCCTTACCTTTGCCTTTGCCCTTCGCTTTGGCGGTTTGCTTGCCGGCCGGTTGATCGGACTTCGATTCGGAATTCTTGGCCTGCTGGTCTTTGGAATCCTGCGGGGGCTGTGGCGCCGTGCGGCTTTCACCGGCGGCGGGCTCACCGCTGGGACTGCTGCCGGGAGTCTGGCTGGCGGTGCTGAGCCCGGACTGCTGCCGGGCGAGCTGCTTGATGTCTTCCAACGCCTTCGCCAGTTCCTGCTGGTTCGGCTCCTCTTTCTTCTGCTTCTTGATCGCTTCGAGCACGACCTTAACGGCCGGCGGCTGCTCTTCCTGCGGCTGTTCCTTCTTGGCCATTGGCGGCAACTGCGTGGGCAGGTTCTTCAGCTCCGGCATCAGTTTCAGCACCTGGTAGAGGCTGGCTAGGGCGGACTCTTCGGGCGGCAGGGCGGGGTCGCGTTTGCTGCCGTCCAAGGCGGTCGCGGCCTTGGTCATGGCGTCTACCGCGGAATTCATGGCGCCCTGGGCGACCATCGGCGCGCCGGTCTGGGTTAGTGCCTGCTGATACATTTTGCCGAATTCCAGCGCGTCGCGTTGCCGGGCGGCCAGCTCCGTGAACTTGTCGGCCGGCGCATTGGCCGCGAGCGTGGTGGTGTCGGCGATGATCTGCTTTTGGATTACGAGCAGGTTGACCTTCTGCCCCTTGGCCTGCTGCGAAAGGCACTTGCCGCCCTCGAGGTCGGTGATCTCGACGAAGTAGGTGGGCGAACGTCCGATGCCGGGACCGTCGAGCGTGTTGTTGTCGCGGACCTCGGCGTGATACGCGACGAGTTCAAACTCCCGCAGCTTGAGCGGCGTGAGGTCGAGTTCCACTTCGGCCTCGGCGTCCTTGTCCTTGGAGGTCCACTTCGCGATGGCCAGTTCCTGTTCCGGGCCGCCCAACCGGTGATAGACGATCTTCATCGCGCTCAGGCCGAAGTCGTCGCTGGCATTCAGTTTGAGCGCGATGCGGTTGGTCGCCGCGGCCCGGGTGTCGCCGCCGGGTTCGGTGATGTCCACCTTGGGTGGGGCATCGGGAATCGCCGTGATCCGGTGGGCGATCTCATCGCCACCCTTGCGGCCCTTGCTGTCGAACAGCTCGAAGCGGAACTCGTTGTCCTTGGTCACTGGCAACTGCGCGGTCCAATGCTGGTTGGCATCGGGCTTCAGCTCCATTTCGACACCGTTCGTGAAGCGGAGCCGGGCCTTGGAGAGATTGACCGTGGGTGTCACGCGGAACGTGGCCGTAGTCCCGCGCACGATGGCGATGTCCGCGGTGGCTTGCTCCGCCACAGGCAGCCGAGTGTAGGCCGGCGGTTCGAGCCGCACGCGCACCTCCTTCACCTCCGGCGGCACGTAGGCCGTGACGGTGAACTCCTCGGACTCGGCGTCGCTGCCGGACACGCGGTAGGCGAAGGATTCCTTCACCGTCGGAAAGGTGTGGGCAAAGGCACCGTTGGTCGCTCCAGTGAGCGGATACGAGGTCCACACCGTTTGACCTGCCGGGCGAACTCGCAGTTCGGCCTTCGTGGGAATCCGTCCGGTGAACTGGCTCGTCACCGCGAAGCTCTTGCCGACGGCCACTTCAGCCGCGCCGGGCTTCACTTCAATCTGGGAGAAGGCGGCTTTCGACCACGGCGCGGCGGCGCGCTTGAGCGCAGTGCCCGCGGCGGGAAACACCACCGCAAAGGCGGCGAGCAGCGCCACCACACCGACGGCACCCAATGCCGGCAGCATGATCCGCGAGCGATACGAGATGGGATTCTGCGCAACGGTGTCGGCGGCGCGCTGCTGCAGGGCGGCGACGAGGTCACGTTCGTAGTCCTGCTTCACCTGGCGGTCGCCGGTGGCGTATTCCGCGGCGGTGGAGACTTCGAGGCTGTCTGGATGACGGGTCTCCTCAAATTCCAGCGCGGCTTCCTTGATGGAGGTCGGGTGCTTCCACAGGCGCACCAGCCGCGCGCCAAACACGGCGGCCAGCACGGCGATGACGCCGAGTCCGGTCCAGCGGGCTGGCCGGGGCAGGGTGAACCAGTAGTCCGCTAGCGCCGCGAGCAGCAACGCGAGCAGCGCCAGACCAGTCACGGTCAACACGCTGGCCAGCCGGGCCGAGCGGTCACGCTGCTGGGCGGCGGCGGCGAGCTGGTCACCGGCGGGGGAGTGCGGAGTGTTCATGGTTTCCTATCAGGCATTCGATCGGTTGGCGAAAATGGTTTCCACAAAGAGCAGGCCCAGCGCGGCGAGCAGCAGCGTTCGCCAGAACTCACGCTGGCTGCGCGTCGTGCCGAAGAGTCCCGCGCTCAGGCTGCTGGCGTCATGTTCGGCACGGACGATCTGCTGCTGGAATTCCCCAGGACGCAGTGCCGCGAGGTCCGCCTCCGCGGCGGGCACGTTGACGCTGAAGCGGCGGACTTCGCGCCCGGCCCGGTCGCTGAGCGCGTAGAAGCCCGGCGCGTCCGGACGCAGGTCCAGTCGGCCCTGGCCGTCGGTCGTGACTGCGCGGGACTTGCCATCGGGCGAGGCGAGCCTGAATTCGGTGGCCTTGGCGGCGGGGCCGAGTTCGAGGTCGTCGTCGGAGCCGGCGATGAGGTTGGCCCCGGCGCGCAACTGGGCTTCACCGTTCCGGCCGGCGAGAAACTGCGCCGCGTTTTGCAGCCAGGGGACGAACGTCTTGTGCTTGGGCCAGTCGTTCCAGGCCGTGTCGGCCGACGTGTTCACCAACAGCACGCGGCCTTGGCCGACGCTGCTGCCGCACACCAACGGAACCCCATCTTCAAAGCGCGCGCTCACGACAGTGTTTCCAAGCGTGGCCACCGTGTAGCGGCGCGTGAACTGCGGCAAGGCGAGATTGCCGCTGCTGGCCTGCCGGAAGGGGGCGAAAACCGCAGACGCCTTGTCATGCTCGCCGATCCGCCAGCCCAACTCTTCGTCGGCCGACTCAACGGCGCGAAGGACAGCGGGAGCGAGCCCGCTGAAATCCGCATTGAAGCTGGAAGCGGAAGCCTCGTTGCCGGTGAACAGGAGCAGCCCGCCGCCGGCCTGAACAAAGGCGGGTAAGGCGGCCTTGGCGGCACTAGGCAACGAACTCAGGGCGGGCAGGATCACGACGGCGGGCCGCGTGGCTTTGGCAGCGAGGTGACCGGCGAGTTCGGCTGGGCTTACCTTGGTTATCGCGAAGCGGGACGCACTGAGATTGGTCGTGCCGAAGGCGGGGTCCAATGCCGCGGCAACGAAGAAGGTCTGCTCCTCAAACGACCGCGGCTTGGGCCGGCCCTCGACCAGCAGCACGGAAACCGGTTCGGGAACGAAGAAGGTCTGGAAACGGCTGTTGTCGGCGACTAACGAATCCTTCGCGCGGACACGGAACTCGGCGTTGTGCCAGCCGGGTTTCTGGTTGGGCAGCTTGAGGTCCAGGTTGGTCGAGGCGCCGGCTTTCAGCGGGAGCGTTTTCACCAGGGCGGATTTGCCATCGACGAGGAGTTCGGTTTCGAGCGCCTCTGTGTCTTCGTCGCCGTGATGGGTGATGACGGCGTGGGGCTGGGCATCTTCGCGGGGTTCAAGGTTCAGGTCTGCCACGGCCAGGTTGGGTGACGCGAGGTCGCCGACCGGCAGCACCTGAACGTCGATGCCGCTGGGCAAGGGCGCGCTGCTGAGGTTTTGGAAACTGGCGCGCTGAAGGTCGCTCACCACGACGATGGAGGGGACCGCCTTCGGATCGGCTGTGCTGACCAAGCGGGCGCCTTCGCGAAAGCCGTCGCTGAGGTCGGAGACACCGCTGCCGGGCGTGAGATCGGCGAGCAGTTGCGCCACGACGGACGCCGGGGCGAAGCCGGACGCCACCGTGGCGCGGTCCGCGCAGAGGATGAGCGCGGCCTGGTCGTCACCTTTGAGTGAGGCCAGCAGTTCGCGGGTGACGCGTTTGGCGTTGGCCCAGCGAACCCCACCGCTGTCGGTGGCCTGAAGGCTCAGCGAACGGTCCAGCACGACGATGACTTGGCGGCGTTGGCGGGCCCCGGCCGTCGTGGTGGTCATGGGCAGGAACGGTCGGGCGAACGCCAGCACGATGAGCGCGAAGATCAGCAGGCGTAGGAGCAGGAGCAGCAGGTTGCGGAGCCTGCGTTTGGACGAAGCCTGTTCGTCCTGCTTGGCGAAAAAACGGACCGTGCTGAAACGCAACCGCTGGCTCTTTCGTTTGAGCAGCAGGTGAATCAGCACGGGAATGCCCAACCCGGCGAGCGCGGCCAGGAACAGTGCGTTGGTGAACAGGAAGGGCATCAGGAAGAAGTGCGAAGGCGGAAGGCGGAAGGCGGAAGCGATCGAATCAGGAAGGCAGGAGGGCAGGAAAGGATAGCGGAGACCTGTTCCTGCGATCTTCCCATTCCTGCCTTCCTGCCTTCCTGATTGCTGGTCCTCATAATGACATCCTCTTTTCCAGATACGCGATCAGGGCCAGGTCGAGCGGTTGGTCGGTGCGGACCTGCTGGTAGTCGAGTTCGAGGCGGACGCATTCGTCGCGCACGCGGTCGCAGAAGGCTTTCAGCCGGCGCTGGTATTCGGCCCGGAAATCTTCGGCGTGAACGACCACCTCTTCGGAGGTTTCACTGTCTTCCATGATGAACTCGCCATCGTAAGGCAGGTCGAGTTCCGCGGGAGCGAGGAGCTGAAATACGAGGACTTCCTGACGCTGCGCGTGTAGCTGCCGGAGCAACTCGAACGAGGTGTCGTCGGCGGTGAAGAAGTCGGAAATCACCACGGCGAGTCCGCGGCGGGTGAAGGTCTGGACGAGCCGGAAGAGGTCTTGGCCGACCGTGGTCGTGCCGGTCGCCGTAGCGCGAGCCAGCAGGGTGAGAATCTCGACGGCCTGGTGCCGGGCGGACTGCGCGGGCATGGCGAGGCGGGACTCCGGTCCGAAGAGGATCAGTCCTGGGGCATCGCGCTGCTTGACCATGAGCTGGGCGAGCGCCGCGCTGAGCAGCCGGCCGAAGAGGAATTTGTTCGCCTCTTCACCGCCGAAATCCATCGAGGCGCTGGTATCGAGGTAGATCTGGCAGCGGAGGTTCGTGTCGTCCTCGAACTGCTTTACGTAGAGCTCGTCGGTGCGGGCCCAGACCTTCCAGTCGATGTGCCGGAGGTTGTCGCCCTGCGTGTAGGCGCGGTAGGCGCTGAACTCGGTGCTGTAGCCGAGAAACGGGCTCCGGTGCAGTCCGTCGAGAAACCCCTCCACGATGGTGTTCGCCAGCAATGGCAGATCTTCCGTCGCGGCGAGCACGCGGGAGTTGAGGGCGAACGTGGAGGGCATCGTCAGGAAGTGCGAAGTGGGAAGGACGGGCAGGTGGGAAAGTGAGTCGGTGAGAGAGTGGGAGTGAAGCCCGCCGCGCGGCCGGAAGCCGCGCAGGCTACTGGCACGATGAAGCGGTTGGGGCAGCCGACAACGGACGTCGAATTGGTGTGTCTTCGAGTCATTCGTGACCTCTTCACTTTCCCTCCACCGGCACTTCCTTGAGCAGGCGTTCGATCAGGTCGTTGACGCTGACCTTCTGCGCGCGGGCGTTGAAGTTGGCCATCATGCGATGCCGGAGCACCTGGCGGGCGACGGAGCGGACCCCCTCGTAGTCGGCGCAGAGGTTGCCGGTGACAGCGGCCCGGGCCTTGGCGCCGAGCACCAAGTATTGCGAGGCCCGTGGGCTGGCACCCCAGCGGACAAACTCCTTCACGTAGGCGGCGGCCCCCGGTTCGTCCGGGCGCGTGGCGGAGACCAGTCGGACTGCGTAGCGGATCACTTCGTCGCTGACCGGCATGGCACGGACGAGCTTTTGGATCTCCACGATCTCGTCCGCGGTCACCACCGGCTTCAGTTCGGGAGTCGATGTGCCCGTGGTGGCGCGGACCACCTGTTCCTCCTCGGCACGGGTCGGATAGCCCGTGCGGATATGGAACATGAAGCGGTCGGCCTGCGCTTCCGGGAGAACATAGGTGCCTTCCTGCTCAATGGGATTCTGCGTCGCGAAGACGTGGAACGGGTGGGGCAGGGAGTAGGTCTTGTTGCCGATGGTGACCTCGTGTTCCTGCATGACCTGAAGCATGGCGGCCTGGGTCTTGGGCGGCGTGCGGTTGATCTCGTCGGCGAGGATGAGGTTGGCGAAGACGGGGCCGGGCAGAAACACCTGCTTGCGCCGGCCCGTTTCATGGTCTTCCTCGAGCACGTCGGTGCCGGTGATGTCGCTGGGCATCAGATCGGGCGTGAACTGAACCCGGCTGAATTTTAGGTCCAGCACCCGGCCGAGCGAGCGGATCAGCAGCGTCTTGGCGAGCCCCGGCACGCCCTCGATCAAGCCGTGGCCGCCGCAGAAGACGGTGAGCAGGACGTTGTCGATGACCTCATGCTGGCCGACGACAGCCTTCGCGAGTTCGGCGAGGAGCACCTGTCGTTGCGTCGCGAGGCGTTGGACGGCCTCAACGGAGATGGGCGCCGCAAGCGGCGGAGGAGGGGCAGACATTTGGTGACGGGAGCGGTGGCGTTGTCGCAGTAGGACACCGGAAGGCGGGGATTGTTTCAAACTGGATTCCGCCCGCGCACGGTTTCCAGGGTGTAACGAAATGGGAACCGCAAAGGTTCACTCGCAATTGCCCGGGCTGGGGCAGGCGCCTTGGGTAGCCTTCCGCGCAGTGGAACCGTTGCCACTTGGGTGGGGAGGAGGTATTTGGCGTTGGTGCATCCGCGATCCTGTCAGCGTCGGCTGGGCCTCTGGCTGTTGGCCGTGACTGGAGCGCTTTTCCTCGCGCGGGCGGAACCATCGGGTTGGCTGCTGGTGCAAAGCGAAAACTTCGAGGCCTTGACCAACGGGTCTGAGAAACAGGCGCGCCAACGGATCGAGCGGCTGGAGTCGGTCCGGGCGGCCTTGGGCGAACTGTTTGCCATGCCGGTCTCGAATCATGGCGTCATCCGGGTGCTGCTGATCGCCAGACACGCCGAGTTTGCGCGGCTGCGACCGACGAACATGAGCGAGACGGCCCGCATTGACGGTTTGGCCCAGCAAACCCCTTACGAAGGGCAGTTGGCGGTGCTGCTCGATGAAGATAAGCGGGTTAACGGGCACCTGACGCAGCATGAGTTGCTGCATCTGCTCGCCCGGGATGCGTTTCGCCCGGTTCCAGCGTGGTATGCCGAAGGGTTGGCCTGTTACTACCAGACACTCCGGGTTGACGGAGCCCGGGTATGGGTGGGCGAACCGCCCCTGTTGTTTGTGAACACGCTGCAAAAGGCGGGCGGCGTCTTCCTTGAAGATTTGCTGGAGCTGGACCGGGCGCGTTTCAACCGGCTGAACAGCCACGCCCTGCATCGCGCCTACGCCGAAAGCTGGTTGCTGATGCACTACCTGCAGTCCGGTTTGAAGCCGGCAGACCGGGCAAAACTTCCGACGCTGTGGCGACAGGTGCGGGCCAGCACCAACTCGGCGGCGGCCTTTGCCTCGGTGATGGGGTGGTCGGTTGCTGAACTCGAGGGCCGGATGAAGGAATACTGGTCCCAGAAAAGGATCCGCGGGGAGGCCCGGCAGTTGAGCCGGCCGCCCCGGCCGCGGTTACGGGTAACTCCGGCCGGCGCGGCGGACAGTGCGGCTTGGTTCGCCCTGTGGCTAGGAGCCGCCGACCGCGTGGCCGAGGCGGTGGAAATCGCCGACGCGGCGGGACTGTCGAGCGCCGCCGGCTACTATCCCCAATTGGCGACTGGATTCCTCGCCTTTGAGTCCAGTCGCAAGTCGGCGGCGGTGGCGGCGTTCCGCGCCGCGCTGCAGGAGCGTCCAGACTCCGCCATCGCCATGGCCTATCTCGGCCGAAGTCTGGTGGACGAGGCGCTGTCCCAGCATGACTCTCTTCCGTCCGCCACGGAGGTGGACGCAAGGCGGATTCTGAATGAAGCCATCCGGCGTCAGCCAGGCCTGCAACCCGCACTGGCCGCCCTCGCGGCGGTCGGATTCTATGGAACGGGGGAGCCTGCAGAAGCGCGCGGTTGGCTCACCAGGGCGCTCGAACTTGACCCGGGCGACGCGCGGTCGGAGTTTCTCGCGGGCCTGCTGTCGGTTCGGGAGCGGCGTTGGGAAGATGCCCGAAAGCATTTCGAAGTCGTCGCGGCCCAAACCCGCGTGCCCGGACTTTCAGAGCAGGCGGCTGAACGCCTTGCGCAACTGCCGGGAGTCCTTCCGCCCGAGCCTCCCCGCGGTGCGGGGCCCGACTGAGAGCAACGAGGAGGCTCAACCGGCGGACGCCGACTTTTCGCAGTCGTCAACCGGGCGGTCTGACTGGCAACTTCGGGCGCATGAAGTCCTGTCCACTGCGCACCTCGGTCATTGGCAGCTATCCGTTTCCAGGTTGGCTTGAACTGGCCGCGGGCCAGCTCGACCGCTTCGGGCCTGACGACCTGGCTGAAGTGCAGGATGACGCCGTCATCGCCGCCGTCCATGACCAGCTCGCCGCCGGCCTCGACGTCATTACCGACGGCGAGCAGACCCGGCTCGACTTCAACCTCTCCATCTACGGTTATATTCAGGGCATCGATTTGGAATCCGCACCGCCGCGACGGTTCGGACCGCCCGCCCACGATCAACGAGGCAAACACCAAGTCGTCGCCCCGCTCACGGCCGACCTGGGCCTGGGTGCCGTCGCAGAATTCAAGCGGCTCCAGCGGGTTGGGGCGCCTCATTTTGCCGGTTTGAGGTCGCCCACCACCCTGAAGGCGTCGGTTCCTGGACCTTATACGCTTTCGGGCCGGCTCCTGCCCAATGCCGAGCTCGGCTACGCGGATCGGTGGGCGTTAACGGAGGCGCTCCTGCCCTTGGTGCGGCGGGAACTCGAAGACTTGGTCGCCGCCGGATGCACTGAGATCAGCGTGGATGAGCCCAGCATGAGCTGCTATGCCTACAAGGAGGATCCCAAGCGGTTCGTGGACATCTTCAATCGCACGGTCGAGACCGTCTCCGGCAAGACCCGCGTCTGCACCCACCTATGTTTTGGTAACTACAAGGCCCGCGCCGTGGGGCCGCGCCAGATCGCGCCCATGTTTCCCGCCTTCCTCGAGTTCAAGTGCGATGAAATGCACGTCGAGATGGCCAGCCGCGAATTCGCCGAACTGGAACTCATCGGACTGATTTCCCGGCGGTGCGATGTGGCAGTCGGCATCGTGGATGTGAAAAGCTATTATGTGGAGACGCCCGACGACATAGCCCGCCGGGTAGGGCGCTGTCTGGAATTCGCCCTGCCGGAGCGGCTCGTCTTCGCTCCGGATTGCGGGCTAAGCCAGACCGCCCGCTGGGCAGCGAAACGCAAGCTCCGGGCGATGTGCGAAGGGGTCCAACGGGCGCGTCAATCGATCTGAGGTTTGCGGCCCGGACCGAGGGCTGATTCGCCAAAGCTTGTCGTTTCACTGCGATTCCAGCCATTGAAGTCTTTGTAGCGGCCCAACGGCCAGTGGGATTCGGCGGCGCGGGAAACGGCAACCTTGGAATGATGCCCCGGCTACGGGCGCCGGCGCGGTTTCCCGCGAGGCCCGTCCCGCTCAACCAACCCACGCCCACTTGGCTTCACCGACCTTCTTGATGCCTTTGACCTTGGTCTTCTTGGCGTTGAAAAACCAGGAGTGGATGGCTCCGGTATCCCGTCCTACCTTGGCGGCAATATCCTTGATCGTGACGCCGGCGGCGCCCGCCTCCTTCAGTGTGGCCAGCACCGACGCGGCAAGCTGCCCCCGCTTACCTCGCTTGGTCCGGACCGCCGGTTTCGTTTTGCCGGGGCTTCCCTTTCGGCCAGCGCCGGCCGCTTTGCCGGCGCTCGAAAAGCCGTCGATCTGCGCGTTGAGGGTTTCGACCTTGGCCTGCAGCGCATCCCGTTTTTGGAGGAGCGCAGTGATACGTTTCAGGTCGGTGGCTGAGAGTGAAGACAGATTCATCGCCGCGGTTCATATAGGATATTGGGCGGGATGACAATGCGATTGGTGGCTTCCGAATCTGCCGGGTTGTTGGAACCGGCATTGAATGCCCCGAACGGTTTTACCTTCATTCCCATCGGTTTTTCCCGTTGGGACCGGGGATCTGAACGCACGGAGGACCGATTTCTTGGTTTGACGCGCGCGGATTGAAGGCGGAAACGGAACTCCGGCACACGGTCGCAGTGCGGGGCCGCGGTGATGCCGGAAAAGAATTGCCGGAGCTAAACCTCCTACACATGGCGGCTTGGGCGGCCCTGTTCCTGACGATGCTCGGAACGGGCTTCGTCCAGGCCCGGCATCCGGGGGAATCCATCGCCTTTTGGCAAAAGGCGGCGTTAGAGCATCGGCCCCGGGCCGTCCCCAATCTGGTAACCATGCTCGAATCCCGCGTCAGCCAGGGTTCCGGGGCCGCGGCCAATGAGCTGGGGTTGCTTTACGCCGAGGGTAAGCTGACCCGGCGTGACCTCCCCCTTGCGGCCACCTATTTCGCCAAGGGATGCGAACTCGGCTGCACCGAAGCCTGCGCCAACGTCGCCATCCAGTTCCTCTTCTCCGCCGCGGCGAATTCCAGTCCAAGGTTTACCCAGGCGCTGGCGCGCCTCGAAGCCGTTAGCTCGGGCACCAACGCCGCCCAACCCTGCTACCTGCTCGGGCTCGCCTACGAGACGGGCCGCGGCCGCGCCGTTGACCTCCCCCGGGCCCGCGAGCTGTATGCCCGCGCCTGCGAGCTTGGGGACCCCGGAGCGTGCAAGAATCTGGGTCGGATGCGACTCTACGGACAGGGGGGATCGCTTGATCCCGTGGGTGCCGCTCAGGCGTTGGAAAGGGCCTGCGACGCGGGGGACGCCCAAAGCTGTTTTTACCTTGCCCCGCTGTATTATCGAGGCGCCGGTGTGCCCAAGGACGAACCGCGGGCCCGGGCGATCCTGCAAAAGGCGTGCGATCTTGGCCTTCGCGAGGCGTGTGAAGCGGTCAAGAACCTATCCAAGTGATCCGGCGTGCGAATTTCGGCTTCGACCCTTCAAAATGGTTGGGGGTAAACCGGTTCCTCGACCAGCCGCTTGGCCACGAGCCATGAATGGTTTCCTTGGCGGGTTGAAACCTGGGTTGGTCTGGGTTGGGCGGCCGTCCAAAATTCGGCCGAGGGATACCACTTCCTGAAGAGGTTCGGGAAGAACTGTGGGCGGGTTGCCCTGCAACCCGCAGCGGTTTCCAGGGGGGCGCCCCCGGTATAGCCCGGTTGTCTTTGAGAAATGGCATGAATCAGTCGGGGCCGGCTCGCCAATCTGCGCGGTGACCCGCGAGCAGAATGAACCTCCCAGTGAGGGGGTGACTTTTCGCAGTGTGCCGGCGCGCCGCGTCTGTTCGGGATTCGGGTGGCGCGAGGCTCCGACCGAGCGAGAGCAGGCCACCGGTTAGCAGCATTTTCAGGCCCTTGGTTTCGCCGGGACCGTGTTTAGAGATCCGTCGAATGAAAGTTGTTCAGAATCCTTTTGACTAACTTAGTGCCTGGCCGGAAACGCGTGTTTTGGGAAACAGCATGGGGTGGTGAGGGCTGAGAACCGGCGGTGCAGGCCGGGTTTTCCGGCGCAACACCC
>JAYUSF010000200.1:0-4772 GCA_043755815.1 Verrucomicrobiota bacterium
CGCCACCCGGTCTTGGCCGGAGCAAGCTCAAGGTCAGCCACGATGAAACAATGCGCCCGGCCGAGGACTTCCCTCTAACCGGGCATCGACAAGCCGGCGGACTTTTGTAGCCTCGCCGACGTATCCCCTTCCGGTCCGTCCTATGAGCCCTTTTCTCGCGGAACTCCTGGGCACGATGATCCTCGTGCTGTTCGGCGACGGCGTCGTCGCCAATGTTGTCCTCAAACAGACCAAAGGCCACGGCGGCGGCCTAATTGCCATCACGACCGGTTGGGCGATGGCGGTCACCTTCGCCGTGTATTGCGTGAATGCCTTCAGTGGCGCGCACCTGAATCCCGCCGTCACAATCGGTCTCGCCGCCATTGGCAAGTTCGACGTGGCACTGGTGCCCGTTTACGTCGCGGCGCAGATGCTCGGGGCCCTCCTCGGGGCGGTGCTGGTGTGGCTCGCCTACCTGCCGCACTGGGGCGCCACCGAAGACCAGGGCGCGAAGCTCGGCGTCTTCTGCACCGCGCCGGCGATCCGGAGTCCGCTGGCCAACGTGCTCTGCGAAGTCATCGGCACGGCCGTGTTGGTGCTCGGGGTGCTGGCCATCCTGTCGCCGCAGAACTTGGTGCCGAATTCCGGCTTCGACAAAGGCTTCGCTCCCGCGCTGGTCGGCGTGATGGTCTGGGCCATCGGACTCTCGCTCGGTGGCCCGACCGGCTACGCCATCAACCCCGCCCGCGACCTCGGCCCGCGCCTCGCGCACGCGCTGCTGCCGATTCCCGGCAAGGGCGGCTCGGATTGGGGCTATGCGTGGGTGCCGGTGGTCGGGCCGATCATCGGCGGGGTGATTGGGGCGATGGTTTATCGGCTGCTTTGGCCAGTTCACTGAACCTGCTTCCATGCAGAACACTGCCCGGGATCATTCGATGCTACCCTTTGGCGGCGTGCCACTTTGGGTCGGGCTGCTGCTGGTCGTGGCTAGCCTTGCCCACATGTCCATGTGGTTTTACCTGACTCGTGACCGGCGGGTTCGATTTCCGGCGATACCGGATGGATTGATCTTGTTCGACGAATCCACGGCGTCGGGGGCGTCGCAGACAACTTGGTGGACCCGGATTGGCGGCGCGTCGAATTGCCTGAAACTCAAGGTCACGACGGCTGAGATTTGGATCAGACTGCTCTTTCCATTTAGCATGTTGGCCCAATTAAGCGACCTGGCTCACCGAATTCCCCGGGCCAGTGTCCTTCGTGTGGGCGAACTGCAGTCGGTCTTCGGAAACGCAGTCGTTCTGGAATATCGGCGCAGCAATGGCGCGATCTGCACTCTCCATCTTCGCCCCAGAGACCGGACGAAGTTCCTTCTTTCACTCAATTCGCCGCCCCCCCTGCCACCATGAATTACATCCTCGCCCTCGACCAAGGCACTACCAGTTCGCGCGCCATCCTCTTCGATCACGCCGGCGCAGTCGTCGCTGTCGCGCAGAAGGAGTTTCCGCAGCTCTTCCCGAAGCCCGGCTGGGTCGAGCATGATCCCGCGGCCATCTGGTCGTCGCAGTGGGAAGTCGCGCAGGGCGTGCTCGCGAAAGCCGGCATCACCGCGAAGGAGGTCGCCGCCATCGGCATCACCAACCAGCGCGAGACCACGCTCGTCTGGGACCGCAAGACCGGCCGGCCGATCCACAATGCCATCGTCTGGCAGGACCGTCGCACTGCGCCGATGTGCGATGTCCTCAAGCGCCGCGGCCTCGCGAAAAAGATCCGGCAGAAGACCGGCCTGGTGATTGATGCCTACTTCAGCGCCACCAAGCTGGCCTGGCTGCTTCAACACGTCCCCGGCGCGAAAGCGAAGGCCCGCCGTGGCGAACTCGCCTTTGGCACCGTGGACACCTGGCTAATCTGGAACCTCACCGGCGGCCGCGTCCACGTCACCGACCCCAGCAACGCCTCGCGAACGATGCTCTACAACCTGCGCACGGGCGACTGGGACGACGAGTTGCTGAAGCTCTTCGGCATCCCGCGCTCCCTGCTGCCCGCGGTGCGCTCCTCCAGCGAAATCTACGGCGAGGCGGTCCTCGATTCCGTGCCGGTGCCCATCGCGGGCATCGCCGGCGACCAGCAGGCGGCGCTCTTCGGCCAGGTCTGCCACGCGCCCGGCCTGGTGAAGAACACCTACGGCACCGGCTGCTTCATGCTGATGCACACCGGCACGAAACCGATTCCCTCGAAGAACAACCTGCTCACCACCGTGGCGTGGCGCATCGGCGGCAAGACGGAGTTCGCCCTCGAAGGCAGCGTCTTCATCGCGGGCGCCGCCGTGCAGTGGCTGCGTGACGGACTTGGGATCATCAAATCCAGCGCCGAAGTCGAATCGCTCGCCGCCAGCGTGCCGGACAACGGTGGCGTTTATCTTGTGCCCGCGTTCGCCGGGCTGGGCGCGCCGCATTGGGATCAATACGCCCGCGGCATCCTGGCCGGACTCACGCGCGGCAGCACCGCCGGCCACGTCGCCCGCGCGGCGCTCGAAGGCATCGCTTATCAGGTTCGCGACGTGCTCGACGCCATGCAGCGCGATGCCGGCATCAGGCTGAAGGAACTCCGCGTGGACGGCGGCGCCTGCGCCAACAACCTCCTGATGCAATTCCAGGCTGACTTGCTCGGTGTGCCCGTCGTTCGTCCTAAGGTCGCGGAAACCACTGCGCTGGGCGCCGCCTATCTGGCCGGGCTGGCGGTCAGTTTCTGGAAGGACCGTAAGGAGATCGCGAAGCAGTGGCAGGTGGACCGTCGTTTCCAGCCCGCCATGAAGCCGGCCCAGCGGAAACAACTGGTTGCGGGTTGGGAGAAGGCGCTGTCGCGCGCGAAGGCGTGGACCGAGGCGTGATGGATTCGCGTCATCGAAACGAGGCAGGTGTTCTCGTGCGCATGAGTTCTCAAGCGTTGTAAACCGAGTGCAACCAGTAGTAGGCAACTGCGTCGAGCGCCCAATACAGGGCGTGAACCATCAGAAGAAAGCTGGCGACTTTCGGTATGACTGGACGACGTGGGCAAACGATAAAACAAGCAGCGCAACCGACGGCAAGCAGCCCGAAGAGAATAGTTCCGGGCAATTGCACGTAACCGACGATTGTCGGCGAATAGAATCGTGCGGCAATCGGGAACAGGGTGATGGTAGCGACAGTCGCCACGCCAACAAATACCCAGCCACTTCGCCGGGACGGAGGATGGGTGAGAGGATTCATGGGATGCTGCGCGGCCAGACTGCTGCTTACTTGCTCTCCGAAGTGTTCTTCGGGTTGTTAGCCAACCTCCCCAGCGACCGGTCATGCGCGCCGCTGAGCAGCAGCAGCGCGGCGATGGCGCCGAGGAAGCAGAGGAACATGTCCCATTGGGTGTCCCAAGGATCGCCTTGCGTGCCGAGGAAGTCGGTGGCGGCGGATTGCGCGATCAGCGCGGTCCACCACTCGATGAATTCGTAGAAGGCGCTGAAGGCCAGGCACACGCTCACCACGAGCACGGGCAGCCAGCGCGTGCGACCGAGTGAACTGGTCCGCAGCAACAGCTCCCGCACGAGGATCGCCGGGACGAATCCCTGCGTGAGATGGCCGAGGCGGTCGTAGTGATTCCGCGCGAGTCCGAAGGCGTCCTTCACCCAGTCGCCCAATGGCACTTTGGCGTAGGTCCAGTGCCCGCCCACGGCGAGGACGACGGAATGAAAAGCCAGCAGTCCGAGGCATAGCCGGGAGAGCGGGAAACGTTTCCAGGTAACGGCGAGGAGCGCCAATCCGATCCAGACCGGCGCGTTCTCGAGGGCCCAGGTGATGCGGTCCGCTTTGGGCGAAACTCCCAGGACGACTTCCGCCAGCACCACGATTGTAACCACGACCACTGGGAACATGACCAGAGGCTAGAATCACCACCCACACCATAGCGACCGTAAAACCGGTTACAGGTGAAGCGGCTCGGGCTACTAACAGAAGCAGGGGATCGGTCTGCCGTCTCGGATTGCGGCTTTGGGTGAGCGGCCGGATTTACTTCAGCTTTCTTGGTCCGGCCGGCTTAGCCATCCGCGCCCGCGCCAGCCGCACGGCTTGGTGCAGCTTCTTCTGCAACTGCCCCTTCGGCATCAGGTCCGTCCAGTAGGACGACACGCGGATACCGGACTTCTCCAGATCGAGCAGTTCTACCGTCTCGCGCCGCTGGCCCGCGCAGAGGATCAAACCGATGGGCGCTTCCTCGCCTGACTGGCGTTCGTGGCGGTCGAGCCAGCGCAGGTAGAACTCCATCTGGCCTTTGTCGGCGGGCTTGAACGCCTCCAATTTGAGGTCAATCGCCACGAGCCGCCGCAGGTGGCGATGGTAGAACAGCAGGTCGAGGTAATGATCCTCGCCGTCCACCGTGATGCGCCTCTGCCGTTCGAGAAACGCGAAGCCTACGCCCAGTTCGAGGATGAACGCCTCCATCTCGCGCAGTATGGCCGCCTCCAAATCCTTCTCTGCGTAAGTGTCCTTCAGCCCCAGAAAATCCAGCACGTAAGGATCGCGGAACACGAGGTCGGGTGTGAGCTTGTCCTCCTCGCGCAACGCCGCCAGCTCCTGCCGGATGAGCTTGTCCGGCTTCTTCGACAACGCCGTTCGCTCGTAGAGCATCCCGCCGATCTTCTTCCGCAACGTCCGCACGCTCCACCGTTCGATGCGGCACATCTCGGCGTAGAAATCCCGCTTCAGGTCGTCCGCCATCGGCACGATCTCCTTGAAATGGCTCCAGCCCAATTGTGCAGACAGTGTCTG
>JAYUSF010000201.1:0-15652 GCA_043755815.1 Verrucomicrobiota bacterium
TGCCGGGTCTTGTGGGCACCCAGAGCAAAGACGTCGGTCTCCGATTGGAAATCAATTTCCAAACCTGCCCCGGCCAACGGTGCTTTTTCCGAGGTTGAAAATCCGATCTTGTTCCCCGCCGGATGGGCGTAACCGTTGCCGGTTCCCCCAACGAGCGAGAAGTTGAACAAGCCTTTGCCCATTTGGAGCCGCAAGAGCCCCCGGAGATTGTAGCCCGAGGCTGAATAGCCGAACGCTGCCGTCCGGTTGATGGTGCCGAGGCGCTGGATAGCGGTTGGATCTGTCCGCAGCGCCTTCACGTAATCCACCACGATGTCGAATTCGTCGCCGGCCGAGGTAATGAACTCCGAGGAGGTGTCCAACAGACCATCCGACCACGGTCTGGTTGGATCACTGACCGGAGACCTTTTCCCGAGGCCTGCCGGGTCGCACCGGACGGTCGCATACGACACGCCGAGGCCGAAGAGGAAGTCGTCCGTGAGTGTGTAGCGCGCATCCGCCTGCTCCTGCCCGACCGCCGTGGGGATCGTGCTCGGCACGAGCCAATCGAACAGGAGCGTGCGGCGGCCGGCTTGGGGGTCTGTCGGGGTGACGATCTGGCAAGGCACCCGGTAAGCTCGTCCATTGGACGTGACGCCATCGAACATGGCCTCATACCGGGTGTAATCGACTCCTCCGAACGTCCCGTGCGGAACCGCGATGACCGTGCTGGCGTCGATGCGGCCTGCCGCGCTGCACGGTGACGCCACTGCGGTTGCAATCACTGCTACGGCTGCGTGGAGGAGGGTTTTGATGATAGGGATTTGTTTTTTCATAATGTTCTACTCCACAGCGCGCGATACCGGCCCGAATCCCGCCAACACTTTTAAGAATCTTTACCGCATCCGCGCGATCGAGTGATAGAGCCGCCACCGGAAATACCCAGTTGGCCGTCGGCGTTGGAATCGCCCACGATAATGCCTCCGATCGCTGGGTTCTTTGGGATCTTTAGTCGGCGCAAATTCCGAGCGCCGGGGCTGCTGAGGGTGTTGGTTGCCGTCACTGCCTTACTTGCCGCTTCGTTTCTTGAAGCTGCTGTGGTTCGAGTTCAGCAGGTTACCACGAATCGAGTCGGGAATCGTTTCGATCGTTTCCCTTTCCGCTTGCTTGCGTTCATTGCGTTGCCTGAGCTTTGGACGGCTTTCCGAGATGCTGGTCAAACCACCGCTGGATTTGATCGAACTTGACCAAGGGGGGAAGCATGTGGTGGCCGTTCGGGTGGAGGTAGTGTTCCTTGATCGGACTCCCAAGCAGATTGAACATCGGCTCCTGGGATTCCTTGACGGGGTAAATGGGATCGGATTGCCCGTTGATCATCAGCACGGGAACCTGGATCTGAGGCAGATAGTGCCTCCATTCGAGGAGGAGCCGTTCCTTTCGGAGCGACGACGTATTGAGCAACCCACCGGCCTCGAACACGACAGCCCGGAGGCGCGGTTCGACGGCCACGAGGCTGCCCGCCCACTCGGCGCCAAAGCTGAACCCGTAGTAACCGACCTGATTCATGTTGATGTCGCCGCGCTGCTGCAGGTAGTCGATAGCGCGCATCATGTCTTGGCCGAAACAGAGGCGGCGTTCCTCCCTCGTCTTCGCATCGACACTGTGCGACTGATAACGGCGTTCATACAGGCCCTGGTAGATCGGGCATACAACGGCCCTGCCGCGGCGGACGATCGCATCCAGGCCGTATTCCCCAGGGATAGGCCGGATCCGCGGCAGCATTTGTGCATCCCCGCCCGGACAGTATAGAACAGCCTGATAGCCTTGGCGCGCGTCAATTCCCTTGGGCAGGTAGAGATGGACCGCCATGCGTTCCCATCGGCCCTTGGCGTCTCTGTATGCGGTATTGATCTGGGCGGTGACGTGAATCCATTCCCCCTCGTCGAACTGCTCGGAGGTCACGTCTAGCGGGGCGCTGCGATCATACGCGAACCGGTCCTGTATTACGAGGCGGAACGTGGCGGCATCCATGAGTTCCTCGCGTTTAGGTGGAATGGGCCACGGGATGCTCTCGCCCTTCTCCCAGGCGGCCGCGGGCCCCGATTCCTCGTTGATGAACTTCACGCATCGAAACCCAAAGAACTCATCCCGCCGGAGAGGGTGAACGCTGTCGAGAGTCAGCGGCGCGTAAATCGGTTCACCGCACGCACCGCCCAAAATGAAGCGTTTGCCATCGCTGGTATGGTTGAAACACCATTCCTTGACGTTGCCTATCGTGCCGAAGGTTCCATGGACGCCTTGGTCGTCCAGCGCCCGCACGGACTTCACCTGAGAGCCGAAGTTGGATCGGGCGATGAACTCGTTACCCGCCAGGACGACAGACAATTCAACCTGACTGGCCTGAGTCCAGTGGTAGATCGTCGGCAGGCTTTTGCCAGCGAACCGAGCAAAGGCCATGGCCTCATACCAACTCACGCCGCGCACGGGGTGATCCTCTTCGCCTAGTTGGAAGCTGCCGGCCCGCCAGGTGGCCGGGCCCGGACGGCCCGTTTGGTCCACCAACAGAGGCATCACGCTCTCCCTGGTTGTTGCTTTACCGTCGCTGCCGACGAACGGCAGATCCTGCCAGTATTCCGGCCTGTCGTAACCGCCAGCCTTAACAAACTGATCGTATCGAAAGTTGGAAACCTCGTAGCGGTCGACCAGAAACTCAGGCAACTCGACGGTCGGGAACACGCTCGAAACGGCCATCCCCGGCCGATTCGGACGACCCTTGGGGACGCGGACCATCTCTTTAGGAATGGTGCCCACCTGGTCCAGGGTGAAGCGAGCCATCTGCGGAGGGCGCAGGCCTGTGACCTCTTGATATCCCTTTTTCGTGGCCCGCCAGAGGTATTCGCCGCGCGGGATGCGGGCCTCCACTGAGCGGCCCAATGTCTGCACCACGTGTCGCCAGGAAGCGTCCGGCTGATCATATAGCCGGACCCAAACGTCTACGCCCGGAGGAATGCTGGAAAGTGAGCAGGTCTGCGAACACAGTTCCCTCAACTCTGGGAGGCTCGGGTGGTCAGGGATGAGCGGCTCGATTTCCTTAAGTAGGTCGAAGGCGGTCTGGTATTGCCCCTGGCGTATCGCGGCCTGGATCAGCGGAATCTTCTCGTAGGCTTTTGTGATGCTCTGGGTGTATGCGGATTCCCGGCGTCCCTCTTCTTTCTCTCGAGCCGCACGGAGATACAACGAGACACCGGTCGCAAGACCCCCCGCCATCACGGCCAAGCCGGCCGAAAGGAGCCAGGCTGATCGATGACGCCGGACGAACTTCTGCAGCCGGTAAACCGCCGACGGCGGGCAGGCTAGCACCGGCTCGTCTGCAAGGTAACGATTCAGGTCTGCCGCAAGGCTATGGGCCGTCTCGTAGCGGCGGTTACGGTCCTTCTCTAGGGTCTTCATCACGATCCAGTCCAGCTCGCCCTTGAGCAGCTTCGTCAGTTTGGTCGGATCCGTAAGGCGATTGGCCGAGATCGACGCCAGCGCCTCGCCCGAGTCGCTGAGCCGGGTGCTCGGCTTGGGCGGCTCCACCTCCTTGATCATGCGGAGGATCTCGGCATGCGCGGCTTCGTTCATCCGCTGGCGGCTGAGCGGCGTGCTACCCGTCAGCAATTCGAACAGGAGCACGCCCAGCGAGTAAACGTCGCTGCGGGTATCGACGCCCAGGGCGCTCATCTCCGCCTGCTCCGGGCTCATGTATTCCAGCGTGCCGACCATCGTTCCGCACTGCGTGAACAGCGTCCGCTCGGTCAGCTTCTGCTCGATCGCCTTGGCCACGCCGAAGTCGATCACCTTCGGAACTGGCTTACCGTCGTAGAGCGTGACCATGACGTTGGACGGCTTGAGGTCGCGGTGGATGATCCCTTTCTGATGCGCGTGCTGGACCGCCTGGCAGACCTGGATAAACAGCTCGAGTCGCTGTTTGGTGGGGAGTTGTTGCTCGTCGCAATACTCCGTGATCTTCACCCCCCGCACCAGTTCCATGACGAAAAACGGCCGCCCGGACTGCGTCGCGCCCGCATCGAACACCTTGGAGATGTTCGGATGCTCCATCATCGCGAGCGCCTGCCGCTCCTGCTCGAAGCGGGCGATCACCTCCTTGGTATCCATGCCCAGCTTGATGATCTTCAAAGCCACTCGCCGCCGCACCGGCTGCTCCTGCTCAGCCATCCATACGACGCCAAATCCGCCCTCACCGATCTGTTGGAGCAGCTTGTAGTGACCGATCCTCTGACCGGGCTGTTCGGAAAGTGGCGTGATGCTCGTCGGGATGGAAAGCGCTGGAGCTTCCAGAAACGCATCCTCACGGTGATGGGCGAGCAGCTTCTCCACCGCACTGCGCAACGCGGCATCGCCCCGGCAGGCACCGTCGAGGAAGGCCGCGCGTTCCGCGGGCGACGGTTTCTCGAGCGCGTCGAGGAAGAGGTCGCGCGGGTTCGGCGCCGGTGAAGGGGAACTCGGATTCATGATTTTCTACTCCAGCGCGCGAAACCGGCCCCAGTTCCGCCAACATTTCAGGGCAATTTCAACGGGCCTCCGTGATCACGCTGCGCAGCCGGGCCCGGGCGAAGGTCCACAGCCGTTCCGCGGAGCGCAGCGGCAGGTCCAGCGCCGTCGCGGCTTCCTGCATGCCCATGCCGGCGAAGAAGCGGAGCTTCACGAGGTCTGCGGCTTGTGGGTCCTCAGCGGTGAGGGCGTCGAGCGCTTCATGCACCGCGAAGATTTCCTCGTTGCTGGCGGTGATCTCAATGATGGAATCCGTGAGCGGTTCATGCGCCGCGCCCGCGCCCCGTTTTTCCGAAGCCCGCCGCCGCGCCTGTTCAATGAGAATGCGCCTCATGGCTTCTGCCGCGGCCGCAAAGAACTGCGCACGGTTTTCCCAGCACTGTTTTTGTTCCCGCTCCAGGCGCAGCCAAGCCTCGTGCACGAGGGCCGTGGCCTGAATGGTCATGCTAGGAGACTCTTGCGCCATGCGGCTCGCGGCCAGCCGGCGCAATTCACCGTAAACCAACGGCAAGAGTTCCTCCGCCGTGCCCGGCAATGGTGGCCGTGGGGAAGGGGAATCGCTGGGATCCGGATTCATGTTGGGCAGTTTGCCATCGGTGCAGGCGACATCGGGCGTTCGTCGCAAGAGAGAAAAGGGCATTGGGTCAAAGTGTAACAAGTAACAAGTGCAGCCGGGGTGGGGAGCAGACGATGCAGCTCCGGCGCGTATTCTCTACTCTGGGGCCCCTGCGCCACGTGAGCGAGGCGCTCACATTCACGGCGATGTTCCCGAAGAGCTGTTCCCGCCGCTCTGTCGCAGCCCGATGGTTTGCGCGGTTTTGCCGACCTTCTTCTGGCCTTGGAGCAGACGCGAACCAAGGACGGCGAGGAGACGCTCATCACGATCCAGCGCGCGCTCGAAAGTTGCCAAACCCTGCCTGGTGAATTCGAAGAAACCAGCGGTGGTGCTGGTCTCCTCCGTCCCCCGGCGGTGAGGGGGAGCTGATGCAGGACTTGCTCTCCGCCCGCGAGTTCCTTCAAATCCACCAACCACTATGCAATTCGAACAACACGAAGCTGCTGCCTGGTCGCCGAGCACAGCAGCCACCTCCATCAATTTCGTGAACAGGATAGGGTGGCAGTGGCCTTTACCAGTGTTCTCTCCGTCTTAACCTCTCACCCCCCACGCATCATGCCCATCGATCTCCGCAGCGATACCATCACGAAGCCCACACCCGCCATGCGCGAGGTGATGGCCCGGGCGGAAGTCGGCGATGACGTATTTGGCGAAGACCCCACCGTAGCGGGGCTTGAGACGCGCACGGCGGAAATCCTCGGCAAGGAGGCCGCCCTCTTCACCGTCTCCGGCACCATGGCCAACCAACTGGCGCTGCGAGCCCACACGGAACCCGGCGATGAAATCCTCGTCGATGCCAACGCGCACATTTACTACTACGAATCCGGCGCACCGGCCGCGCTGGCCGGCGTGATGTGTCGCTGCCTTCCCGGCGTGCGTGGCGTTTTCACCGCGGCGGATGTGGAGGCCGTGCTGCGTCCGGCGGATCAGCATTTCGCGGCCACCAAACTCGTGTGCATCGAGAACACCCACAATCGCGGCGGCGGTAGTATCTGGCCCATCGAGCGCATCCAGGAAGTGGCGGACCTGTCCCGCCAGCACGGCTTGCGGCTTCACCTCGACGGTGCGCGGCTGTGGAATGCAGCGGTCGCGACGGGCATCCCGGAGCGTGATTACGCGGCGCACTTCGATTCGGTGAGCGTGTGTTTCTCCAAAGGCCTCGGCGCGCCGATTGGTTCCGCGCTGTGCGGGACGCGGGAGTTCATCCAGCGCGCGCGACGTTTCCGCAAGATGTATGGCGGCGGCATGAGGCAGGCGGGCATTCTCGCCGCCGGTGCGCTCCACGCGCTGGAGCATCATCGCGCCCGGCTCGCCGAAGACCACGCCAACGCCTGCACCCTGGCCGAAGGCTTGAGCCGATTGCCCGGGATCGAACTCGATCCGGCTTCCGTGCAGACGAACATCGTGCTCATGCGAGTGAAGAAGCTTCCGGCAGCCACCCTCGTGGGCGCGCTCGACCAAGCCGGCGTGCGCGTCCTGGCCACCGGCCCGGACACCATTCGCGCCGTGACAAACCTGATGGTTTCGTCGGACCAAATCACGGCGGCCTTGGAAGTATTCGGAGACATTCTGCGTTGAACCTCCCGTCATCTCGCCCCTGTGCGAAACCGTGATCTGCGTCCGCATGGACGCATCTTTACATCGTGTGTGGCCGACGGGGCGCAGTGGGACAGACGTCCTCGTCTGTCGCCGTCCGCCGGGCACCTCGCCCGGCGAAGCCGACGCACACGGTGTTCAGATGCAACCGTCCGCATTTGGACCAACCTTCAGGCTTGGCGGATAGACCTGCTTCTTGAACCCTTACGCCATCCACCTCGTCCAGCGTTCGCTATCCTGATCCAGCCATGAACATGAACCATCGCTTCACCCGGCGCAGTTTCCTCAAGACCTCCATCGCCTCGTTGGCCACCATCAGCATCGTGCCGCGGCATGTGCTGGGCGGCGCGGGCTTCACCCCGCCGAGCGAGATCCTCACGCGCGCCGTCATCGGCGTCGGCGGCATGGGTATGGGCCACGTGAAGTCCATCAACACCGCCTGCAAGCTGCTCGCGGTGTGCGATGTCGACAGCAACCACCTCAAGGCCGCGGTCGCCGCCGGCGGACCGGACGTCAAGGGCTACGCCGATTTCCGCGAGGTGATTGCCCGCAAGGACATCGACATCGTCCACCTTCCGACCCCGCCGCATTGGCACGCCATCATGGCCATCGCCGCCGCCAAGGCCGGCAAGGACATCTGGTGCGAGAAACCGATGACCCGAACCATTGCGGAGGGCGAAGCGGTCGTGGCCGCGGTGAAGAAATACAAACGCGTCTTCCGCCTGAACACGTGGTTCCGTTTCGCGGACAATTTCTACGGGATGAACACGCCGGTGAAGCCGATCAAGAAGGTCGTGCAGAGCGGCATGTTGGGCTGGCCGCTCAAGGTCACGCTCAACACCGCGACCGGGTTCGACTGGAAGTTCATGTGGATCGGCAAGACCGGCCTCATCCCGCAACCCGTGCCCGCCAATCTCGACTACGATTTCTGGCTCGGGCCCGCACCATTCAAACCCTACCATCCGCACCGGGTCCACGGCACCTTCCGCGGCTACTGGGATTACGATGGCGGCGGCCTCGGCGACATGGGCCAGCACTACCTCGACCCGGTCCAATACATCCTCGGCAAGGACAACGAGAGCCCCATCGAGATCGAGGCCGACGCGCCCAAGCAGGACAGCGACGCCGTCGGCACCTGGCGCCGGATTCGTCTGCTTTACAAGGACGGCTGCGAGATCATCCTCGACGGCGACAACAAGGAGAAGGACGCCGCCTTCATCCAGGGACCGAACGGCAGGATCATGAAGGGCTTCAAGTCCGACATCGCCGACTTCGCTCAGAAGGTCGCCGGCCTGCCCGTTCCCGAACCGCAGATCACCGACTTCGTCGAGTCCGTGAAGACCCGGAAGAAGTTCGCCCTGAACGAGGAGAACGGCCATCGCTCCTGCACGCTCGTGAACCTCGCCAAGATCGCGCTGCAGACCGGCCGGCCGCTGCATTTCGACCCCAAGAAGCAGCGCTTCATCAACGACAAGGAAGCCAACAGCTACGTGAGCCAGCCGATGCGCGGAAAGTGGCGCGTGTAGGCGACCAGCCGTTCGCGTTTCGAAACTTCCCTGTCATGTTCCGCGGGCCCAGACGGAAAGCCGGAATCGTCTGTCAGGATCGTGTGGCGACCATCGTTCAATTACTCCATGACACCATCGCTGAATCGACCCGAAGGAGACGGTGGACAGCCCTGCGGCCAACGGCTGTGGCGATGGGCGAGCAGGTTGGTCGGTGCGCTGGCGGTTACCGCTGCCGGGACCTTCAGTCTGGGTGCCGCGCAGGACGCTGTCCCCGCTTCGCTGGGGCAGGCGCGGACGGGACTCCACCGTGCGGTGGTCGATGGGAAAGCGGTGGGTGCGGTGCACTTGGCGGTGCGTGACGGGAAGCCTGTCTACGCCGATGCGGCCGGGTATTCGGACATGGGTTCGAAGTCGCCGCTGAAGGCCGACTCGATCGTCCGCATGTATTCGATGACCAAGCCGTTGACGTCCGTTGCGGCGATGATCCTGCACGAGCAGGGGAAGTTCGGCCTCGACGATCCGGTTGCCCGTTACATCCCGGCGTTCACCAACGCCACGGTCATCGAGCAGGTCGGGGGCGAAACCCGTCGGGTCGCCCCCAAGCGTCCATTGACGATCCGCGATGTCCTGCGGCACACGACGGGCTATAGCTATGGGGAAGAGCCCACCGTGCGTGACGCCTACATCCGCGAAGGCATGCGCTACTCGGGGCCGGGGTCCATGTTTCCGCCCAAGATGACAATCGCCCGGGCGGCGGACGCGTTGGCCAGGATTCCCGCGCTGCATCATCCGGGTGAGCGGTTCACCTACGGCTACAGCTCCGATCTGCTCGGACGTCTGATCGAAGTCTGGTCCGGCGAGGCGCTGGACCGGTTCATGGCTCGGGCCGTCCTGGAGCCGTTGGCGATGGTCGACACCGGTTTCTCGGTTCCGAAGGAGAAGCGCGCGCGGTTCACGGCCTGCCACACCTTTCGGGACGGCAAGTTCTCCGTGCTCGATCCCGCGGCGACGAGTCCCTTCCTGGATGGTTTCGAGTTCCTTTCCGGCGGCGGCGGGCTGCTCTCGACGGTCAACGACTACGCGAACTTTTGCCAGATGATGGTGGACGGCGGCCAGTTCAAGGGGCGTCGCCTGCTCAAGCCGGAAACCGTGAAGCTGATGTTCACCGACCAGCTCAACGGCGCGGGCGGGCCCTTCAAGTTCGGGCTGGGGTTTGCGATTGCCGAGATCCAGGTCGGATCGGGAGACAGCCGTCGGAAGGCCGAACAGTATTCGTGGGGCGGTTATGCCAGCACCGACTTCCGTCTCGTTCCAACCGAACGCTTTTTCCAGATCTTCGCCCTTCAGCAGATCCCGACCGCGGCCCAGCTTGCCGGGAAACAATTCGCGATCGTCAACGAAGGATTGGATCTGCCTCCGACCACCCACACCCCGGCTCCAACGCCATGAATCTGATATCAATGACGGAACGTTTCCTTTCCCGACTCGTTGCGGCGACAGTCGGGGTTGGGGTTTTCCTTGTGGCAAGTTCTGCCTCACACGCCGACGACGAGCCGGCGCTGCTCGACATCGAGCGAAAAGTGACCCACGGCTACGCCACCAACGACGGCGTGCGCATCCACTACGCGCAGCTCGGCCAGGGGCCGCTGGTGGTCATGATCCACGGCTTTCCCGATTGCTGGCTGACTTGGCGCGCGCAGATGGACGCGCTGGCCACGGACTACGAGGTCGTGGCAATCGACCAGCGAGGCTACAACCTCAGCGACCGCCCCAAGGGAGTGGAGAACTACGACCTCAGCCTGCTCGTCACCGATGTCGCGGCGGTGATCCGTGCGCGAGGACGCGAACGCGCGATCATCGTCGGCCATGACTGGGGCGGGATGGTGGCATGGCGGTTTGCCCAGACCAAACCCGAGCTGACCGAGAAACTGATCATTCTGAACCTGCCGCACCCGCGCGGTCTCAGCCGCGAACTGGCCCACAACCCGGAGCAGCGGAAAAACAGCGCCTACGCCCGGAATTTCCAGCAGGAAGGCGCCCACACGAACCTCACCGCCGAAGGATTGACATTCTGGATCAGAGATCCCGCGGTCCGCGCCCGCTACGTCGAGGCGTTCCGCCGCTCTGATTTCGAGGCGATGCTGAACTACTACCAGCGCAACTATCCGCGCGAGCCTTACACCGAGGACACTTCACCCGTGGTCAAGATCCGGTGCCCTGTCCTGCTGTTCCACGGCCTAAAGGACAAGGCGCTGCTGCCCGCGGCCCTTAACGGCACCTGGAACTGGATCGAGCGGGACCTGACCCTGGTGACCGTTCCGGAGGCCGATCACTGGGTGCAACAGGACGCTCCGGATCTGGTCTCCCGCACCTTGGTCAGTTGGTTGAAGCGGTAGCCGTGGTTCGGCGAATGAGTTTTCGCCCCTGCGACCTGGGTTCGGGATTCCAGGAGAGTGGCGCGGGGTTTTCTTGGGAGCCAACCGCCGAAACAAAGGCTGGCCAAACCGGCGGTTTCCGCCAGATCGTTGGACCTAGGCTCCAACTGAAAAGCCGCCTTCGACCTCCCATCATTACAGACTGCACTATGGAACCGATCCCCGATCCCTTCCGCGAGAAACGCAACCAGGACGGCATCCTCCAGTGCGAGTTCCAGGGCGAGAATGTGCCGATGATCCTGCGGCACGGGGACGTCCGCCGAGCGGCGAAGGATTGGAAAACCTACAGTTCGGACGCGCCGTTCAAGGTGCCGATCCCTTCGGAGGAGAATGTCCGCTCGATGCGTCAGTTGCCGGTCGAGACAGACCCGCCCGACCACACTGACTACCGGAAGATTGTGGAACCGTTCTTCGCCCGGGCGAAGGAACCCGCCGTCATCGTCCAAGTCGAAGCGCTGATCAGGGGCATGCTGGACGAAGCCCTTGGGCGGGATTCCATCGAGGTGGTCCGCGAGTTCGCGCTGCCGATCCAGTCACGCGCCCTCGCCTACCTGCTCAACGTGCCTGAGGCGGAGGCGACCACCTGGATCAGTTGGGGCACCCATGTCTTCCGCGACGGCGATTCCAAGGGCGGGGCGCTGGAGGCCTATCTGCACGCGCAGCTCGACCGGGCGCAGGCCCATCCCGGGGAGGATTTCTTCAGCGCCCTGACGAAGGCAACCTTCCGGGGCCGACCGCTGACCCGCGAGGAGATGATGGGTTTCGGCAACCTGACTTTCGCCGGCGGTCGCGACACCGTCATCCACACCATTTCCTCGGTGCTGGCTTACTTCGGGAAGAATCCAAAGGCGCTGGAATTCCTGCGGGAAGATCCGAGCCGCATCGTTCATGCCGGTGAGGAGTTCTTCCGTGCGCTCACACCGCTCACGCACATCGGACGCGTCTGCCCGGTGGACACGACGGTTCACGGCGTGCCGGTTCCCGCCCAGGGTCGAGTGTCGCTGTGCTGGGCCTCGGCCAACCAGGACGAAACCGTGTTTGAAGCGCCGGGCGAGGTGCGCCTCGATCGCAAGCCCAACCCGCACCTGGCCTTCGGCTTCGGCGCCCACCTGTGTCTCGGCGCCGCACACGCGCGACTGCTCGTCCGCACGCTGCTCCAGAAATGCACGGAATGCGTCGCCCGGATCGACGTGCTGGCCGCCAAGGATCATTTGGAAAGCGAGGCCGAATACCAACGCGCCGTGGGCTACGAGTCG
The DNA here is from genome assembly GCA_043755815.1 of Verrucomicrobiota bacterium. Lineage (GTDB taxonomy): Bacteria > Verrucomicrobiota > Verrucomicrobiia > Limisphaerales > UBA9464 > CAIWAH01. The sequence continues at coordinate 11,945 of JAYUSF010000201.1, forward strand.
CTGACGATCCGGCTAACGGCGCTTTAGCCCGAACTCCGGAGCGAAGCTGGCCGGGGGCGGTTGCGCAGACTGGCAGCCGGCCGGGCCTGGCGCTCACCGGGGCGCCGGGAATAGTGCGGGCGCCCGCAGGTTGCCAGCCTGCGCACCAGGGCGTGAATTTCCGGCTGCTTCGGAATTCGGGTTGAGACGAAACGCAGCCGCTATTCGGCGTGATAGCCACGCCAAACCCACACCAACGTGTCCGCCAGAGTGTGCTGGAACACCTTTCCGTCACAGTGCCCCGTGGCCAGGCTGTAAACGAACCGGTGGTTGTAGCCCTTCGCCTGGAGCGCCGCCTCGGTGCGCTTCCCCGCCATCACCCAGTTGTGCTGGGTGCTCTCCGGGTCTTTGGCGCGCAGGTCGTTTTCCGAAACGTGCGTGAAAATCCGCAGCGGGTTTTTCGGACCGGCTTCAATCAGCTTCATCGAAGAGTGATATTCCCACGCACCGTAAGGGAACTTGGCCTCCTCCGGCGCATCGTCGTCCTGCTGGTCCACGAACGTTCCCGAATACGCGATGATGCGACGGAACAGGTCGGGCCGAAACCAGCCCATGGTCAGCGCCGCCGCGCCGCCGGAACTGCAACCCATCGTCGCGCGGCCCCACGGGTTGCCCGTGATGGCGAGGTGCGGATAGGCCGCTTTGATCTCCGCGTTACCCAACACCGCCGGGAAAACCTCGTCGTTGATGAACCGGGCGAAGCGGTCCGACATCGTGTCGTATTCCAGGCCGCGCTCGCTGTTCTTGCCGTCGTTGCCGCCGTTCTCCACCGCGATGGCGATGAACGCCGGCAGCGTGCGGTTCGGGTTCTTGGAGATCGTCAGGTTGTCCAGCGCGTTGGCGACCAGCTTCAACTGGCTCGGCCCGTCATGCGTCACCAACACCGGCGCCTGGGTGCCGTCTTTGTAGGCGGCCGGCACATAGACGAAGATCTTCCGCTCCGTGCGCACGGCCTTCTTCGCGGGCTCCAGCGTCGTGTCGTCACCCTTGAAGATTTCGCTGTCGGCCAGCCGCAGCGTGAACTCGAATTGCCGGCCCTTGGGATTGCCCTTGTCCGTAAGGTCCGGGTCCCCCTGATAGGTCGGCCCGATGGTGAAGCTGCCGTCGCCCTCCGTGCCGGGCTTTTCGGTGTAAGTTCCAATCGCGCAACCGATCGGGGCCAGCAATCCGCAAAGACACACTGCCGCCAAACCAAAGGCACTGACGGAACGAAATCGGGTGAAAAGCATGGCCGTGTGGTCCGGGAATCGAAGCGCGGAGACAAGCGGGAAATCAGAATGCCGACTCCCCGCTCCGATCCATTCTCCTGCCCGGCTTCCTTCGCGCTTCCCCGTCCCCTCCCGCCTCCGTAGCCTCGCCCCGTCATGCCGCTTTCTTGGAACGAGATCAAACACCGCGCCATCGCGTTCTCGAAGGAGTGGCGTCACGAGACCCGCGAGGACGCCGAGGCCAAGTCCTTCTGGGACGCCTTCTTCAACGTCTTCGGCGTGTCCCGCCGCGCCGTGGCCTCCATGAAGGAGCCCGTCCGCAAGCTCTCCGGCGACTGGGCGTTCATCGATCTCTTCTGGCCGGGCGTGATGCTGGCCGAGCACAAGAGCGCCGGCAAAAGCCTCGTCAAAGCCCACGCGCAGGGCATGGAATACATCCGCGCCCTCGTGACCAGCGGACGCGGCAAGGAAGTTCTCCGCTATCTCGTCGTCTCCGACTTCCAACGCATCGCCATCCACGACCTGGAGCCAGACGACGACCCCGCCGCCCCGGTGCTCCAGCGGTTGCCCGTGTCGGTGGAATTCCCGCTCGCCGACCTCCACCGGCACATCCGCCACTTCTTCTTCATCGCGGGCTACAAACAGCACCGGCTCGACCCCGAAGATCCCGCCAACGAGGAGGCCACCCTGCTCATGTGCCACCTGCACGACGCATTGGAAGCCGACGAATACGGCACCGACACCACTGGGCACGGCGGGCACGAACTGAAGCAGTTCCTCATGCGCCTCCTGTTCTGCCTCTTCGCCAAAGACAGCGGCATCCACCCACCCTCTTCACTTGGCACACGCCAATCGCTGTGCCTAATCTTGGAGGTTACGAACTGGCAATTCCCTTACGAATATGTCGGCTAAACGCAAGTATCCGAAACTGGCAATCAACAACCTTGGCCCCATTCGCCGGGCCGAGGTTGAATTCGGCGACCTCACCGTTCTGGTCGGTCCGCAGGCCTCGGGCAAGAGCGTCCTGCTTCAGATGTTGAAGCTGGTGACGGACTACCGATCCGTCGCGGCCACGCTGCGGAAACACGGCTATGCCTTGAACGGCGATGGTAAAGCGCTGATGGAGGTGTTCTTCGGTGAAGGCATGGACAATCTCTGGAAAGCCGATTTGACCAGGGTGTGTTGGAAAGGGGAACCCGTGACTCTCTCGGACCTTACTCCGGGGAAAGTCCACGCCAAATCACCAGCGTCCCTTTTTTACATCCCCGCGCACCGGGTGTTGGCGTTCCAGAATGGCTGGCCGCGCCATTTTGGAGCCTACAGTGCGGGCGATCCATATGTTGTGGAGGATTTCAGCGAGCAGCTCCGCCTGCTGATGGAATCTGGACTGGGCCGCGGCGAGGCAATTTTTCCCCAAGCAGGCCGGCTCACTGAAGCGACCCGAAAGCTGCTCAAGCGCGGCATTTTTGGCGACTTCGCGCTCAAGCAGGATCAGAGCGGACCTCGCAAGCGACTAGTTCTTCAGCGCAAGGGGGAAAGCGCACTCCCATTTATGGTCTGGTCGGCTGGCCAGCGCGAGTTCACCCCGCTTCTCCTCGGGCTTTACCACTTGATGCCATCGGCAGGAGCCGGAAAGAGAAAGCCCATAGACTGGGTCGTGCTCGAAGAACCTGAAATGGGACTCCACCCTCGAGCCATCGAATCGGTGCTTTGGCTCGTCATGGAATTGTTGGAGCGCGGATACCGCGTTTGCGTCTCCACGCACTCGCCGCATGTGCTCGACCTCGTCTGGGCCTTGCGTGTCTTCAAAGACCGCAAGTCATCTCCTGAATCTTTGCTTAAACTTTTCCACCTCCCTCCCAGCGTTAAGACCATGAAAGTTGCGGAGAGCGTCCTGCAAAAGCGGTTGAAGGTATATTACTTCGACCGCGAAGCCCAAGCGACCGTCGATATCTCCCGACTGGACCCTAACTCCGCCGCCGAAGCAGAAAACAGTTGGGGCGGCTTCACCACCTTCAGTTCTCATGCTGCTGATGTTGTTGCGGGATTGGAGAACCCCGCACCCGGAGATTCGGAAAGGGCCGTCCCTGATAAAGCAAATGTAGCAGCCGAGCCTGATGCCCAATCAGCTACCTGAGCACGCACGACATGGAGCCCCAGGGGAAGTTTAAGACGGCGGTCGAATCCACTCCGTCCCTTCGCAAGGCCTACCAGCCAGGACTTCAAGCGCTGGAAAAGGCTCATCGCAACCAGTTGGCCGACCGCGAGCTTGCGACCGGCAGCGTGTTCGTGGATGAGACGCTGCTAAAGGCAAAGCTTCATCGAAATGGTGTCGCGTAGTTTTCAAAACAGGAATGTTTTGGAGATAGCAAAACAGGACGGGGTCATTTCGGGCGGTTGGTGAAGAGCAGCGCGGGTTTTTGTGCGGGGTCGGGCGCTGCGGCCAGCACGGAGTGGTGGC
>JAYUSF010000202.1:0-4741 GCA_043755815.1 Verrucomicrobiota bacterium
CGAGGCTCCGGCCGAGCGAGTGGGGCCAACTCGCTAGCCGGGAGCCTCGCGCCTCCGCGGCAAACCCAGCCCAAAGTTTCGTGGGCAGCCCAAGCTGGACCACGCCCGCCCTCACCCCGGCCCTCTCCCCCAAGGAGAGGGGGAAGCTCACGTCGCCCGAACACTCCACCCGCGCTGCCCTTTGCTTCAGCACCACGTTACGCAGTCTTCGGCCAGCCGGCTTGTGGAGTTGCTGAAACAGGGTGGCGCGAGGCTCCGGCCGAGCGAGTGGGCTCCACAGGCTCAGCAGGAGCTTCGCGCCACCAAGGAGGGTTCCGCCGGGATGAACTTTCAACCACGATGAAACTAGGGGTCCGGCAGGCCATCCCGGCCGCACTTCTGGTTGACCACCCCGCGGCGCTCGCTTTGGCTCTCGGCCGTCTCCCGATGCATAAGGGCCTCCTGATTCTCACGACGCTGGCCGCTGTCCACACACACGCGCTCGACTGGCATTCCGAAGCCGGCTTCCGCGTGGCGCCCCTCGCCGTGCCGACCGCCGGCAGGACCGGCTTCACGCTGCTCGATCCGGCCCGGCTCGGCGTGACCTTCACCAACGCCCTGTCGCTCCCGCGGGCACAACTGTTCCAGAACCTCATGAACGGTTCCGGCCTCGCCGCCGCGGACGTGGATGGAGACGGACAGGTGGACCTTTTCTTCTGCGCCAAACAGTCCGCCAACCGGCTCTTCCGCAATCTCGGCACCGGAAGTTTCGAGGACATCTCCGCGACGGCCGGCATCGGCTGCACCAACCAGACGACGACCGGCGCGGTGTTTGCCGACGTCAATGGCGACGGCTCGCCCGACCTGCTGGTCTCCTCCTTTGGCGGACCCAATGCGCTGCTGCTCAATGACGGCAAGGGCCGCTTCACCGACGCCACGGCCGCTTCCGGGCTGGCGTCGAAGTCCGGCTCCACTTCGATTGCGCTGGGCGACCTCGACGGGGACGGGGATCTGGACGTGTATTGGTGCAACTTCGGCGTGCAGGCGATCCTGCGCGACGGCGGGGTGATTTCGACCCGCATGGTCAACGGTCAGCCCCAGGTCACCGGCCGCTTCGCCAACCGCGTCCGCATCATTGACGGCGTGCTCTACGAGTTCGGTGAACCCGACGTGCTGGCGCTCAACGACGGCTCCGGAAAATTCACCGCCGTGCCGTGGGAACGGGCCTTCACCGATGCCGCGGGCAGGCCGGTGCCGCCGCCGTGGGACTTCGGGCTCGCCGTCCAGGTCCGTGACGTCAACGGCGACGGCACGCCGGACATCTATGTCTGCAATGATTTTCAGACGCCCGACCACCTGTGGCTCGGCGACGGGAAGGGACACTTCCGCGAAGCGCCGGACTTCGCCCTCCGCAACCTGAGCTACGCCTCGATGGGGGTGGACTTCGCCGACCTCGACCGCGACGGCCGGATGGATTTCATCACGGTGGAAATGCTGAGCCACGACCTCGGCCAGCACCTGCGCACCACCAGCCCCATGCACCCGGTGCAGCGCACGCCCGGCGACTTCCGGGGACGGGAAGACATGCCCCGCAACGCCCTCTTCCACGCCCGCGGCGACGGCACCTACGACGAGATTGCGCTCTTCGCCGGAGTGGCGGCCACCAGTTGGTCCTGGGCGCCGCTCTTCCTCGATGTGGATCTGGATGGTTACGAGGACCTGCTGGTTTCCAACGGCCACCTGCGCGACGTGAACAACCGCGACACCTCCGACCAGACGGCGACCAAACCCGGCCAGAGCCTCCAGGCCACCAAGGACAAGCTGCTGCAATTCCCGCCGCTCGAACCGCCCAAGTTCGCCTTCCGCAACCGCCGCGACCTGACCTTCGAGGACGTTTCCGCCGCGTGGGGATTCGCCTCCACCCGCATGGTCCACGGGCTGATCACGGTCGATCTCGACGGCGACGGCGACCTGGATGTCATCGGGAACGCCCTGAACGGCCCGCCGCTCATCTGGCGGAACGATTCCTCCGCGCCCCGCGTCGCCATCCGCCTCAAGGGCGCCCGGCCCAACGTCGCCGGCATCGGCGCCCGGCTGACGCTGACCGGCGGTCCCGTGACGCAGACCCAGGAGATCATCGCCGGCGGCCAATACCTGTCGTCGAGCGAGCCGCTGCGGTGTTTCGCCGCCGGCGCCGGGGAGATGACGCTCGAAGTGAACTGGCGCTCGGGGAAACGCAGCGTCATTCGCGGCGTGAAGGCCAATTCCATCTATGAAGTGGACGAAGCCGGCGCCAGCCAGCCGGGCGAACCGTCCCCGCCGGCGCCCGTGACTCCGCTGTTCGCCGACGTGAGCGCCACGCTGAAGCATTCCCATTCCGAGCCGGCCTTCGCCGACTTCGAGCAGCAACCGTTGCTGCCCCGGCGCTACAGCCAACTCGGCCCCTGCGTGTCGGCGGCGGACTTCAATGGCGACGGCCACGCGGACCTGCTCATCGGCTCCGGCCGCGGCGGGCGGCTCGCGGCCTTCGCCGGCGATGGCAAAGGCCGATTTGTCCCGCTGAAGGTGGACGGCCCCGTGGCGGCGGACGACTTGCTGGGCCTGGCCGTGTTGCCGGATGCCCGCGGCACCCGCCGGGTCCTCGCCGCCGTGGCCAACTACGAGACCGGCGCCACGCCCAACGCGCCCGCGGCCCAAGCCTGGACCTTCGCCGAAGGCGCGCTCAAGTCGGCCAACCCCTTGCCCGGGGGGGCAGCGAGCAGCGGCCCGATCGCATTGGGCGATGCGGACGGCGACGGCGACCTGGATGTGTTCGTCGGGGCGCGCCTCACTGCCCGCCGCTGGCCCGAACCCGGCGGTTCACGGTGGTTCCGCAACGACTATGGCCAGCTCGTCTTCGACGAAACCGCCTCCCGCGCCTTCGCCATGGTGGGTCCGGTCAGCGACGCCCTGCTCGCCGACCTCACCGGCGACGGCCGCCCTGAACTCGTGGTGGCTTGTGAACTCGGACCCATCCGCCTGTTCAGCTTCACGGAGGGGCAATGGCGCGCCTGGGATCCGGAACTCGAATCCGGAAACCAAAAGGCTGCCGCCTTGAGTTCGCTCACGGGCTGGTGGAACAGCGTCGCGGTGGGCGATTTCGACGGCGACGGCCGGCTGGACCTGATCATCGGGAACCGCGGGTTGAACACGACGTGGCAGGTCTGGGGCGAACGCCTGCCGAGGTTAGCCTGGGCCGATGCCGCCGACGGCTCGGTGGCCGTGGTTGAGGGTGTAAGCCTCGCGGGCCAACTTCGGCCGATCCGGGACCGGAAATTTCTCAGCGGCGGGTTTGCCGACCTCGCGGAACGTTTTCCCACCCACGCCGCCTTCAGCGAAGCCACCGTGCCCCAGGTCTGGGGCAACGCCGCCACCCGCACCCATTCGCTTGGCGCGAACACGCTGGCCTCCGTGGTCCTGCTCAACCGCGGGGCGGAGTTCGAGGTCCGCACCCTGCCTGCCGAAGCCCAGTGGACACCCGTTTTCGGCCTTGCGGTGGCGGATTTCGATGGCGACGGACACGAGGACGCCTTCCTCGCGCAGAACGATTTTGCCGTGCGCCCCGAGGACATGCGGCTCGACAGCGGTCGCGGCCTGCTTCTGCGGGGCGACGGAAAGGGTGGTTTCAAGGCCGTTGACGGCGTCGCCAGCGGTCTCGCGATCTACGGCGAACAGCGCGGCACCGTGGCCGCCGACTTTGACGAGGATGGACGCATGGACCTGGTCGTCACCCAGAACGGCTCCGACACCCGGCTGTTCCGCAACTCCACCGCCCAAGCCGGACTCCGCGTGAAACTTGCCGGACCGGCCGGAAATCCGGACGGCGTCGGGGCGGTGATTCGCCCGATTCGGGGTGGCAAACCCGGGGCCGCGAAGGCGGCCGGCGTCGGCAGCTACGGGTCGCCTCCGGGGGCGATCATGCTTATCGGTGGTGGGCCGATGGACGCGGTCGAGGTGCGTTGGCCGGGAGACAAGTTGAGCACCGTCTCCGTTCCCGCGGGTGCAAAGGAAGTGGTTGTTCCCATCGGCCAGTAGTTTTTCGGATTCGGACTCCGCCGGAGGGCACTGAGCGATGCCGATTGCGGAAGCGGGCAGCCCGTCAGTGGGTTTTGGACTGCGGGGCCAGGGCACCGCTTTTCCTGCGGTGCAATACGCCTACTGCGTGGGGGTGCTCGTGACGGTGGAGGAAAAGCGCCGGCATGCCGGCGCAGTCCACAACGCGTGGAGATCCGCTGCGTGGTCAGTTCCTGAGACGAGGGACCATGGCCTGACGTTTTGGACTGCGGGGCCATGGCACCGCTTTTCCTGCGGTGGGATACGCCTACGACGCGGGAGTGGTCGTGGCGGTGAAGGAAAAGCGCCGGCATGCCGGCGCAGTCCAAAGCGCGTGTGTGGTGAGCCGTTGCGGGGTCGGGTTCCGGGACGCGGGAGCGTGGTCTGGGGTTTTGGAGTGCGGGGCCACGGCACCGCTTTTCCTCCGGTGGGATACGCCCTCGGCGTTGGGGTGGTCGTGACGGTGAAGGAAAAGCGCCGGCGTGCCGGCGCAGTCCAAGACGCGCGTGTGGAGAGCCGTTGTGGGGGCGGATCCCGGGACGCAGGAGCGTGGTCTGGCGTTTTGGACTGCGGGGGCATGACCCCGCTTTTCCTGCGGTGTGATACGCCTACGACGCGGGGTGGTCGTGACGGTGAAGGAAAAGCGCCGGCGTGCCGGCGCCGTCCAAAG
>JAYUSF010000203.1:0-15616 GCA_043755815.1 Verrucomicrobiota bacterium
TAGCCGCCGAGGTGACGAGGCGGACAAGAGCGTCTCGTGAAACGGGTCCAAATTGGCAGCCGGGCTGGCCACCTGTTTCGGGAGCGCGGCTCTCTGACCCGCGTCAGGCATTCCTCCATTGGATTCGAGGCCACGACTTGCGACTCAGAGAGTCGCGCTCCGCCTCTTCACGTCGGCGGCTACCACGTCACGACGGAGTCCGCGGCGAAGACCTGCTCCACCAGTGCGCCGTAATCCGGCTCCGGCTGGGTCAGGTCCACGACTTCGACCAGCGTCTGGCCGGCGGTGCGTTCGCGTTCAAGCAGCGTGGTGACCAGTGCGTCCGCCGGACGGGTGAGGATGTGCAGTTGGGTGGGCATGGCGGGGACGTTCAGAAACGCAGCACGTAGGTGGCCTGAGCCGTGAGTTCGGCGAGGAAGGCATCGTCGATGGCTTCGGTCTTCACCGCGAGTTCGCCGGCGTCGGCCAGTTCCGGCGCGCTGGCCTGGACGTAAACGGGCCGGCCGAAGTCCGCGACGATCGGCAGGTAGCGGGTGAAGTTGTCGTCCTGCCGGAGTTCATCCACCCATTCGCCAGCCGCGAGAACGGCCGGGCCGCGTAGATAAAGCGTCACGTCGGCCTTCTTCCACGTGCCGACGCCGGCGGCGATGCGGACGGCTTCGGCTGGACGGGCGCTGGTGCGGGGATCGCTCGTCACGAGCAGGAGGAGCTTGGGTTTCATCGCGGGAATGTCAGTTGAAGCTCACAAACCGGTCCGTCGCCGCCACGAGGTCGCTGACCACGGTCAGGCCGGCGAAGGCCGCCGCATCGTCCACCGGCACGCCGTGCTGATGCGCCCCGTAGGCGCAGGCGTAGAACTTGAGGCCCTCCGCCTTCAGCGCCTGCAACCGCGGCTCGCGCACGCCTAGCACCGCCTCGTCGATGCAGTAGAGGTAAACGTCGCAGCCCCGGCCCAACGCGGCGGCGGCGAACTCGACGCCGTGATGGAACGACGGCTCGGAGGGCTTGGCGGACAGCAGCACGCCCAGTTTTTTCCCGGTCAGCGACATGGCCCGCGAGAGATAGCGCGCTCCGGCACCGTCACCAAAAATCACTTTCTCGGGCAAGCCGGGCACAGAAGTCAGCCGGAGCGGCCGGCTTTGGGAAAGAAACCGGAAAGCTTTTGCGAAAACGGCTAAAGCCCCGGTCGAATTCTTCCGAAGCCAACCGTAACCCCACAACCGAGCTAAGCCTTTGCCCAGCGAAGCCGGGATGACCCCGTCGAACCGAGCGCGGGCGGTCGCGTCCGCGCCCCTTCGGCCTCATTCCAGGCCAACTCTTCGCTGCTTGGCGTCCGCCGGTCCCTTTCGGTAGCTTCCGTCCGATGCCTCATCCGCTTGCCGGCCTGCTTGCCCCCAAGTCCCTGCTGATCGACCTCGCGGCGCTGGAACGCGCCTACTACGGGCGCACCCCGGATGTGGCCGACGCGAACCAACTGGTCGCCTTCGGCACCAGCGGCCATCGCGGAACCCCGTTTGACAGCACGTTTACGGATGCCCACATCGCCGCGATCACGCAGGCCGTGTGCGACTACCGCGCCACCCAGGGCGACCGCGGCGCGCTGTTCATCGGCAAGGACACTCACGCCATCTCACGGCCGGCGGAACGCACCGCCCTCGAAGTCCTCGCGGCCAACGGCGTCGAGACCTTCCTCGCGGCCAACGACGGCTTCGTGCCGACGCCCGTCGTCTCGCACGCCATCCTGGCCGCCAACCGCGGCCGGAATTCCGCCTTCGCCGACGGACTCATCATCACTCCGTCGCACAACCCGCCGCAGGATGGCGGCTTCAAATACAATCCGCCCAACGGCGGTCCGGCCGACACGGACGTCACCGACTGGATTCAAAACCGCGCCAACGAACTGCTCCGGTCCGCCAACGCAGGCGTGAAGCGCATCCCGTTCGCCTCGGCCCTCAAGGCGGCCACTTCCCACGCGCACGACTTCGTCACGCCCTACGTCGATGACCTCGCGGCCGTCATCGACCTGGACGCCATCAAGTCCGCCGGCCTGAAGCTGGGGGTGGATCCGCTCGGCGGGGCCTCCCTGCCCTACTGGCAGCCGATCGCGGAACGCTACGGCCTGAATCTCACCGTCGTGAACACCCAGGTAGATGGAAGCTTCGGTTTCATGACCGTGGATCACGACGGGAAGATCCGGATGGACTGTTCGAGCCCGTTCGCCATGGCCAGCCTCGTCGGCCTGAAAGACCAGTTCGACATCGCCTGGGGCTGTGACCCCGATGCGGACCGCCATGGCATCGTCTCCCGCAGCGCCGGCCTGCTGAATCCGAACCATTACCTCGCGGTTGCGATCCGCTACCTGCTCCAGCACCGGCCCAGCTGGTCACCGTCCGCAGCCGTCGGCAAGACGCTGGTCAGCAGCAATCTCATTGACCGGGTCGTGGCCGGTGCCGGCCGGCGCCTGATGGAAGTGCCCGTCGGCTTCAAGTGGTTCGCGCCGGGACTGCACGACGGCACCTGTGTCTTTGGCGGGGAAGAAAGCGCCGGCGCCAGCTTCCTGCGGCGTAACGGCACCGCGTGGAGCACGGACAAGGACGGCCTCATCCTGGGTTTGCTTGCCGCCGAGATTACCGCCGTCACCGGCAAGGACCCCGGCCAGCACTACGCCGAAATCACCGCGCAATACGGCACTCCCTGCTACACGCGCCTCGACGCTCCCGCCACGCCGGAGCAGAAATCCAAGCTCAAGAAACTTTCGCCGGACGCCGTCCACGGCACCCAACTCGCGGGCGAACCCATCCTGGGAAAACTCACGCGCGCGCCGGGCAACAACGCCGGCATCGGCGGTTTGAAAGTCGTCGCCGCCAACGGTTGGTTCGCCGCGCGTCCCAGCGGCACCGAAAACATCTACAAGCTCTATGCGGAGAGCCTCCTGGGCCCCGACCACCTCCAACGGATCGTCAGGGAGGCGCAGGAACTCGTGACCGGAGCCCTGAAGTAGGTTGCTCCGGGCCTACGGCGGAGCGTCGGAAGGGCCAGCCGATTCAAGGCAGGAGTGGCCCGGGTTGTCCCAATACTTGGTCCTCGCGCCAGCAGCCAAGTGGCCACCTGTTCCTGGAACATTGCCCGCCGATACTCCGAGATGTGCTGGATCGGGGCATTGGAGCGGATGGGTATGCCAATCGATGCCCAATCTCCCTTGCTCTCGACCAGCGCGGACCACCGCTCTCCGGAAAGTCTCCATTCCGCGTCAAAATGGGCGGTGGTTCCTCCGGGGGGACCAATTTCCACTTTGCTGACTTGGTTCAATAGAATCAGCGCAGGTCCGTCGGTGCCGGTAATCCGACCTGTAACCAAATCAACTTTCACCGGCACATAGAGTTCCAACACATACCGTCCATAAACGAAAAATCTGCTGATCCAATCCGCTGTCCGTTCCTTGCCGTATTTGGCCACTCCATGCGCGACGTTGGAGCGTCCAAACAAGCCCTCCATCTCTTGAGGATATGACAGTGCAGTAAGGCCGTGCTCTACCAGACTACTGTGAAACTGCTTGGTTTATGAGGGGTTCATGCCGGCTGCATCCGAGCAAGAGGCCCATCACTGCGATCAACACTGCTGGTCGGTTCATAGCGCTTCAGTTCCGGAGGAAGCCATCGCGACCGTTCAGCGTTTTGCCTGTGCCTTCAGGAACTCCGTCACCTTCACCTTGTCGCGCGTCGGCGGCTGGCAGGCGGTGCCGGTGCAGCAGAAGGCCTGCGTGAACTCCTCGTTCACCGGCAACGTCTTGGCGAAAGCCTCAACCGGGCCGGTATTGCCCATCACGACCTTGTGCGGCTCGAACACACCGTGGGCGGCGCGCAGCAGTGACGCCGTGCTGCCGCAGGTGAAGTCGCCGACGAGCACGACGCGCTTCGGCTCCTGAAGGCCGTAGTCGAGCGCGAGCATGAGGTGCGGCACGGCCTGCGGCATCTGGTGAAGGCGTTGGGCGAAGAGCCGTATGGTTTTCTCGGCGGCTTCGTGCCAGTCCTTGCGGTCACAGATGGCGGCGAGCTTGAGGAAGGCGAGCGCGGCGACGCTGTTGCCGCTGGGTTCGGCCCCGTCGTAGTCCTCCTTGTTGCGCAGCAACAAATGCGGCGCGTCGGCCGTGGTCTGCCAGAAGCCGCCGTTCGTCGCGTCGTAGAAACGCTTCATCGTCGCCTCGGCCAGTTCGACGGCGAACTCCAGATGGCGCGGGTCCACGGTGGCTTCGCAGAGATCCACCACGCCGGCGAGCAGGTTGGCGTAGGCGTCGAGCAACTGCACGTCGTCGCGATGGCCGTCGCGCCAGCGGTGGTAAAGCGTCTTGGTTGGCGCGTCCCAGAGCTTTGCCTTGAGGAACGCAAGGTTCCGCTCGGCGGCCAGCTTGAAGTCCTCGTCCTTCAACACCACCGCCGCCCGTGCCACGGCACCGAGCATCATACCGTTCCACGAGGCGAGCACCTTGTCGTCGAGGTGCGGGCGGACCCGCTTGGAGCGCTCCGCCAGCATCTTCGCCTTGGCGGATTCCAGCAGCGGCTTGTCGGCCTCAGCGAGTTTCGGGTGCGCAAGGCTCAGGACGTTCTGGTTGGGCAACGGATGCGGATCGCTGTGATCGACGAAGTTGCCGGACTTGGTCACGCCGAAGTAACGGGTGGCGACGTTGAATTCCTCGACCGTCAGCAGCTTGGAAAGCTCGTCGTGGGTCCAGCAGTAGAATTTCCCTTCCTTGCCTTCGCTGTCGGCGTCTTCGGCGGAGTAGAAGCCGCCCTCGGGATGCGTCATGTCCCGCAGGACGTAGCGGACGACTTCCCGCGCGACCTCACCGTGCCGCGCCTCGCCGCTGATGAGGTGCGCATCGAGGTAGAGCTGCACGAGCTGCGCCTGGTCGTAGAGCATCTTCTCGAAGTGCGGCACGAGCCACTTCTCGTCCACCGAATAGCGCGCGAAGCCGCCACCGAGCTGGTCATACATGCCGCCCGCGGCCATCGCGTCGCAGGTGTGCAGCACGGCCTTGATGGCGTCGGCATCCCCAAAGCGGCGCGCGTATCGCAAGAGGAGCAGCGGCTGGCTGGGCCGCGGAAATTTGGGCGCGCCGCCGAAGCCGCCGTGGTGCGAATCGTATTCGTGGAGAAAGGATTGTCCCGCGCCATGCAGTTCACGTTCGCCGGCGGGAAAGGCGTTCTGCGCGTCATGTTCCGCCATGGACTTCAGCCTAGTCGCGATGTCATTCGCCGAGTCGGCAATGTCGGACCGCTTCTCCTTCCACAGCTCGGCGACGCGACCCATGACCTGCATGAAGCTGGGCCGACCATGTTTGGCTTCGGGTGGCCAGTAGGTGCCGCCGTAAAACGGCTTCAGATCCGGCGTGAGAAAGACGTTCATCGGCCAGCCGCCACTGCCGGTCGTCATCTGGACGAACGTCATGTAAATCTTGTCGATGTCGGGCCGTTCCTCGCGGTCTACCTTGATGCTGACGAAGTGTTCGTTGAGCACCTTGGCGGTCGCCTCATCCTCGAACGACTCGCGTTCCATGACGTGACACCAATGGCACGTCGAGTAGCCGATGCTGAGCAGGATCGGCTTGTCCTGCTTGCGCGCCTTCTCGAACGCGGCGTCGCCCCAGGCAAACCAGTCCACCGGGTTGTGCTGGTGCTGGAGCAGGTAGGGCGACTTCTCCTGCGCGAGGCGGTTGGTGTGCTTCGGCGCGCCGGCCGGGGCGTTGGTGGCAGTGCTCACGGGGCGCCAAGGTAGCGGTCACGACGCACTTGGCGAGTCTCGCCCGGCTCGGACCAGACAAAGAAAAAGCCCGGCTCCGTGGCGGAGCCGGGCCCGTGAAAGGCGCGGAGGTTACTTCACCACCGCAGCGTCAGCCGCCTTCTTGGCGGCCTCTTCTGCTGCGGCCTTGGCGGCAGCGTCGGTCTTGGCTTCGGCGGGTGCAGCAGCGGGAGCCTGCTTGAAGATCGCCGGGTAGTGCTTGCCGGTCGCCTTTTCGGCGATGAAATCCAGCACGCAGAAGTGGTTCAGCAGGCTGAAAACGAAGCAGATGGCGACCACGACCAGCACCTTCTTGGGCCAGGTGACGGGACGTTCCGCGAATTTGTCCGTGACCGCCGCGGCCTGAGCGCCCGGCGGCAGCTTGGCGACACCGGTGAGGGAGGTGCCAAACGGCACGTTGACCTTGGCCTTGGCGTTCACGGCCCAGCCGTTGGCGTCGAGGATCGGGCCGAGGTTGCGTTTCCGCAGCTTGAGCCACGCGATCAGCATCGAGGGGCCGGAGATGAGGAGCAGGATGCCGACGATGGCCAGGCAGAGCAGCCAGAAGGGCAGGACAAAAAGCCCGGCCAGCTTGCCGAAGATCGCGGCGAGCGCACCACCGATGGCGCCGAACGCGACGCCCATCGCAGCCACGGCACCGACGTCGATCTTCTTGGGTTCCTCCTTCTTGACGTCGGCCGGCTTGGTCTTGTCGACGTTGGCTGCGGCCTGGGCGGCGGCGGCGATCTTGGCGTTGGCCTCGGCCTCGGCGGCGGCGGCGCGTTTGGCCACCATCTCGTCGATGAGCCGGACCAGCTTCTTGTAGGGCGACCAAAACGCCTGCCGGATGCTGATCGGGTTGTCGATGATCTTGGTGATCGTGGCGTCGTAATCGCGGCCCTTGCGGTCGTAAAAGATGCCGTTGCGGCCGACCATCAGGTTGTCGCTGTCACCGTCGGTGAACGCGGCCATGATGTGGAGCTTCTCGCCCGAGCCCTTCCGGACGCAGTCCACGTAGGCGAGGTAGGTGCCCGCCATGCCCGCCATGGAGCCGTGTTTGCCGGCGTCTTCCACCGTGAGGCAGAGGGTGCAGCTGCGCTGGTCGAGGAACAGCGTTCCGGCCTGGAAGATTGCAGGCTCACCGCCGCCGTAAAAGTCCTCGAAGTTGACGAAGTTGGTGGCAAGCACGTTCAGGTCGCGCACATACCGGACCAACCGGTCCACATTGGCGATCGAGTTGGCGTTGCTCTCCTCGGCCTTGTCCTTGGCGATCAGGGCGGAAATGGCCGCCTTTGACCCGCCGGCCAGAATCTCACGGACCCGGGCGATGCCGAGTTTTTCCACGGCCGCGCCGCCCTTGCCGGTCTGCCAGCATTCGTAGGCGCCGAGCTTCGCGGTCACGGCCGCCCAATCGGCTTCGGTCAGCGCCGTCTTGTCACCCAGCAAGGGTTTCACAGCCGCGGAATGCAACGTGGCAATGGCGCCGGCCCAGGCGGGATTCACGCCGGCACCGAGCGGCAGCGCCTTGCCGGCCGCCACCTGGGCGAGCGGGAAGTTTGCAACCTCGGCGGCGGTGATGGACAGATCCTTGGCGGCGACCGTCAGGAACTCCTTTTCCTCGCGGTTCAGCGCCGCAAGGGCGCGGGGATCAAATGCCGCCAGGCGGCAACGGCCGAAGTAGTCGTCCACCTTTGCCTTGACCGCCGAAATTGCCGCGGCGGCGGCGGCGGTGCCGGCACCCAGCGGGAGGATGGCCGGGTCGGTCTCGGACTTCTTGACCCAGGCGTCAAACGCCGCGAGCTCGCCGAAGAACCCTTCCAGCTTGATTTCGTTGATCCCAGGCCGGGCGGAACGGTCCATCACGGAGCCAAGGCAGGCCATGACATCGTTGATCACCGCCTTGGTCGAGGCGTCCGCCGAGGAGTCGGGCACGACGATTCCGTCACCGTTGAACACGGTCTGGGCGAAGATCTTCGCCACATCGGCCGTTTCCGCGGCGCTGATCGCGGTCGCATCCTTCTTGCCGAGGTTGGCGAGGATGGTCTTGGCCGAGCTCAACAGCGCCTTGCCTTCCGGGGTGGCGTCGTTGATGGCCGACAGGGGGAGGGAGTCGCCGCCCTTCACGAGGTCGTCGGCGTTCTTGAGGAGCCCGCCCGCCCACTTGATGGCGGCGATCAGTTCAGGGGCGCGGACGCGGCCGTCTTTGTCCGAATCGACGAGTGCCAGGGTCTGTTTGTCGAACTCCAGTCCGCTCGCGGGACAGGCCAGCGCGACCCAGAGTTTCTGGTCGAGCTGGTCCAAGTTCATGAGGTCGGCGCCGGTCTCCAGTTTGACCTGGTCGAAGCCTCCGGCGCGGAAGAAGCGCCACGTGTGGGTGGTAAGTGCCATAATGTGTGTGTGATTTCCTCTCAGGGGATGGGGCATCCCCTGATTTTGGTAACCTAACAGGGGAGGTGAAAAACCGGGAAGCGGATTTTTTAGCCTCAAAGGGCGTCAAGCTGCGTGAACAAAGCCTGGGTGCTCCTGGATTCCCCGTGCTCCAGAACGCAGGATCGGGCAATCCTCGCCCCGTGCTGCCGCGCAAAGACTGGCCTCCCGACCTCGTATTCCTCCTGCTGACCCGCATCCTGATGGCGTTCGCGGCGGCCATTGCGGTGCTGTCGCTCGTCAGTGCGTCGGCTGGAAAATCCGGCGCCTCAGTTCCTGCTTTGGTCAACGTTGTGGTCGGCGGCCTGGCCTTCCACGGCACCGGTTGGGTGCTCATCCACTTCTTCGTCCGACGGACCACCAAGTCCTGGAATTGCGCCTTCGGCTTCGGCATCGAGCGAACGAAGGCCGTTCTTTCAGGTCTCGCCCTCGCCCTGGTCTTCCTCCCGCTCGCCTACGGACTCCAGATGCTCTGCGCTTCGGCCCTGCGCCAGTTCGGAGTCGACGCGTCGGCGCAAAAGTCGGTTGAGCTTCTGCTCACCGACGGAACCTTGCTCACCCGCGGAACCATCGCGCTGCTGGCCGTCGGACTGGCGCCCGTGGTCGAAGAAGCGCTGTTTCGCGGCATCCTTTTCCCGTTGCTGCGAGACCTCGGCTGGCGCGTCGGTGCCTTTGCCGGGACCGCCCTGCTCTTCGGCGCGATCCACGGCAACGCCGCCGCCTTTCTACCGCTGACGCTTTTCGGGGCGGCGCTCGCGTGGCTTTACGAGCGCACGGGCAATCTCCTCGCCCCGATGGTGGCCCATGCCGTCTTCAACCTCGCGCCCTTTGTCCTGCTGTCCTTGGGCATCCGGTTTGGCAACTGACCCCGCTTTGGCCGTGCCCGCGGAAGCCGAACCTGTTTTTCTCCGCCCGTGACCGAGTCCGAACTCATCGCTCACCTGAAACCGCTCCTGCCGACCAACGACTTCGTCGTGACCGGCGCTGGCGACGATTGCGCCGTGCTCGAACTCGGCGCACCCGACACGCAGACGCTGTTCAAGACCGACGCCGTGGTCGAAGGCGTCCACTTCACCGCCGACACCGAACCCGAGCGCGTCGGCCGCAAAGCCCTGGCCCGTTGCCTGAGCGACATCGCGGCGATGGGCGGCACGCCGACTGCCGCCGTCGTGACCCTGGGCTTGCCGCGCGGGTTTGATCCTGAGCGGGTCAAAGCTCTCTATCGCGGCCTGAACCGGTTGGCGGCGCAGTATCAAATCGCCGTGGTCGGCGGCGAAACGACGACCAATCCCGGCGGCTGGCTGGTCAATGTGGCCCTGCTCGGCACCGTTCCGCGCGGCCGCGCCCTGCTCCGTTCGGGCGCCCGGCCGGGCGAAGCGCTCTTCGTGACGGGTGAACTGGGCGGCTCACTCGCCGGCAAGCACCTCGATTTCGAACCCCGGCTGGCCGAAGGCCGCTGGCTCCTCGAAAGCAACGCCGTGGGCGCGCTGATGGACCTCAGCGACGGACTCGGCAGCGACCTGCCCAAGCTTCTGGCTGCCAGCGGAGTTGCGGGCGCTGAGCTGCTGAAGTCGGCCGTTCCGGTCAGCCGCGAAGCGCGCGAACGGGCCCGCGCCGGCGACCTCGCTAAACCACCGTTCGTCGCCGCGGTGACGGATGGGGAGGACTTCGAACTGCTTTTCACGGTGAAGGCGGGCCAGACCGTCCGCCTCCTCGACGGTTGGAAGGCCCGGTTTCCCGGCGTGCGCCTCAGTTGCATCGGGAAATTGACCACCGACCCGGGCGTCTTCGTTCTCGGCGACAAAGGCCGGCAACCCTTGCCGACGCGGGGTTATGAACACTTTGCCTGAGTCGCGAACCCCGCAGCGCCCCGCCCAATGTTCATTACCCCAACCCACTCCGTCGCCGAGACTGAGGCTGCCGGCGAGTCCTTTGCGCGCGGCGTGCAACCCGGCTGGGTCATCGGGCTCAGCGGCGATCTGGGCGCCGGCAAGACGGCTTTTGTGCGCGGCTTCGCCCGCGGACTCGGCTTCACCGGCCGCGTGCATTCGCCGACCTTTGCCCTGCTAAACGAATACACCGGTGGCCGGCTCCGTGTCTTCCACCTCGACCTCTACCGCTTGAACTCACCCGACGACGTCCGCGGCGCCGGCCTGGAGGAATACCTCACCCAACCCGACGGCGTGAGCGTGGTGGAATGGATCGAACGGTGGTGCGGTGACACAATGGCGACGGAAGGCTCCGGGCCGGGCACGTTGCGGCGGGTTTACCTGCGGTCGCTCGACGAAAACACCCGGCAGATTGCCTATGATTGCGCTGGCGCTTGAATTCTCGTCCGGCCACCGAAGCGTCGCCGTGGGCCGCAACGGCGTGCTGCTCGCCGAAGTGCGCTACGATGGCACCGTGCGCACACCCGTCTTCGCCCTGATCGCCGATGCGCTCCAACAGGCCGCCGTGACGCGGGACCAAGTTGGGCAATTGGTCGTGGGACTCGGCCCTGGCAGCTACACCGGCGTGCGCCTCGCCATCTCGGTCGCCCAAGGCTGGCAACTGGGCACCGGCGTCAAGACGGTCGGCGCCAACAGCCTGGAAAACCTCGCCCGCTCGGTGACCCAACCCACCCTGCTGGCGGTCGATGCGCAGCGCGGTGAATTCGCCACCGCGCGCGCCGAAGCCGGCCGACTGATCGAACCCGTCCGGCTCCGGACGAAAGCGGAACTTCAGCGGCGCATCATCGACGGCGAAACCGTCGCCGGTCCGGATCTGGAACGCTGCCTGCCGGGCTCCCGGTCCCTCCATCCATCTGCCCGCGTGGCGTTGGAACTCGCGTGGGCGGCGCCCGCGGTTCCCGCGGAAACGCTCGCTCCCGTTTACCTGCGTGAAGCCAGCTTTGTGAAAGCCCCAGCGCCGCGGATCATTCCGGGGTTCGAGGCCTAACGTGCGGCCGGCTGGAAGACCGCGGCACATGGGAAAACGATTCGTCGCCGCGCGGGCCGCCCGCTAGATTCCTCCCGCATGTTCGCCCAGCGCCTGCGTCAACTCGGCCAGACGATCCAGAATCTCCAGCGGTTCCGGGAGATCGTCGGCGTGTTCCTCAAATACGGCTACGAGGACCTGGCCCAGCGGCTCCATCTGCCCCGATTGTTGGGGCTGCCCACCCGCCGTTTGCGGGCTGAGGCGGAGTCCGTGCGCGACTTGACGAACCCGGAGAAACTCCGGGCCGCGTTCGAGGAACTCGGCCCGACCTTCGTCAAGGTCGGCCAGCTCCTCTCCAGCCGCACCGGCACGTTGCCCGAAGAATACGCCGTCGAGCTGGCGAAGCTGCAGGACTCCGTGGCGCCAATGCCCTTTGGAGAAGTCGGACGAATCCTCGCCGAAGAGCTTCCCCTGCCCATCGCCGAGGTCTTCTCCGACATCCAGCCGGAGCCCCTCGGCTCGGCTTCCATCGGCCAGGTGCACCGCGCCCGTCTGCGCACCGGGCAGGACGTGGTCATCAAGGTCCAGCGGCCGGGCATCGTGAAGACGATCCGCACCGACCTCGACATCCTCCGGCAGATCGCCAGCACGATGGAGTCACAGCTCGAAACGTGGCGGCACCATCGGCCCACTGCCGTCGTCGATGACCTGCGCCGGTCCCTGACCAAGGAACTCGACTACACGATCGAGGCCAGCCATCTGGAACGGTTCGCGGCGCAGTTTCCCGAGGAACCCACACTGCTGCTCCCGCGCGTCTGGCGCGAATACACCACGCCACGGCTGCTCGTCATGGAGTTCGTGGGCGGCACCAAGGCGGCCGAGTTCGTCCGCAGCGAACGCGATCCCCGCGCCCGCACCGAAGTTGGCCGGCGCGTGGGCGACTTGGTGATGAAGCAGATTTTCGTGCATGGCTTTTTCCATGCCGATCCGCACCCCGGCAACATCCAGATCCTCGACACGGGAGTGGTCTGCTTCCTCGACTTTGGCATGATGGGTTTCCTCACGCAGCGCGAACGGGAGATGTTTGCCGATCTGGTCTGGGGACTGGCGACGCGCGACGAAGTGGGCGCCACGCACGCCCTGCTCCGCCTTTCGGCCGATGAATCGGAACCCGTGCTCGACACCCTGGAGTCCGATGTCGCCGGGTTCATGCACCGACAGTTTCCGAGCTGCCTGCGCGCGGTCCGGTTTGATGGCCTCATCAAGGAACTCATCGAACTTTGCAACCGGCATCGTCTCCGGCTGCCCTCCGACCTTTTGCTGATGCTGAAGTCGTTCGGACAGATGGAGAGCCTCGTGAAGTCGCTGAACCCGGATCACGACCTCATCGCACAGGCGACGCCGTTCCTGAAACAGGCCCGGCTGGCGCGCCTGAAGCCGCGCCGCGTCGCGGACGGCCTGCTGAACTTCGGCCAGGACCTCGCCGACTTCGCCCGCACCCTGCCCGGCGATCTGCGCGGGCTGATGGCGCGCTTCAAGGCGGGCGAAGCGAAGATCATCATGCGCCATGACGGGCTGGAACCGCTCCAGCATTCGCTCGATCAGGTCACCAACCGGGTGGCGTTCGCCATCGTGCTGGCGGCCTTGATCGTCAGCAATGCCCTCATCATCCATTCGCGCATGCCGCCGCTGTGGCACGGAGTGCCCGTGATAGGACTGATCGGATTCGTCTTCACCGGCGTGCTCGGGCTCTGGCTGCTGTGGTCGATCATCCGCCACGGACGGATGTAACGCGCCCGCCTACCGCTTCTTCCAGTCGACCTTGGGCGGCTCAGGCAGGCCGAGCACCCGGAACGCGGTCCGGAAGTGCATCTTCGCCACCTTGGGGAGCAGTTCAGGACCGTGCTTTTCGACAAAGCTTTTCCCGGCCTTCTCCACGCCTGCGGAAGCGCCCTTCGGCAACTGCGACTTGAAGTCCAGTTCCAGCCGCTTTAGCCGGCGGACAAACTCGTCCCGGGCCAGAATCGAGGCCGCCGCGACTGCGAGGTCCTCTTCCGCGCGGTGCCGCTGCACGAGTTCAATGCTGCGGCCGAGTTCCATCAGCGCCTTGGCCACGGTGTTCTTGTCCTGCGCGAACTGGTCGCTGATCGCGCGCACGGGGGGCGGGTCCATGCGCTCTCGCTGGAGCATCAGGTTCTCGATCACGCGCGCGTGCCCCCAGGCGAGCACCTTGTTCACCGAGCCGGTGGACTTGTGCATGCGGTTGTAGGCTTCGCAGCCGATCGGCACGACCGAGAAGACGCAGCCCGGAGTCTCCCGGATGATTTCCGCCACCTTGGCGATCTGGGCATCGCTGGTGATGCTCTTGGAATCCCGCACCCCCTTGTCCTTCCACGCCGCGAGGACCCGGGCGTTGATGTAGACGCCGGCCACGCACAGCGGCCCGAAAAAGTCACCCTTGCCGGACTCGTCCACGCCGATGCGCGGGTCGAGCAGCGTCGGATTCAGCACCGCTTCGTAGCCGACCCTGGCTTCGCCGAGGACTTCGGGTTCGAGCACGAACTCGACGAATTCCTTGGTCCCCTTCCCCTGCACCACCAGCTTGCCGGACTCGTAGAAAGTCAGGTTAAAATCCGGCTTCGCCCCGCTGAAACGGGCATACGGCACGTCGCGCAGCTCGAAGCCGCCGCCACGGACAATTCGCTCCAGCGTGCCCGCCTGCGCCGGCGTGAGCTTGGTGGTGAAGATCGTCAAAGCGGCCGGACGTTCAGAGGTCCGGGCCCAAAGTTCAAGGTCCGCGACCGACGCGGCGATCCCCACCATTCCTGCGGCCACGCGGCCACCCGATCCTGGATCCGGCTGCTTGCCGGCCGGGCGCCGGGCTTTTCATTTCCGGTCGCGGCCGCTCCAATCCGCGCGTGGCGACGTTGCACATCGAAACCGTTCAATCCCTCGGCGACCCGGAGCTCGCCCTGTATCGCACGCTCAAGCGTCCCGAAGAACACGAACGGGCCGGTGTGCTCGTGGCGACCAACGAGAAAGTCGTGCAGCGGCTGCTGGCGAGCCGCTTCCCCGTCGTCTCCGCGCTCCTTACCCCGGCATGGCTGGCGCGCTTCGAACCCGCCCTGCGGGCGCGCCCGGAAACGATCCGCGTTTTCGTCGGCGAGAAGGCGTTGCTCGAAACGATCACCGGCTACCAACTGCATCAGGGCGCTCTGGCCGTGGCCCGGATTCCGCCACAACCGGGCTTGGGGGAGTTGCTGGAGTCTTCGGCCCGACCGCTCCTGCTTGCCGCCGTCGAGGGCATTGCCAGCGCGGAGAACCTGGGCTCAATCGTCCGCGGCTGCGCGGCCTTCGGCGTATCGTTCCTTATCGTCGGCGAAACCTGCGGCAGCCCCTTTCAGCGCCGCGCCGTTTCCGGGTCGATGGGCACCGTCTTCGAACAGCCGGTGGTGCAGGTGGACAACCTGGTGGCGACGCTCGGAAGGTTGCGTGCCCGGGGCGTGCGTTGCCTGGCGGCCCACCCGCGGCCAGGCGCCACGAAGCTTCGCGCCGCGGATCTGCGGGGCGATTGCTGCCTCGTGTTCGGCGCCGAGGGGCCCGGCCTCACCGAACCGGCCTTGGCCGCGTGCGACGAACTGGTGGCCATCCCCATGCCTTCGCACATGAATTCGCTGAACGTGGCCGCCGCCACCGCAGTGTTCCTCTATGAGGCGACCCGGCAGCGTGGCTGAGACGTCCCGCACTGTTGGCGCGCGGGGCCGTGAGCGCATGGTCCGACGATCGAACGGCCGAAGCTGAACCCGTGATGTTCAATGCCGGCCCCGCTCCGGTCAGCGAGCTGCCGGTAGCGACCGGTGAATTCGGGCACCGCTTTGCTGGGCCTTTGACACGAACAGGTCGACCAGGAGCGGCAGGTGATCGCTTCCTACGTCTTCGCCGGTTTCATAACGGGTGACGGCCAGTTCACGCGTCGTTAGACAGTGGTCCAGCGGGATTCGCAAGCAGGACGGGAACTGGGCCGGCCACGACGCCGCCACCGTCCAGTTGGGTCGGGCGAGCTTCAGTCGGCCGTCACTGAGCAACTTCGCAAAGTGCGGGCTCCACGGCGTGGCGTTGAGGTCGCCAATCACAATTGCGGGCCCGGTCTGGCGTTGGCTCCATTCCGCGATGGCACGGAGTTGGTCATTTCGCGCCCAAGAGGAAGCCGGAGTGCCCGGCGGCAACGGATGGGTGCCCAGCAATCGCACCTGCGTTTCCCCCAGCCGGAGAGTCACCGCGATGGACGGCACTTCGGCGTCTCCCAGCACGATGACATCGGCCAGTTCGACCGGAGTCCGGGCCAGCAGGGCGATCCCGAAGTTGTCCGCGCGCGGCTCGGCCAGGAACATCGGAAATTCGGGATTGCTCAATAGGTATTGATTAGGTCTTTTTGAGCAGATACAGGAGGATGCTGGCGGCGAGGTTGGCCAGCTTTTTGGTGTAGCAATGGGTTTTG
>JAYUSF010000204.1:0-15539 GCA_043755815.1 Verrucomicrobiota bacterium
GTGCGCTCAATCGGCCTCGGCTCAGACGCAATCCCGAGACGGCTCTCGCCACTCGCGGACGAAGACCGTCCGCGCTCCGACTGCATCGTTCCGGCTTAGGCGAACAACCGGTCAGGGCCTCAGCCCCGCCCAGCCCGCTGCCTGCCTCACTCCGCCAACCGCACCACGTAGCCGCCGGACTTCTCGTCGGCATCCAGTTTCAGCAGGTTGCGCTTCTGGGCCTCGATCAAAAGGTCGTTGAACGAGCGGAAACCGTAGGCGCGTTCGTTGAAGCCCGGGTGCCGCCGCTTGATCGCCTGCTTGATCATCGAACCCCAGATCGGATCGTCGCCTTCGCGCGCTTCGCCGAGGGCCTCCAGGGTCACGATGACCAGTTCCAGCGCGTCGATCAGGGGCGGCCGCTTGGGTTCGCCCTCGGCCGCCTTCACCGGCGCGGGCGGCGGTGCGGCGGCGGTGACGGCCACGGACCGTTGCCGGGCCTTCGACGGCTCCCGGCGCACAAGGTCGTCGTAATAGAGGAACTCGTCGCAGTTGTTGATGAAGAGGTCGGAGGTCGAGTTCTTCACGCCCGCCCCGATCACGGTCTTGGCATTCTCGCGGAGCTTGCTCACGAGCGGCGAGAAGTCCGAATCGCCGCTGATGATCGCGAAGGTGTCCACGTGACCCTTGGTGTAGCAGAGGTCCAGCGCATC
This sequence comes from Verrucomicrobiota bacterium, assembly GCA_043755815.1. Classification (GTDB taxonomy): domain Bacteria; phylum Verrucomicrobiota; class Verrucomicrobiia; order Limisphaerales; family UBA9464; genus CAIWAH01. The sequence continues at coordinate 693 of JAYUSF010000204.1, forward strand.
CACGACCATGCGGATGTCGGCCGAGTTCTTGCCGGACTGGCGGATGTGCGGGATCTCGATGAGCTCGAACGCCGCCTCGTGGAGGTCCCGCTTGAACTCCTTGTAACGGTCGAAATCGCAGTAGGCCTTCTTCACCACGATGTGCCCCTTGAGCAGCAGGCGTTCGAGCACCTTCTGGATGTCGAAACGCGGAAAATGCGCGTCGCGGGCGCCGAGCGCGATGTTCTCAAGGTCGAGGAAGACGGCCATCGTGGCGTCCTTGTTGGGAGAAATCATGGGCGAAGCCTACGCAACGGCCCGGCCGCGGACAGGGCAAAGGCGGAGAAAATGAGCGGCGAAACAGACGGTCAACCGGCAGAAAAACGGGGCGTCCCGTAAGGCGCCCTGTTCGCCAAGCTTAGGATGAACTCCGCCTATTCCATTGCGCGTGCGCGGAAATAGCGCCACGGGAACGCCGCGGAGGTCTGGTCGGTGATGGTGAAGATCGCCGGGTCGGCAACGAACTCGCGGATGGGGGTCCATTCCGTGAAGTCGGTCGTGCCTTCCAGCAAGTAGCGGCGCCCGGCCGTGCCCTTGAAGCGGAACGACACGTCACCGTTCGCGAACCGGTTCGGGCGGTTGAGACCCTGCTTCAGTGCCCGGCCCACCAGCGTGAAGGTCCGGCTCGTGCTCGCCGTCGGGGTGGCGTCGTCGGTCACGGTGATGGTGATGTGGTTGGTGTTGGGCACCTCGGCCTCCACCGGCAGCCACGAGAACGCACCCGTGACCGGATCGAGCGCCGTGCCAAGTCCGTCGTTACCGCCCTGGCTGAAGGTCAGCGATTGCGCCGGCAGGTCAGGATCGCTGGGGAGGAATTGCAGGCTCAGCAGATCGCCTTCCCAGACGACCTGGTTCTTGATCGGCGCCAAGACCGGTGGGGAGTTTGCCTCGGCGACTTGCACGGTCACGGTGGTCGCCGCCGTCAGCTCCGGCGACTGACCGTCCGACACCACCACGCCGATCGCGACGGTGCGGCCGCCGTCAGTTTCGCCGGGCGTCCATTGCAGGACGCCGGACGCATTGACCGTAGCCCCGGCCGGGGCGCCATCCGCGAGGCGGAAGCGCAGCGGTTGGGCCGGCAGGTCGGCATCGGCCGCCACCAGATTGACCGAAAGGAGTTCGCCTTCCTTCGCGGGCAAGGTGCCGGCAACCGGTTCGAGGGTCGGTGCCGTGTTCAGTTCGCGCACGGTGACCTGCACAACCGCTTCGCCCGTCAGGCTCGGCGAACCGTTGTCGGTGGCGCGCACGGTCACGCTGTAGGTGCGCGGACCGTCGGCCTCGCTGGTCTGCCAGGACACCCGGCCAGTCGCCGGGTCGATCGTCATGCCGGCCGGGGCGTTGGCGAGGCCGTAGGTGATTGCATCCGCCGGAATGTCCGCGTCGGTCGCGGACACCGTGAAGGCCAAGGTGCCGCCTTCATCCACCGTCACGGGCACCAAGGGATCCACGGTGGGCGCCGAGTTGCCCGTGGTAAAGGTGACCGCCTGCGGTGCGAGCGGCGCTCCCTCGACGTTGCCCGCCACGTCGCGGGCCCGGGAGTAGAAGGCATACGTGCGACCGGCGGCGCCCGGATAGAGCCCCGAGGTCGCGCGGGTGTTGGTCAGCCAGCGTTGAAACGGTCCACCGTTCACCGACACGAACAGGTCATAGCTGCCGACGCCGGTGCCGAAGGCGTCGTCTTCACCGGCCCAGCTCACGGCGATCTGCGCCGGGCTGTTGGCCGGCAGCGAGGCCACGCGGCTGTGCGGGGCGCTCAGGTCCGGCACCCGTTCGTCGCGGGCGTAGGTCAGCGTGTAGCTGCCGGTGCTGTCGTGGTCGAACAGGTGCAGCACGTTCTCGTAACGCGGGCGTTTGCCCATGCCGAGGAAAGTGCGGTCGGTGACCCAGGCGTTGACGTCCACCGGCAGCACGCGGCCGTCGGAACGTTTCACGCCGGCGAGACGGAACTGGCCGTTGGCCGGGTCGGGCACGCGCAGGTAGGCGAAGCCGTTGGGCAGCGGCGCGGTGAGCACCACTTCGAGGTCGTTGGCGGTCGGGACGCCGTCGGGGCTGGCGGCCCGGACGACGGCGACGGGCGCGGTCGTGGCATCGCTCAGGTGGACGGTGTCGGGCAGGTCCTCGTCATCCTTCAGGTCATTCACGAGGAAGTCCGGCTTGCCGTCGGCAAAGCCGCCCTGGGCCTCGACCTGGTGGATGAGTTCGTGGATCTCGACGCCATCGAAAACGGACGCGCCGGCCTGGCCGAAGCGGTCCTCGTGCTCGAGCGTGGCCTTGTAGTCGATGAACAGGCCCTGCAGCGACGACTTCAGCAGCCAGCGGCCGATGGCCGTGTCACCCGGCTGGATGTCCCCGAACTCCGCGGTGAGCGAAGGCGTGAGGCTCTTTCCGGCGACTTCCGTGGCGATGATCGAGAAGTCGATCAGCAGGCCCTTCACGTTCTCCACGATCTTCGGCTGGGCGGACGTGATGTGCATGTTGCGGGCGACGCCCTTGCCCTTGTTGTGGACCATCACGCCAAGCGTGAACGGCAGGGACGGCTCGATCGCATCGGTGAACGGGTCGTCGCTGAACACGTCGCGCTGGTGGAAGTATTTCAGGTCGAGCTTGGCGTTCGGGTAGACGCGGACCTGGCCCGGGGCGAGTTCCGCGGTGCCGGGCACGCCGCCGGCCGTGTAGGCCAGCACGCCGCCGACGAAGTATTGCTGCACGGAATCGGGCGCGGCCTCGTCGCGCGGCAGGATGACCCAGCGGGCGGAGCCGGTGGTGGCGGGCGCCAGCTTCAGCGCCATGCCGCCAAACACGAAGCGGTCGGGCGAAGTCGTTTCGGTCGGCGTCAGCCGGGTGAGTTCCGGCGCCAGGATGATGAAGCGGTCGTTCGCCAGGTTCCCGGCGGCGTCGTAGATGTTGATGGTCACGCCGACATCCCGAAGCTCGGTGTCCTCAGACTCGTTGATGAGCTCCAGCGTCGCGCCGATGGCCTTCCGGGTAACGACGGCCTCCTGCTCGATCTGGAGCCGGACCTGCGCGCAGACGCCGTTGGCGGCATCCGCGGCCCGGCGTGGCTTTGCCGCCCGGGCGATGCGCTTTTCCGCGAGGCTAGCCGCCCGGGCCCAGTCGGCGGCCGACGAGGGCTGGGCCGTCCGGTCAAAGACGAATTCCTTCACCGTGCTGCCGGTCGCGGCCTTCGCCGGCACGCCCGCGATCAGCACGCTGGAGAGCTGTGGTCCGGTGGCATCCCCGGCCAGGGCCGCCCCACCGGCTGCCTGCGGGGCGACGGTGGCCGCGAACGCCGCGGGCGAGGGCTGACCGAACCAGCGCGCAACGGTTGCCGCGTCGGATTCCGTCAGCAGCACCGGCATTGAATCAGACTTCTCGCCCGGGCAGTCGGCTTCCAGCAGCTCACGCTCAACGCTGAACCCACCGCCACCGAAGCCGCTCACATCACCGACCTCCGACTCGTTGGCCGGTTTCTCGTAGCTGATCTGGAGGCTGCCCTTGGCCACGATGGCGTCACGGCAGTCGTTGTTGCTGACCGTCGTCACGCCGTTCTTCGTGCACGTCTTGCTGCGGGCCGTAAACCCACCCTCGACGCCCAGCACGCCTTCGACGCCGGCGGAAATCTTCTGCCCGCTGGCCAGCGTCCCCGTGACCTTGCCGGAAGCCTTGATGCCGGCGAAGAGCTTCGAGGAGAGGCCGCCCTCGATGCAGATTTCGGGGTTCTCGAAGAGGCACTCCGTGGACGCGCTGAGCGATGCGTAGCCGGTCGCCGCGATCTCCACGCCGCCACCGGCAAAGAATTCGCCCTCGGCCCCGCTCAACCCCGCGACCTCAATCTCCTGGCTCCACTTCACGCTGGGGCCAAAGAAGACCTTGGCCTCGATCTGGGCGGTGAGGCTGCCCTGGGCCTTGAGGCCGACGATGCCCTGTCCGTCCACCTCCGCGCAGCAGGTGCAAAGTTTGCCGGAGCCGCTGACCTTGACCTCGACGCCGAGGAGGCGGGTGTAGGCGAGCGATTGCAGGGCGGTGTTGGCGAGCTTCTCGGCAAAGCCCTTGAGTTCACCCTTGAAGCCGCCTTCGGCCGCGATGCACTTCTCCGCGAATCCCCCCTTGAGGCAGGAGCAGTCGTTGGTCGCCGAATAGGTCGCGAAGCCACGGTTGCCCCAGCCGATGTCCACGGCAAAACCCCGACCATTGCCGCCGCCGCCGCTGGGCGGACCGGGGATGTGCACCGGGATGTAAAGCCCGCCACCGCCACCACCGGGGCCGCTCGCCAGCGGCGGGCAGAGCCCGAGATCAATGATCGGCACCGGCGCCCAGTAGGCGACGCCGAAGGGCCCGCAGATGAGCCGCCAGTCCACGCCCACGGTCGGGCCGTCGCAGCCGCCGGACGAACCGCCCGCGTTCCGCCGCACGCCTTGCCGGGCGATCTGCCCGTTTGCGTTGGCGCCTTCGTCGATGCGCCGGAAGATGACCGGCACCGTGAGCGAACTCTTCGCCGGGATGACGCCGATGTCCTCGGTCACGGGATGCACGCTCCACTTCGAGCCGTCGGCGAACCGCAGGCGCACGTCCTGCGCGGCGATCAGCCCGTGGTTCGTGAACTTCAGCTCGACCTGGTGCTCGTCGGCGGTGATGCCCGTCAGGTCGATGCTGTTCGGCTCGATCGTGACCACGGGCACCGGCACGGTTGTCTCGAAGATCGTCTCGAGGGTGATCTTCGCCTTCTCCTCAATGTCGATCTCCTCAACCTTCCAGTTGTAACGCACCAACTGGGTCCGGATGAAGGCGGTGAACTCGTTCGTCTTGCCGGGCGCGACGGCGACGGTCTGGAGGAAGTTGTCGTGCTTCGGCGCGGTGACGTCGAGGTTGTAGGAACCCTCGGCCACGCCGGCAAACCGCACGAGACCGTTGGTGTCGCTGACGCCGGTGAAGCGCGCCTCGCCCGTGAACGGATCGCGCAACACCACCTGCGCCCCGGCCACCTTCGGCCCGCCGGCGCCGTAATAGGTCAGCTCGTCCACGACCGACACCGCGACGTCACCCACCGCGTCGGAGACATGGCGGAACTTGAACGGCACGGCCACGCCCACGTCGCTGTTGTGGACGGCGATCCGGCCCTCGTAGATGTCCAACGGCACCGTGGCGTCGGGCGTGAGCTGCAAGGCGACCGTCACGCGACCGCCCGGCGGCACCGGCGGGATCGGCGTCGCGGTGGCCGACTTCAGCCAGGGAATCTCGGGCAGCGTGATGTTGAGCGGCCCGCTGTCGGCGCCGCCGGTGTTCACCACCTCAAACTCCACCAGCGTCTGCCGGCCGCGCACCATCCCCGTTTCCAGCGCCCTCGGCGTGGCGACCAGGCGCGCCTGGGGCAGCTCGACGACGTAGTCGATCGTCAAGTCCGCCTTGGCGCCCTCGGCGCTGGTGAACTGGACCACAAAACGGCCCGCGGCATCGCGCGGTTCGGGCACGGAGCTGATCACCGTCACCTTCGCCGAAGCCCCGGGCGCAAGCTGGGCCGGTGTCTCGACGATCACGTTGAGGCCGTCCACCGCGCCGGACTTCGCGGTGATGCCCGTGAGCGGCTGCGCGCTGAGGTTTACCAGTTCAAACTCCGACCGGGCCACGCTGCCGGGAAGCACGGTTTGTTGAGCGTAGTTGGGAGTGATCCGCAGCCCGAGCAGGTTGAAGCGGTCCTGCACCGGCGCCTCGGCGACGCCCGGATGGGCTGCGCCCACGGTGTAGCTGCCGGCCTCGGAGGGCAGCGGCTGAAACGTGGCGGTGAAATCACCGTTCAGGGTCGTCAGCGCGGAGAGCGTCCGGCGCGCGCCGTTCAGCACGACGTGGACGTTGACCAGTTCGCCCGCCGCCGGAGTGCCGTTCGGGCGGACGGCCTTGCCCTTCAGCGGGATCGCCGTGCCGGCGGGCGCGGTGGTGATGTCCGTTTCGACCGTGGCCATGTAGGCCGGGTCAATGCGGAGCGGGGCCGGGGCACGGGTCGTATTGTTGTCTTCCAACGCCTCGCGGACGGCGTTGCCGGCGTCGGCCGTGACAAAGAGCCAGAAGGTGCCCGTATCGCCCGGCAGAAACAGGGTCAACGTCCGGCTGAACGATTCGCCGATCGGCAGCGCGGCATTGAACGGCGTCTCGTCGAGCACGCTGTCCTGGTCGTCGAGCACGGGGTCGCGGGACAGGATCACCTTTTGCACGATGCTTCCCACCGCGCGGTCGAAGCCCTGGTTGGTGACGCGGTAGCCGACTTCAAAGAGTCCACGGGTCACGCCGGTCGTGGCGGCGGTGACTTCGCTGACGACCAGGTCCGGCAGGTCGCCGTCGGACACGGTGAACTGCGCCGTGGCCGGGGCAAATCCGTCGGCGGACGCGGTGAGGTTCACGCGCTGGTTTCCGTCCACGACTCCATCGTTCAGCGTGGTGATCGGGAAGGTCGTCGAGGTCGCTCCCGCCGGGATTTCCACCGTCGCCGGCACGGTCGCCTCAGTGGTATCGCTCGATCCGAGCTGAACGACCAGCGGCGCCGCCGGGTCGGAATTGCGGGTGACCACGCCGGTCAGGGCCGGGTTGCGGCCTTCACGGGCGAGCGTGCCGCCAAGGATCAGCCGGAGGCTGGGCCCGTCATCGTCGGTCACGGTGAACTTCGCCGGCTTGGCTTCGGCGAGGACGCCGCCGGTGCCGCCGTCCAAAACGAACGCACGCAGCTCAACTTCCTGCGGCCCGTCCACGACGTTGTCGTTCACCGCGCTGACGAAGACCTCGGCCGAGGCGGCCCCGCTGCGAATGACGGCGGTCGGCTGGACCACGGCTTCCGAATCATCGCTGACCCGGAGCTGAACGAACAGCGGCTTCGCGGTGACGTTGGTGCGGGTGATGATGGCCCGCGCCGCCAGGCCGCCGCCGGCTTCGCTGAGGCTGCCGGGTTCGACCACGACCGAGAGGCCGGGGTTGTCGTTGTCCTGCACCCGCACCGTTTCTGCGGCCGGCAGATGGCCGGCGGCGTTCACGGTGAGGACCGCTTCCCGGGCAAAATCGAGCACGGTGTCGTCCATGGCGATGACCGTGAAGACAACGCTCGCCGCGTTCGCGGGGATCGTGACGACGGTGGGCACCAGCACGTCGGTGAGGCTGCTCTGCACGTTCACGTCAAGTGGCAGGGCCTCGGCCTTGGGCCGCGAAACCGTGCCCGCCACCGTCAGGCCCTCGACGACGTTGGTGGAGTCCAGCGTCAGCCGCAGCCGCGGCCGATCGATGTCCTGCACGACCACCGAGGCGGTCCCGGCAAAGAACCCGTCGGCATCGGCGGTGAGCAGGACGTTCTTGGAACCGTCGACGACCCCGTCGGCTTTGATCGAGAAGTTGACGTCCACGACCGGCGAACCGGCCGGGATGACCACCGTCTCGGGGACGGCGATCTCATTCGTGTCACCGCTCGTAAGCGTGACGGTGAGCGGCTGGCCCACGGATCCGGTGCGAAACAGCCGGCCGCGCAATACCGGTGGCACGTCCCCTTCCGACACGCTGCCCACGGCAAGTTCGAGCGTGAGCTTGGACGGCAGGTTAATGCGGTTAACCGCCGCGCCGAAGTTGTTGTCCTCGCTGCTTTCGACCACCGCGCCGCCCACGTCCGTGCCGGCGAAGATCGTGAAGAGGCCCGCGAGGCTTGCGGGAATCCGGACGCGGTTCGTGCGCGTGACGCTGGCGCCGGCGGCCAAGGGTTGCTCGACCGTCAACCCGACCAAGGGAAAATCGGCACCGGGCGTTGCATCGGCGGAGAGCGAGACCGTCTCCTGCCACGGCCCATGGGCCGGAGCGGTGCCGGCATTCCTGACCGTCCAGATGACATCCACGTCGGCGCCGGCGGCGGAGTTGGCCGGGAAGGTGACGCCCGTGATCGTCAGGTCGGGCAGCGGAGGCAGACTCAGATTTCCTTCGGCGCTCGCGCCCGAGTTATTGTCATCAAGGATTTCCAGGAGATCCGCCTGCGCGTCGGTGACGACCACCAACCGGTGCGGCCCCGCAACCGAGCCGGATTCCAGCGGCAGCGGCAGGGTCACGGAGTTGGTGTAACGGCCGCCCGGCGGAATCGCGTTCGCCGCCGCCGGCGACTGGACGTGCAGCAGGCGACGGACGTCGACTCGTTCCAGAAAGATGCGGTCCAGCCAGACGGCTTCGGCCGGCGCATTCCCGATGTTCTGCCCAACCCAGGTCACCGTGATCGCGCCACCGAACGTCCCGACGGGTGCCGTGACGCTCTCCACCACCAGATCCGGCGCGGCGATGGTAAACGCCGTCTCCGAGGCGCGGGTGTTGTTCTCTGCCGGCCCAGTTTCCGCCACGTCGTCCGCCACGTCGGTGGTGACCAGGAGGAACCGTTCGCCCACCTGGCTCGCGGGAAAAATCACGCTGTTCGTCCGACGCACTTCGGCGCCGGGCTCCAGCGGGTCATTGATCCGGACGGTGATCAGGTCGAACGCGTTTCCGCCCGCGGCATCGGTGGCCAGGCGGAGGCTTTCCTGCCACGGCGCCACGGCCCGCGTGAGACCCACGTTTTTCACGCTCCAGACGAGGGAAACCGGCTGTCCCAGCGGCGCCACCGCGGGAACGAGGACTTCGGTGACGACGAGGTCCGGCGGCGGCGGCGCCTGCACATCGACGGCGGCGCTGGCACCGAGATTGTTCGCCTCGTCCGCCTCGGTCTGCTCACCGCCCGAGTCGGCCCGGACGAGCAGAAAACGGGGGCCGGGAGTGTTTTGGCCGGCGAGCGGGATGGTGACCACGGCCTGGTTGGTGTAACTCTCACCGGGCGCCAGAGCGACGGGAGCCGGCGCCTGGACCAGGGTCACGCCGCCGCCATTTGCGATGGTGGAAAGCGAAACGGCATCCTGCCAGGGAAGGCTCACCCGGGCACCGCCGGCATTGCGGACAACCCAGGAAACTTCGGCGCTTTCGCCAAACTTGATCTGCGCCGGACCGGTCACGCGGTCCACCACGAGATCGCCGATCAGCAGGTCAATGGAGTCAGCTGAAGCGGTCAGGTTGTTCCCCTCGCGGCTGCCTTCGTCCACCTGCAGGGTGGCATCGGCCCGCACGAGCAGCCAGTAGCGGCCCACCAGGCCTGCCGGCAGCGTGACGCTGAGGCGCCTTGGGACCGAGGCGCCAGCCGCAAGCTCCCCGGAAACGTCGAGCGCGCCAACCGGCTGCGCGCCGAATCCGCCCGACTGTCGCGCCAGTAAAACGGTCTCCCGCCACGGCCCCTGGGCCGGGCCATCTCCCTGGTTCCGCGACAACCACGAGACGTCGATCGTCTGACCGCCGACCGCGGTGGTGGGAGCCACGACGTCGGCGATGACCAGGTCGGGAAACCGCGGGGTAGTCGAGGGCTGAAGCACGAAGTTCGCGACGACATCCTGGGTGGCCACCACGACGTCCTGGGCGGCGGGCGGCTCCAAGCCCAGGATCTCGACGCCATTCACGGTGATGCTCCATTCACCGGCCGGGACCGGGAGGCGGTAGTTGCCGGAAGTGTCAGTCAACCCCGCGACCGTCACGTAGTCCGAAGGCGGCAGACCGCCGAGATCCCCGACGGGGCGCAGCGCCGACGCCGGGACGACCTCCCGCGCCTGGCTGGCGCTGGACCACAGGAAGCGGCAGCCCGCTCCTCCGCCGTTCTCGTGCATCTCGATCCGCACCCGGTAGGCCCGGCCGGCCTCAAGCGTCACGTTTCCCGCAATCTCCCTCATGCCGTGCAAGCCGCCGTTGTCCACGACCAACTGATCGTCGATCCACAGCCAGGAACCGTCGTCCGAGACGGTCGAAAGCGTGTAGGTCTCCGAGAACTGCGGCGTCAGCTCGCCCGTCCAGCGGACATAGAAGTTGTCACCGCCGATCCCCGGATCCGGCACGCCGTTGCCCCAGTCGAAGTCCACCGTCGCATCCAGCCGGCGGACGACCGGAGCGCCGTTGGTGGATTGCTCACTCCAAAGTTCGGCGACCAGACCGCGATAGTCCGCCCGCACCGCCTGGACCCCGACTCCGGCCAGCGGTTTCGCCTGCGAATCCGTCACGCGTCCCTTGATTGCCAGCGCCGGCGCTGGCGACTCCTCCACCGACAGGGTCAGGCCGTTGGCGAAGTCGGCGCGCCACCGCAGCCCGGCGTTGAGCGCGGGCAGTTCCAGCCGCGGGGAACCCGTGAACCGGCCCGCGATGAGGGCGAGGGACTCGCCGGATGCCGGGGTGTAACCGTCGATGAGTCGCACCCGCACCACGCCGTCCAGCTGAGCCGCACCGCCAAAGTTGACCCGGTCAAACGTGGCGGGATCGGTTCCGCCCACTTCGAGGTCGATCACCCCGCGCGCCTGCTGGGTGAAGCTGCCGAGAAACCGCAGCGAACCCGCCGAGGCGCCGGGCGAAACCGTGCCCCGGCTCACAATCGTGCCGTTGAAGGTGCCGTTGCCGGCGAGCATCCCACCGCTCACCTGCAGGGAGCCGTTGAGGGTCAACGTTGCCCCCTCCGCCAACCGGATGACGCCATCCGAAACGCCGGCATCGCCGCCGCGTCCCAGGGTCACCGGATAATTGACGCGGAACTCGCCGTGGTTCACCAGCGGCGTGCCGAGGAATCGCGGGCCGCCGGAACCCGGATTCACCTCGATGATGCCGCCGGCTTCGTTGATGAACTGTCCCTCGGTCACATTGAACTGCGAATTGTAGCCGCCCTGGACCGAGACCAGTTGGAAATAGCCAGCGTTCACGAATCCTTCCGGGGCCAAGACCGCGCTGTGTCCGCCCTGGTTATCGCTGCGAACCGTCAGCGAACCGCCGGCCGGCACGCCACCAAAGACCTGCGTGTCCGAACGCGTGACGGTAAAATCACCGCCGGGACCGGCCCCGGATCCCAACACAAGCGTGGAACCAACCAGGTAGACGGGCCCTTCAATCAGGCCGCCGAGATATTCGACCCGCTGGTCGGTGCCGGAGAAGCTGCCGCCGATCCGCAGTTCGCCGGCTTCCTGCCGAAACGTCTGGCCGGCGCCGCTGAAGCCAAGCGCGACGCCTTCCGCGACCTGGATCAACCCCCGGTTCACCTGCACGCCGCCCGGCGTTCCGAGCGTCAGCGGCTGGTTCACCTCCAGCGTGCCCTCGTTGACGAGGTTCGCCCGGATGGAACGCGGGCCACCCGATCCGGGATCGACCACTATCCGACCGCCGGAACGGTTGATGAACGTGCCTGCCGGCTTGCTGACAGTGGTGTTGTAGCCGCCCTGGACACTGGCCAACCGCAACGTCCCGCCGTTGGCGAATTCCGGGGCCAGGGTCAGGTCGGTATGGCTGCCGGTGTTGTCACCCCGCACCCAGATGCTCTGGCCCGCGTGCAGTTCCCCGGACAACACCGTCGTCGAGCGGGTGACGATGAAGTCGCCCGGGCTGGTGTTGGCCGGATGGATGAACAGCGCGCAGCCGTTCAGGTAGGGCGTGCCCGTCACGACGCCGCCCAGGAACTCGAAGCGGAGGTCCGTGAAGCTTCCGCCGCCGGCAAGTTCGAAGCGGCCCGATTCGAGCCGCAGAGTCTGATTGGCTCCGCTGATGGTCAGTCCAACCCCTTCGGCGACGGTCCAGGTCCCACGGTTCACATGCACTGCACTGTCGCGGCCCAGCGTCGTCGGGTAGTTGATCGCCACGTCGCCGTCGTTGCGAAGCTCGGTGGTCAGATGCCGTGGACCGCCCGCGCCCGGATCAATCACCAGCCGGCCGCCGGCCAGATTGCGGAAGGCTCCGGAGTCCTGGTGAAAACTCGTGTTGTAACCCCCGTTGACACTCGCCAGCCGCAGCGTGCCGCGATTCGGAAAGTCCGGCGCCAGGCTCAAATCGGTATGGCTGCCCCGGTTGTCGCCACGCAGCCACACGGTCTGCCCCGAATGGATTGCCCCTTCGAGACGAGACGCGCTGCGGGTGAGGATGAAACTCGCGGGACCGCTGCTGCCCGGAACAACGTTGAGCACCACGCCGTCGAGATACGGGGTGCCCTGAATCTCGCCGCCGGCAAAATCGAAGCGGATTTCCGAGGCATCGAAGCCGCCGATCACGTTTATCCGGCCGGCTTCCTGCCGGAACGTCTGGCCGGGTTTGTCCATCCGGAGGCCGACGTCTTCGGAAACGGTGAACGTGCCACGGTTCGTGTGGGTCGCGTTGTCGCGGCCGAAATTGACGCCAAAGTTTGCCTCGAACGCGCCCTGATTGAACAGCTGGGCCGTGAAGTTCCGAGGACCGCCGGCCCCGGGCTCAATCGCGACTCTTCCGCCGGGCCCGTTCCGGAACGAGCCTTCTGTCAGCGCAAGGCTGGAGTTGTAGCCGCCATTGGCGCTCTCCAGTTTCACCTCGCCGCGGTTCACGAAACCGGGTTCAACCGTGATCTGCGTATGGCTGCCGCGGCCGTCACCGCGCACCTGCACGGTCTGGCCCGGCTGCAGGCTGCCGGCCAGACGGGAACTGGAACGCGTTAGGTAGAAATAGCCGGGACCGGTGGCGGAAGGCTCCACGCTGAGCCGCGAGCCGTCCAGATAGACCCCGCCCGTGATGTCGCCGCCGGCAAATTCAAAGGTGATGCCCGAACCATCGAAACCGCCGGCGATGTTGATCGCCCCGGCTTCCTGGCGAAACGTCTGCGGTCCCGCGTCGAGCACGAGCGACTGCCCGGGCTTGATGTCGAAGACGCCGCGATTCAAATGTCGGGCGTCGGTCCGGCCAAGCCGGAGGCCGTCGTTCAACGTCACCAATCCCTCGTTGCGCAGCTGGGTGATGAGCTGTCGTGCGCCACCGGCACCGCCGTTGGAAACAATCCTGCCGGCGGTTTCGTTGGTGAGTGTTCCCTCGGCCTGCAAGGAACTCGCGTAGCCGCCGTTCACGCTCTCGAACCGGAGCGTGCCGCGGTTCGCGAAGCCCGCGGCCGCCTTCGCCGTGGTGTGACCGCCGCGCCCGTCGCCGCGCACCCAGACCTCGGTCTGCGGGCCGATGTCACCCGTCAGGCTCGAAGTCGAACGGGTCAGGATGAAGCGTCCTTCGCCCGGGACCCCGCGGCCGAGTTCCAGGCTGCCGCCGTCCACGTAGACATACCCGCCCTTCACCTCGCCGCCGGAAAAGAGAAACCGGGTGCCGTCGACCGTGAAGCCGCCGTCCTGCTGCAGAACACCGGCGGCCTGCTCGAACCGCGTCCCGCCGCCCGCCAGCGTGGCGCCCTGCCCCGCAGCGATGTTCCAGGCGGCCTCGTTGCGAAACCAGCCGTCCGCACCGCCAAATTCGGTGGCGTCATTGACGTTGACGGTCCCCAGGTTCCACAGGCCGCCGCGGATGAAGCGCGCGCCGCCACTTCCGGGATTGATCGTCACGACGCCGGTGGGGGCGTTCGTCAGAACCCCGCCCCACACCGTCAACCCCGAGGTGTAACCGCCGTTGATGGACTCAAGCCGCACCGAGCCGCCGTTGCGGAAGGCGTCCGTCTCGAAGTTGACGTGCCCCTTGGCACCGCTGCCCTGGATGAGCAGTTCGGTCCCCTCGGCGATGTCGTTGGCGGTCTCCGCCGGCAGGCCGAGCACGCCCTGGCCAAACACGCGCTGGATCTCGGCCGCTGACAGCGCCCGGTTGAAGACGGCCGCTTCGTCGAGGTCACCGGGCCACTTGTAGACCGGGGTCCGGACGACACCCCATTCCCCGAGCTTCGCCGTCGGAACCCCGTCATTGTTAAGCCGTTTGCCGGTCGGTCCCGTGGTCGTGCTTTCCAGCACCCCGTTCTTGTAGAGGCCGATGAAACCATCCGACCCGCGCCAGACGGCGGCCAAATGCACCCATTCGCCGACCGGCATCGGAGTCGTTCCGACAACGCTTACACCTCCGCCGCCCGCAAACTCGACCACGAAACCACCCTGACCCGCCAGCGCACCCTCGGAGTTATAGAGCAGGAAACGGTTCCCACCCGCCCCGCCGGTGTTCCATTGCCCGACGATTCCACCGACCGAAAAATCTCCATGGGCGCGCCGCACCCAGGCCGTCACCGTGAGGGCTTCCGCACCCGCAACCGCAGGCAACGGCCCGACGTCCACGTAGTCGTCCACGCCATCGAGGTGAAACGCGCGGTTGACCCGGCCGTCCACGAAGGCCGTCCCGTTGGCCAGGGTGCCGGGATTGGCGCCGGTCGCGTCCAGCGCGTCGTTTTCGCCGGGCCAGTAAGCCGCCAGTCCAGGCGGAAAGCCCGCCGCCCAACCGGCCCAAGGGGCGGAACTCAGGAAAACCAAGGCGGCAAACGAAACAAAGGCAGTGCGGACGGATTTCATGGCGAGAGCGATGATTAGGAATTCCTCACGTGGACGGTCCCCCGTCTGTCACAAACGCGGAACCGCGGCGAGCCGAATGTGAGGATTTTGGCCGCCCAACCGCAACCTCCGTCCTCCGTCGGAAACAATTCGGCCGAGTCACTCCGCCGCGGCTAGTCGCCCGGCCCGTCACGCTGCGGACGTGGCCGCGGCCCAAACAGTGCGGTGCCCACGCGGACGATGGTCGCACCTTCCTCGATGGCCACCTCCAGGTCCCCGCTCATGCCCATGCTCAGCACCGGCAGCGGCGCGCCGCGCTGCTCGGCGCAGCGGTCACGCAGTTCGCGCAACTTGCGGAAGACAGGCCGGACCTTTTCGGCGTCGGTCGAGTAAGGCGCCACGGTCATCAGGCCGTGCAGCTCCAACCGTGGAAAGGCGTTCAGTGCGTCCAACTCGGCGAGCAGGCGGTCCGGGTTCCAGCCAAACTTGGACG
>JAYUSF010000205.1:0-15534 GCA_043755815.1 Verrucomicrobiota bacterium
GGCGGGAAAGCCGCCTTGCCGGCCCGGCGACCGAAGCGACCCGCGCGGGCGGAGTCGGACGGGCGGAGTCGGACGGGCGGAGTCGGACGTCTGGTTGCAGTCGGGTCATCGACTTCTTTGGGGAACGGTTGGAGAGAAACAACAAACCCCGGAGCCACCGCAAGCTCTATCTGCGAGCGGGGCGATCTTTTTTTGCGGTTTTGCCACAGTCCGTCCGCCCACCGGAGTCCGGCCAGCCGCGGGATACCGAAGTCGAACTGGCGCCGTGAACTGCGCCCGTGATCAGTATTCAGTGGACGTCACCCACGCAGAGTCACCGGTTACTGATCACTGAACACGGTTCACCGACTTACTTGGTTCTTGCCCCGCCGGTCGCCTTGACGCTCCGCCGCGCGGCGCGTAACCACCCCGTGTGTTCCGACCCTCTTCACGGATCCTGCTCCTGCTGTTCTGCGCGCTAGGCTTCGCCGGCTGCCGTCCCCACGGCGTCGAGGCGCTGCGCCGCGGGGTCGAAGCCCTGCGGAACGGGCGCGCAGCCGAAGCGATCCCCCTGCTGGAACAGGCGGGCACCGACCTCCCCACGGAAGCCCGCGTGTGGAATCACCTCGGCCTCGCCTACCATGCCGCCGGCCGCGACACGGACGCGCTGAAGGCCCACCTCCGCGCGCTCGACCGGAACCGCGGATTCTTCGAAGCGTGGTTCAACGTCGGCATGCTCCACTTCGAACAGGGCAACTGGCTGGAAACGGAACGCGCCCTCCGCACCTACCTCGGCGTCGAGGCCAACCGCACCAACGGCGTCGCCTGGCGAACCCTCGGGCTGGCGCAGTTTGAATCCAACCAACTGGACCTCGCCGAACGGAGCCTCGCGACCGCCACCAAGCTCGCCCCCCGTGATCCCGAAGCATGGAACGGGGTGGGCCTGACCCAGGTCGCTCGCCGGCGCTTCCGTGACGCGTTGAAGACCTTCTACTACGTGGCCGAACTGGCGCCCAGCCATGCCCCGGCGCGTTTGAACGCCGCCGTCATCAACCACCAGCACCTCGGTGATCGCCGGGGCGCAATCCCGCTCTACCGGGCGTATCTCGCGCTCAAGCCGGCCAATTCGGCCGACGTCGAGGCCATCGTCAACCAACTGGAGCAGTCCCTGCGCCCCGTTCCGGCCACGAACGCGGTCCCGCTGGTGGCCGCGACCAATGCGCCGGCCCCACCCCGGGTTTCCACCAACCTGGTCAGCCGCGCCACCAACGCCCCGCCCAAGCCGGCGATCAATGCACCGCCTCCGGTGGCGAAGACCGTGATCACCAATCCGCCCGCCACCGTCCGGACCAATCCGCTTGCCTCCGCCACGACCCCGAAACCGGCCGTGCCCACGGTCACGAAGCGGCCCGAACCGCAACCGGAAGTCGTCCGCCTGGAACCGGAGCCGAAACTGGCCGTGGCCCGCGACGTGAAGCCGCCCGCGCCCGTGGTCACCAACCCGCCGGCCGCCCCGGAATCCTCGGTGACCGTGGCACCGCCCCAGGTCGGCAACCTTTCGCCCGCGCCCGCCCCCCCAACGACTCCGGCCCCGTCCACGCCGGCGGAGGCGGAGGAGGAAACGCGGCGCCGCAGCTTTTGGCAGCGCGCCAACCCGGTGGCTTGGAACTGGCGGCGGGCGAATCCGGGAACCTGGTTCGGCGGTTCCGACTCAGCGCCCACGAACAAGCCTTCGACTCCGCTCAACCAGACCACGACCGCCAAACCGCCGGTCCGCGGAACCTTGGCGCTGCCCACGGCCGCCCCGGCGCCTGCGCCCGTGCGTGCCGTGCCGCCGCCGAAACCCAAACCCGTCGTGGCCCGCTACCAACCGCGGGTGAATTCCCCGCCCTCCGCGGGCAACCGTTCCAAGGCGGAACTTTCCTTCAACGAGGCTATCCTCGTGCACAACCGCCGCGACCTGACCGGGGCCGCGGCACTTTATGAACAGGCCGGACAGGCCGATCCCACGTTCTATCCCGCGCACCACAACCTCGCCCTCACGGCCCTCGACCTCAATGAACCGGCCCGGGCCGTGACGGCAGCCGAGGTTGCCACCGTGCTGCAACCCGACTCAGTGGCGTCGCGTCAGCTTTTCGCGACGGCCCTGCAGCGGGCCAACTATCCCGCCGACGCCGCCGAACAGTTGGAGAAGATCGTTTCCGTGACCCCGGCGGATGCCCAGGCGCATCTCACCGTGGCCGGCCTTTACGCCACCGCCCTGGGCGAACCGGCGAAGGCCCGTCCGCACTATCTTCGGGTGCTGGAACTGGAGCCGAATCACCCGCAGGCGTCGGCCATCCGCATCTGGCTTGCCGGGAACCCGTGACGCGCATCGTTTGTGCGGTGTCCCACCGCCGATGCCGGTCTCCAGGTTGACGGCACGGCCCAACTTGAAGTCCGTCAATTGCACGTTCAGGCAAACGCAGATTGCAGGAACGGGGGCGCCCAGTTTTCCTTTGGGCCGCACCCACTGGCATGAAGACGCGACCACGAATCGGGCTCACCGGCGAACTGACCTTTGTCGTCGAGACAAAGCATGTGATCGAGTTCGCGAGCGACGGCATGCCGGCCGTGCTCAGCACGCCGAACCTCATCGGCCTGCTGGAGCGGACCGCCCGCCAAGCGCTGGCTCCCCTGCTCGACGAAAATGAACGGACCGTGGGCACCGAGATCGACCTGCGCCACCTCGCGCCGACGCCGCTGGGCGCCACGGTGACCTGCTTGGTGCGGGTGATTCAGGCCGAGGGAGCGGCCGTCACCTTCCAGGTGGAAGCGCGGGACGAGCACGAGGTCATCGCCCGCGGGTTGCACCGCCGGGCCGTGATCCGGACGGATTCCTTCAGCCGCCGTCTGGCGCGGAAAACTGGACCCGCCCGCACGCCGTAACTCCGCCCGCCATGACCCGATCACCCACCCTTCCCGCTTGGTTCCTCCTCAGCCCGCCGCGAACCGGAACTGACGGCAACGCTGCTTCAGCCGGTCATGCCGTTGCCCGCGGGTTGGCCCTGTTTCTGGGCGCGTTCATCTTCAGCGGATTAGTCGCCCGCTTCCGAACGCCCGGCTTCGATCCAAACCTGTGGTGGATTGATCTGCGGGCGCTCCCCTCGGCCTTGGCCTCGCCGTTCCTCGCCGGCGTCGGGGCGCTGCTGCTCGCGTTCTCTTTCCGCACTGACTCAGGCCCCGCACGAATTTGGCTCACCCGCGCTGCCGTCGGTCTCACGGTTCTTGCCCTGCTGGCCAATTCGGCCGTCGTCCTGAGCCTCTTCCTGCGAGGCGATGTTCGGGCGGGAGTGCCCGTGCCCGCTTCGCTGCTGTTCGCGGCGGCCTTCGCTTTCATCGGCTACCAATCCGGACGCCCCGCTTCCAAACGCTCCGGGCGCCCGCTGCTGCTGGCCACCGCGCTGCTCTGCGTGGGCCTGTTTCCCGTCGTGCAGGTGCTGTGCTTCGGCCGCACCGATTACCGGCGACCGGCGGACATGGCCGTCGTCTTCGGCGCCCGCGTCTACGCTGACGGACGGCTGTCCGACGCCGTGGCCGACCGGGTCAGAACCGCCGCCCGGCTCTATCGGGAGGGCTGGGTGTCCGAGTTGGTGATGTCTGGCGGTCCCGGCGACGGGGCACTCCACGAAACGACCGCAATGCGGGCAGCGGCAATCCGGGACGGTGTGCCGGCCGCCGCGATTCGGGTCGATTTGGCGGGTCTCTCGACGGCCGCGACGGTGCAAAACACGGCCGGCCAAGCTGCGGGCCGCCGGGTCCTCGCCGTCAGCGAGTATTACCACCTGCCCCGCATCAAGCTGGCCTATGCCCGGGCCGGCGTGGAGGTCTTCACGGTTCCCGCCCAAGTCCGCGACTGGCGCCGGGCGCTCGACCTCCGCTCCCCGCTCCGGGAGGTGCCCGCCTTCTGGCTTTACTACCTTCGATCGCTGGGCGGTTGAACTGTCCGGGCCGGGATGCGGGGCCGGCGATTTTGAACCTCGCGGCTCGTCCGTTGCCAGAGCGCGCGGGCGCACCTAGTTTGCGCGCATCGAATGGAAGCCATTCTAAACTGGATCTATGTGGGTGTGGCGGTGCTCGTGCTGTTTGGCGCGAGCATCTTCGTCCATGAATACGGCCACTTCTGGATGGCCCGCCGCCGCGGCATGAAGATCGACGGCTTCTCCATCGGCTTCGGGCCGAAGATCGTCAGCTGGATGGACCGGCACGGAGTCGAGTGGGCCTTGCGCTGGATCCCCGCCGGCGGCTTCGTGAAATTGCCGCAGATGATCACGTCTGAGGCCATCGAAGGCAAAGCCGAGGACAACGTGCCCGCCGCCTCGCCGCTTTCGCGCATCCTCGTGGCCGTGGCCGGCCCGCTGATGAACGTCGCGTTCGCGTTCGTGATCGCGACCCTGGTCTGGCGCGTGGGCCTGCCCGTTCCGGTCAATCCGTCCGTCATCGGTTACGTGGAGCCCAACTCGGCCGAGGAAAAGCTCGGGATCAAGCCGGGCGACCGCATCATTTCCGTGGGGGGCCGCCTGGTCGGCTCCTGGCAGGAGGTCCAGCAGTTCACGGCCCTCGCGCTGACCAATGTGCTGCCGGTCGAAATCGACCGGGGCGGCGTCCGCGCAACGTATCAGCTCAAGGCCGAACCGGTCCCGGGCTTTGGTCTCAAGGTGCTGAATCTCGATCCACGCGATCACCCCGTCGTTTCGCAGGTCCTGCCGGGGAGCGCCGCCGAGGCGGCCGGCCTGCACAAGGACGACCAGTTCGTCAGCTTTGCCGGCATCCCCGTGGTGGGACAATCGCAGTTGGTGGAGCTGATCAGACAACGCGGCGGCCAGGCGAGCCCAGTCGAGCTGCTGCGCGGCACCAATCGGATCAAGCTCTCGGTCACTCCCCGGATTGATCCCACCGAAAAGATCGGCCGGATCGGCGTCGAACTGTCGCCCAGCAAGACCGTGGTCTATACGCTCCAGAAGCCCGGGCCAACCCCGGTGGAGCAGGTGAAGGGGGTCTTGGTGATGATGCGGGACGTTTTCGTGGCGCTGCTGCACCCCAAGGAAACCGGGGTGCGCCCGAAAGACATGAGCGGCCCGGCCGGGATTCTCGGCAAACTGGCCGTGGACGTGAACACCGACCTGCGCCTCGCCCTGGCGTTCATGGTGATGCTGAACCTCAACCTGGCGATCCTGAACCTGCTGCCCTTGCCCGTGCTGGACGGCGGTCACATCACGATGGCGCTCTACGAGATCGTTGCCCGTCGGCGGGTGAGTCCCCGGTTCCAGGAATACGCCACGATGACCTTCGCGGTCATGCTCCTCTCGTTCATGCTCTACGTGACGTTCTTCGACCTGAGCCGCGCGTCGCTCTTCCGCCGCATGTTCCAGCAGAAGACGGTCATCGAAGAACCCGGCGCCCCGACGCCCGCCCCACTCCCCGACGCAAACTAGGCTGGCGCATTTTCCTTCAAGGCCGCCGACCGGACCAGCTGCCGCCGCAGCACGAAGTCGTCCATCACGAATCCGCCCCCGATCTCCTGGCGGACGGCGTCGACCACCTCGAACCCGGCCCGCTCGTAAGCCCGCAGAGCGCGTTGATTGCCCCGGTTGACGCGCAGCTCGATCGCCGCCACGCCGGCCGTGCCCGCAACCGCCTCCACCCGATCGAGCATGGCCCGGCCGAGTCCGCGGCCATGGAGTTCCGGCACCAGGTAGAGTTTGTTCAGGTGCAAAACCGTGCCGCCCGGTTGCAGCTCATACGCCAGATAACCCACCGTCAGTCCGTCGAGCCACGCCAGTTCGTAGGAGACCCCACGCGCGAATTCGGCCGCCAGCTTGTGCGGGGCATACATCCAGCCCAGCATGTAGCGGATCTGTTCGGGCGTGATGATGCCAGGATAGCACACGTGCCAGATGCGGTCCGCGAGCGCGCGAATGGTCTCAAGGTCGTGGGACCGGGCCGGGCGGAATTCGAGCGCCATGGCGGAGCGTTAAGGCAGGCGGTGCCAAGCTCCAACCGCAAAGCGGACCGGCGAACTTTCCTTCGCCTGACGAACGGGTAGCGTTCCCACCAGTCACGATGCAAACGCTCCTCTCCGTCGGCGCATTGGCGGTGGTCACGCTGCACGCCGCGGACGCCAACCGCTTTGTCTTCGACCCCACGACCCTGCGGCTCGATCCGCGGCTCGAGATCACGCTCTGGGCCGCCGAACCCGACGTCGTCGATCCCGTGGCGCTCTGCTGGGATGCCGCCGGACGCGCCTTCGTGGCCGAGTGTCGCGACTATCCCTATGGCGTCGGGCCGGACGGAAAGATCGGCAGCACGATCCGCCTGCTCGAAGATACGGATCGTGACGGAAAGCCCGACAAGGCCACCGTCTTTGCCCGGGACCTCAGTTACGTAACCAGCGTCACGCCGTGGCGCGACGGCGTGCTCGCCGCGAACGCGCCCGACCTGACGTTTCTCAAGGATACCGACGGGGATGGGGTGGCGGACGAGCGCGAGACGATCCTCACCGGCTTTCAGCGCGGGGTTTCGGACAGCCTGTTCAACAGTCTCCGCTACGGACTCGACCACCGCATCCACGGGGCCAACGGCGGCAACGGCGGCAGCCTGAGCTCGCCCCGCCGCCCCGGTGAAATCCTCGCGCTGGGCAACGACGACTTCGCCCTCAATCCGGACACCGGTGCCGTCGAACGCACCGGGCGCTCCGGCGGCGGATTCGGTCTGGTGTTCGACGACTTCGGCCGGGTGTTCACCACCTACAACATCAACCATCTCCAGCACCGTTTCCTTTCCCGGCGGCAGGCCGACCGTTTTCCCGGTTTCGCGTCGCTCGACCTGACCGGCTCGATTTCCGACCACGAGGAGATGTCCCGCATCTTCCCGATCTCGACCGCGCTGACCCGGCCCAATCACCCGGAGCAGGCGGGACATTTCAGCGCGGCCGGCGGCATGGGCCGGGTCGCGTCGGAGGCGTTCCCCGATGAGCTGCGCGGCTCGATCTTCGTTTGCGATGTCGTGGGAAACCTCGTTCATCGCGACCTGATCGTGCCCGACGGGCCGGTCTTTCGGGCGACGCGGACGGCCGCCGAGCAGACCAATGAATTCCTCGCGAGCCGCGACCCTCACTTCCGGCCCGTCGGGCTCGAGACCGGACCGGACGGCGCGCTCTACCTGCTGGACATGCAGCGCGACGTCATCGAACACCCCGACTACATCCCGGCCAAGGTTCGTGAAAAGCAGGATGTCCGCGCCGGAGAGGATCGCGGCCGGATTTACCGGATCGTCCCGAAGGGCGGCCTCAAACCGGCGCGGCAAAACCTTGCCCGCGCGGGCGAGGCCGAACTGGTCCGGCAGCTCGCAAACGAAAACCAATGGTGGCGGCTGACCGCCCAACGCCTGCTCCTCGAACGCCGCGCGGCCGGCTCCATTCCCGGCCTACGCCAGGTCGTTGCTGGAAGTCCCACGGCTGTGGCCCGGCTGCACGCCCTTTGGACGCTTGAAGGCCTAGGTGCTTTGCGCGGCGAAGAGCTGCGCCGCGGACTGGCCGACACCCACCCGGGCATCCGGGAAAACGCCCTCTGGCTGGCCGAACGGTCGGTTGCAACGAATGCGGCCCTCGCCGAGGCGGCGCTGGCGCTGACCCGGGATTCACAGGCCCGCGTCCGCTTCGTGGCAGCCCAAGTCGCCGGCGCAATTCCCACTCCGAAAGGGGCCGGAATTTTGGCCGACCTATGGCTTCGGGATTCGGACTTCGCCTGGACGCGCCGGGCCATCCTGTCTTCATTGCGGCCGGAGTTCGGGGCGGAATTTGTGCGCCGGGTCTTCAGCAGTCCGTCGCTGCCGACACCGAACGCCAATCTCGCGACCTCGTTGCGGGAATTGGCAGACCTCGTCGGAGCCCGGGCGCTCAACGATCCATCGGCGGCGGCGCAGTTGGTCGACCGGCTGGATTCCGGTCTTCCCGAGCCGGCCCGAATCGCCGTTTGGGAAGGACTCGCGACCGGGATAACCCGCAGCGGGGCGAAGCCGGTGCTGCCCGAGTCGAGCTCCCGAAAGATCGCCTCCGCCTTTAGCCACGCCGCGCAGGCGGAGCGGCGCTCGGTCTGGCTGCTGACCCGGGCGCTCGGACTGCCAGAAACGGTCGAGCAAGCCGAAGCCCTCGTCGTCGCCCGGGCTCGGGCCGGCGATGCCGCTGCTCCCCTCGAATCGCGCCTCGCCGCCGTCCGCCTCCTGGGACTCGCCCCCGCAGCAGCCACGGCCGGTCAACTGGTGAACCTGCTCGATGCCCGCGAGCCACGGGAAATCCAGCAGGCGGCACTGGCCGAACTGCGCCAACACCGTGAACCCGAGGTCGGAGCCGGATTGGTGGCCCATTGGCGTGCGCTCGGCCCCGCCATCCGAACCGACGCGCTGAATGTCCTCCTGGAGCGGCGCGCCTTCCACGAACCCCTGCTCCGCGCGCTCGAAAACGGCAGCATCGCGATCGGTGAACTAAACCTCGACCTGGAACAACGCCGCCGGCTCCTGCGGGGCGGCACCGCCGACATCCAACAACGGGCGGCCAAGTTCATCGGTGACGAGGAATATTCGAGCCGCAAGACTCTGGTGACCGAGTGGCTCGCGAAGCTTCCGGCAGCTGGCGACGCGGGCCGCGGCCGGAAATTCTTCAACGAAGCCTGCAGCCGGTGCCACGCGCTCGGAACGGTCGGCAAGCGCGTCGGCCCGGACCTGAACGGCGCGGCTCATCGCAGCGTCGAAGACCTGCTGTCGAACATCCTTGATCCCAACATGGCGATCAACCCGGGCTTCATCGCCTACACGGCCGAGACCGCTGACGGTGAGGCCCAAACCGGTCTCCTGCAGTCGGAATCAACCGACACCGTCACGCTGGTCATGGCCGACGAATTCCGCGTTTCGCTGCCGCGAAGGTCGATCCGGAAGCTGGAATCCAGCGGCCGATCCCTGATGCCCGAGGGTTTGGAAAGCGGCCGTTCCCCGCAGGACTTGCGCGACCTCATCGCCTTTTTGCAGGGCACTCATTGACCTGACCCGTCAGCGGCCAAGAAGGCGCATGAGCGATCGTCGTGTTGACCTTTCCCGCGGATCAACTCGAACCCAGCGCGTTGAACACTTCCTCCCGCCTCGGCGCTCCCGCGCACTCGGAGGTCGATGGTGCGTGGACGGCCGCTGGCTCAACCCCGGTCTCCGCCTCCCGAATGGCGGCGGTTCATGGCGCCACCCAGCGGAAGAAACCGGCGCTGTTCGTCGGCGCAATCGAGGCGGGCGAGGTCGCCTCCAGCGTCTGCCAATCCGCCGTCCCCAGCGCGGTCCGGCTTTGGAGGCGGGCCCCGGCGGGCCAGGTCAAAACCAACGCCCCATCTGAAACCGCGAAGGCGACTTCGCCACTGGCCCCACCGAGGACGGTCAGGGCGCCCGCCGGCGAGGACCGGGTCTTGCCATCCGAGCGGGTCACCACGCAGGTGTAACTTCCGGCGCTCGCGGGCGTCACCGGATCGATCGAGAGCGTGGTGCCGGTGAAGCCCGCGAGTTTCACCCCGTCCTTAAACCACTGGTAGGACAGCGCGAGGCCGCTGGTCGTGGAAGCCACCAGCGAGTATTCAGCCTTGGGCAGATGGGTGGTCAGTGTGGGCTGCAAACCGCCCAGCGACCAGTTACCGTGCTGATTGGCGACGACCCCCAGCTTGTTCAGCTCAAAGTAGCGGTCGTCCAGCAGGCTCAGCGTGGCGGTGGTTTGATCCGCGTAGAAACTGCCGAGCGACAGCTCAGTCACCCCCGGACCGGCTATGCGGTGAGTCCACTGCCCCGTTGCGGCGGGCATCACTCCGGCTGCCACCGTGTAGGTCCCGTTGGCAGCCAAATTGACGTTCCAGGTTCCGGTGGTAACAAACGGCGGCTGCCCGCCGGTGATCGCCAACGTCAGCGATTGGCCCGCGAAATCCGCCGCGGTGGGCGAGGGCCAGTTGGTCGTGATGAGGTGATCCAGATCGACGGTCTGGGCACTGAATCGGACTTGGTCAAAGAGGATGTCCGGCACGACGATGACGGGCGCGATTTCCACCTGCGCCACCCGCGACGTCACGCTGCCCAGGGCATTGCTGACCACCAGCCACCAACGGCCCCGGTCGGCCAAGGTCGCGGGCGTGAACGAGAGGAAAGTGTTCGTCAGGCCGGGCACCAGCCGATCGTCGTGGAACCAGGAGACGATCAGCGGATTGGCCGTCACGCCCGCGGAGAGCACCAGCCCATCCCCTTCCTTGGCGGCGTAAAGCGGCAGCAGGTCCTGAAAGAGGTTGGGCGCGAGGGGTGGCAGCACGACCATGATCGAAACTCGCGCCGTCCGACTGGTGATGACTCCGGTCTCGTCCGTCACCGTGACATAGTAGCTGTATCGGGTCGCGGACGAGAAAGTGCCAAAACCCGCCCAGTCGGCGACGGTCAGGGAAGTGCCCGTCTGACCGGTCAGCTTGCGCGAGAAACTTCCGATCAGCTTGTTGTTCTTGAAGGACTGCTCAAAGCGGAACCATTGGTAGGACAAGGTCCCCTGCCCGGTCGCGGACACGGCGAAGGTGGCGGGCGCAGTCGTTGGACTTCCGGCGGGCAGTTCGACATCGGCGACGTCCGTCATCATCACCGGGGCCGCCACCAATGAGACGGCAGTCAGCCAAACCGTGAACATGACAACAAGACGGGCACCCAGCGCTCGAAGCAAAAACATGCGGGCTCCGATACCGGGTTCCGATCGGAAGTCAAATGGCAGGCACGGCTTGAATTGGGGACGGGCAACAAAGGAACTGACGCCCGTGCCGGTCTCACTACGCTGTCCAAAAATGCCCCTTCACTTCCGACCGCTCGCCTTTTCGATGCTGGTTCTGGCTGCCGCGACGCTGCTAAACGGCCAGGTCCCCGCTGACTACCGGGGCAAGCCCTATGCCGACGCCGTCCACAAGGCCGGCCTGCCGAACATTCCCGGCATCGTGCAGTGCGCGCTTTGCGATCTCGGCGGCGCAGGCGTCGCCTATCACGACACCGACTCCACCAACAACGGCAGCGGCAGGCTCAACCTGGAGAAGGGCCATCAACGCGCCCACGCCGGTGAATACCTCTGGTTCTTCCACAAGGACGAAGGCGTGGATCTTTCGTTCGTAAAAGACTGGGCGGACCTGAACCACACCAACCTCGTCAGCCCGCACATCAACCAGCTCTACATCGGCTGGACCGAGAACGGTGAGTGGGTCAACTACACCGTCAATGTCGCCCGCCCCGGCGCGTATCGCATCAAAGCGCTCTACGCCTTCCAGACGAACACCGTGATCTTCGACCTCAATGGCAAGCCTGCCGCCACCTGCCGTTTGCCGGTGCTGACGGCAAATTATCATCAATGGAACTTCGCCGAGATCGGCACCATCCGGTTCCCTGAGGCCGGCCCGCAACTTCTCACCTTCCGCTATGGCAAAGGGAACAACTTCGCCTACTTCGAGTTTGAGCCGGTCGCGACCGAGTCCCCTGCAAAACCCTGAACTCGTGCCCGGCGCCATGAACCGCCTGTTCCCAATCCTCGCGGCCAGCGTGCTGCTCGGCATCCGTTCGCTCCGTGCCGATGCCGCCACGAATGCGTATCGAGCTGATCTGTCCGCGCCACGGCTGCTGCCCGGGCAAAGTAACTTCGCGTTCACGCTCTACGGGGCTCCGGGCAACGTGACCGAGCTGAAGGAAGTCGTGGCCGTGATGCGGGAAAAACATCTGGGGAACGGCTTCGATCCCGGTCCGGCCGCCGTCGCGTCATCCCGGCCGGTGCTCGAATACCTCGCGACCGTGGGCTGGCCCGTCATTTATTATCCGCCCGAGGGCGGACGCATGCAGGTCAAGGGCGGCACGAGCGTGTTGAACCACGCCGACGAGGAAGCCCTGCGCATCATGGATCGCGCCGGGGTGTTCAGCGCGATCCAGCTCGGCGAATGGGGTTATCATTTTCATCGCCTTCAATCAGATGAAGGCTGGTGGAAGGCGGTGCTCGGCGCCGACTTCGAGACCAAGTCGAAGGACTTCGTGAAACCGGCCGCCCAACGCGGCTATGACCCACCGCCCAATTCACGGCGGGAATGCTACGACCAGCTCCGCGACTACTTCCTCTGGCACCGCCAGACCAAGGGCGGACGCCTGATCAGCGTGACCGGCCATTCCCACTACGAGGCCTACGCCGCCGAATGGGGCGCCAGCGTCGTCGGCCTCGAAGTCGGCGAGAACATCGGATTCACGCAGTCCAAGTTCGCCTTTGCGCGCGGCGCTTCACGTCAATGGAACCTGCCTTGGTCGGTGCAGATGAGCCCATGGTTCGGCAACGCAGTCACCACAAGTGGTCCGCTAAACACCAACGGCGCAACCGCGACCGGTCTCGACGCGGGACATTCCCTCAGCCTTGACCTTCGCGTCTGGCTGCACGCGTGGTTTGCCGGCGCGGCGCTGGTGACGCCGGAGAACAGCTTCAACATTTTCTTCGAGGAATCGAGGGCGCCGTGGAAACTCACCGCCCACGGCGAGGCGGCGGCCAGGGCGTTTCAATTCATGCGCTCGCATGATCGCGGCACGCCCTACACGCCGCTGCTCGTCCTGCTGGATCACCTCGCCGGTTATGCGCCTTACCACGACCGCACCTTCGGCATCCTGCCCCGCACGCCGGGCGACCAGGAAATCTTCGACCTGTTGGAACGGCAGCTCTACTTCAGCCCCACGCGCCTCCCTGTCCCCGGCAACCCAAAGAACCCCGAGGCCGGCTACCTGCACCCGACGCCCCACGGCGAATTGTGCGATGTAATGCTCTCCACCGTGCCGGGCTCCATCATGCGGCGTTACCCCATCATCCTGCTCGCGGGCGACGTCGAGTTCTCCAAGTTCTTTGTCCACGAACTCGTCACCGCCGCCGAGGGTGGCAGCCGGATTTTCCTGCACCCGCGTCATGTGGAAGCCCTCGGGCCGGAGCTCTTCGACAGGTTGAAAAAGACCGGCATGATTGAAGTGCTTGAGCCATGGGAGAATTCCGACACCAAACGCCCCGCCGCGATTTCCCACGAACGCCTACGCCAGATCGAACGCAACACGCTGCCGATCGGAGTGACCGGCGATCCCGTCCAATACCAGATCAATCGGAACCAGGCCGGCTGGGTGATCGAACTGATCAACAACGACGGCGTGGTGAAGGAAGGTCGCCAGCCCGCGGTCATTCATCCCCAAGTCATCGCCCGGGTGAAACTTGCCCCGCGCTTCGCCTGGATCCGGGCCACGGAATGGGAAACTGGAAGCGCTCTGCCCACGGGCGCAGCGGTGGAACTGGAAATACCACCGGGTGAAAGCCGTTTCGTGGAATTCACGCCGGGGCCATAGCCGGGTGGCCCCTCGATGATCGGGCACGTCAAAGTTCCAAACCCAAGACCGCCGGTGTCCGCGCTGGGGCGTCGCCTACTTGCGCCGAGCAGGTCCCGAGGTCGGTGACGCCACCTGCCGCTCCAGCCACGGGGCGACCTTCCCGACCCAACGGGCCGCATGCTCGCGCAGTCCCGGTCCGCTGAAGTGAACTCCCCGGCCGCCACTCTCGCGCAGTTCGCCGACGAGCGCGTCGCTGTCCGGACCGGGGAGCGCGATTCCGGAATCCGAGAGCGCCTTTTGCGCGGCGCGGATCTCCGGCGAGCCGGTGTCATCAGGCGTGTGGTAACTCACCTGCGCGACAAACCACGGCGCATCCCAGCCGATTTCGCGACGCGAATCGCGGATGAGGCGCGCGAGATGCTCCCGGTAGAGTCCGCCCGCCAGCGTGCGCGTCGCATCCCGTTGGTTGGCGTCGGATTCCCCCTGGTGCCAAAGCACGGCCCGAAAACCGCGGTGCCCGAGCGGTTTCACCCGGGAGGTGAACCGGGCGAACAGTTCGCCGCTGCTCTCCCACTCGCCGGAAGGGAGCTGCGTCACGTTGCCAGTCAGCGTGGGCGGGTTGGGAAAGCGGACGCCCCGCGGCAGCCACTCACGCACGCTCGTCGCCCCCACGCCGGTGGCGACAAGGCCAACAGGCACCTTGAACTGTTCAGCCAGTGCGTCTCCGAACGGCGGCAGAAAGCTTCCGCCGCCGCCGCTCGCCCCCGGTTGCGGATCGTTGGCGGGAAGCCATTTCGTTCCGTCGAACGCGGTGACCCGCCCCGTGCGCGTGACCTGCTTTTCTTCGCCGTGGTTGGCGGAGTTTGACTGCCCCGCGACCACGAAGACCTCGCCCACACCGACCTGTCCAACGACGGCCTCGGCCATGGCCACCTCATCCAGAAGCGCCCGCACCTCCAGCCGATACCAGCCACCCGCCGGCAGGGAAAGTTCCGCCGAAAACACAGTTCCCGGCTCAAGGGAAAGCTTCTGCCAGCCAGACGGCAACGCGCCGTGCGCCGGCCCGCCGCCGATACGCCACTCGATCGCGGTTCCCGCTGGACGCTCTCCGCGCACAAGGATTTTTCCGCGTTCGAATGACCCGCGCTGCACGACCTGCCAGTCGAGTGGCGAACTGAGCTTCAAATCCGCCGCGAACCCGCGAAGGTCGAGCGCGCCGGAACAGATCAACCCAAGCAGCACACGGCTCATCATGGTTGTCGGAAGCCCCCAGCATCGATCAAACCTACACAATGGCCGGCTTCCCGGAGCGGCGGGATTCTTCCCTGATTCTGCCGCCTCGTTGGCCGGCGAGTCTCTCACCGGACCCAGGTTCCCGCCGCGCTCCGCGCCGGATTGCTCCTTGCCAAGGGACCCTCCAAGTGTGATCGCTGACCCGTCTTCATCTTTTTGGGTTCGTAGGTCGTGAGCCTTCAATCTTGGCGACTCCGTTTTCAACCACGGTGATTCCACGACCGCCGAACCATGAAACGCTCACTCACTCCAATCGCGCCGGCCCCCGCCGGGTCTGCCCCCCCCAGCAACGCGGCTCGGCGACGCGCGCCGGATTCCGCGCTGGCTCCGTCCGCGAAGAATCTCACCGGGTTGCTGTTGGCGCTCTGCCTTGGCCTTGAGTTCACCCTGCCTGCCGCGAACGCCGCCCCGGGCGGCTCGGTGGCGGCATGGGGGCTCGGCAGCAACGGGCAGGTGACCGCGCCGACTGGCCTGATCGGGGTGGTGGCCATCGCGGCAGGCGAGTCTCACACCGTGGCCTTGCAATACGATGGCTCCGTGGTGGCTTGGGGGCTCAACGACCGGGGCCAGAGGACTGTGCCCACCGGCTTGAACGGGGTGACGGCCATTGCGGCCGGCCGCAACCACACCGTGGCCCTGAGGAACGACGGCACCGTGGTGGCCTGGGGTGGCAACGAATTTGGGCAAACCGCCGTTCCCGCCGGCTTGAACCGTGTGACTGCGATCGCGGCGGGCGAGTCCCACACCGTGGCCTTAACCCGACTTGGCGGACTGGAGGGCGGGAGGAGCGAAAAGGGCCGGATTTCAGGCGAACCGGTCAAAAGGTCTGCACTACAGACGGGGTCATTTCGC
>JAYUSF010000206.1:0-4711 GCA_043755815.1 Verrucomicrobiota bacterium
GCGGGGCCCTGCGGCCAGTGGCCAAGCCCAAAGACCACCGAGGAGGCGATCACCGCCACCGCCTGTCCGCGCCAAGTCCTTCCGCCGTCGGGTAACAGGTCGAAGAGGTAGCGAAGGACTCCGGCGCGCCACAGTTCCTCCCGAAGGCCGGCGACCACGAAGCTTACCAACGTGACGGTCAGGAACAGATACAGCGGGTCGCGCAGGGCGTCGGTGGCGATCACGTTCTCAATCTTGGGCCGGAGATTCTCCAGCGAATTCGGGTCCTTGCCGGTGAGCTTGAAGAGGACGAACAAGACGCCAAAGGCCGCGAGCGTCACGCCGGCGGCGAGCATCCGCAGGCCGATCGAATAGGCGAGGCCAAATACCCACGGCTGCCATGGGCCCGGCCAACGGGCCAGAAGCTCGTCGCGGTTGAGCCGGCGAAAGGCCCAGGCAACGCCGACGATGATTCCGAAAAGGACCAGATTCTCCGCCGCCATCGCGATCAGCCCGGGAACACCGCCGGGAAGGATCGAACCTGCCTGTTCGATGGGCGGAGCCCCTTGGGCAAAGAGCTTTCGAAAACCGCCGAGCGAGAACAGCCAAGGCAGAATGAGGCCAAGCAGCAGCGGGTAGGAACCGAGGATGATCAGGGCCGTCCAGCTCCGCCAGCGGGGCGGACGCCGCGAATCCGGCTCGGCCAGAATCGGGGGCGGGACGTCGGCGGAAAGAATCGGCGGGATTTCCACCGGGCGAATGTGCCGTGGACCATGGCCACCGTAAAAAGAAAACCCCGCCCTGGCCGTTGAGGACAGGTCCCTTCTACCAGAAGGCACCAGGTGGGAACCGCGGGCAACGCTCGCCTTCCTGTTAAGGAGGCCTGGCGTTGATTGCTTAAAACCGCGTCAACGTTCCCTTTCGGATTACAAGGTCGAAGGACGTTGTCTTTATGCACGCACCGGGCAGAGAAATTCTGAAAGAGCTGGCGAGCGCTGCTCGCACTTCATGATTAGTCGGCGGGAACCGGGGTTTCCTCAAGGCGGAAATGTTTTCGCCAATAGAAAAATGTGGCGGCGCTGCCCGACCCCGGCATTGGGCCGGACCATCCAGCAGCGTGATTCGCCCCAAGTGACGCCTCAATGAACAGTCTTTGTCCCCTGCTTCGCGCGTTCCGTCCGGTCACCCGCGGCGAATGGTCCCTGCGGCTCACGCGCATCAACCTGCTGCTCCTGAACTTCATCATGGTGCAGCACACCGCCGTGGCGTTTCGCCGGGCGGAGATCGCGGAGATCGCCTTCTCGCTGGCTTACCTCACCGGCGTGTCGGTCGGCTGTTTCGTGTCGGACCGGCTCTCGCCTGTCGGAATCCGGCGGGCGGGCTGCGACGGTGCTACTCGGTGAAAGTGGCCGGTTCGCTCGTGGGATTGCTGGCGGTTCCGTTCCTGGCCGCGGTTGGGCACGGGGCGGTCCTGGGGGACCTACTTCGCGACCCACGTGGCGCTGGCTCTGTCCTTGGACACGGCCCGTTGGATGGTCGGGGTGATGGCTCTGGCGGCCGGCGGATTCCTGCTCGACTGGGCGCCCGCCCTTGCGGCGTTGCCCGTGGTCGGGTTTGCCGCGGCGAGTGCCGGTCGGGTGGGGAAGTGATCGTCGGATTTACTGTTGCTTAACAATTCTCCGGTCCGGAACACATCCGGCCTTTACCTGCCCGTCCGAGCTTCCAGAGCGTGGCAGACGAAGCTTCAATGCCCAGGAACCCGGCGCCCGTGAACATGGGCGCAATTCTTGGTAACCGGTTGGACGGGGGCGGCGTCACCTCCACCGCAAGCACGCTGATCTCAGCCGTAAAACCATTGGTCCGAAGTGTATCCATGAAAAAACTGTCTCACCTCCTGTTCGTCGCGGGTTTCGCCGCGACGCTTTCCCTCGGCACCGCAAACCTGCTGGGCCAGGACGCCAACGCCAATCCTGACCAAGGCGCGCGCCGCAACCGCGGCCCAGGCGGTGGCGGCGGCGGTCCCGGAGGCCAGGGCGGCGGCAACTTCGATCCCGAACAGATGCGGGCTCGCATGATGGAGCGCGTGCGCGAGCAGTTTGGAGTCAAGGACGACGCCGAATGGAAGATCATCTCCGAGCGAATTGAAAAGGTGAGCACTGCCCGCCGGGAAATGGGCGGAGGCATGTTTGGCGGTGGCGGCGGCCGTGGCGGTCCGGGTGGACCCGGTGGCGGCCGCGGCGGTTTTGGTGGCGAGCCGAGCCCCGAGGCGACGGCACTCCGCACTGCCATCGACAACAATGCCTCGGCGGACGACATCAAGGCCAAGCTGGCGAAATACCGCGATTCCCAGAAGGAAAAGGAAGCCAAACTGGCCAAAGCGCAGGAAGATCTGCGCCAGGTGCTTTCGGTAAAGCAAGAGGCCGCCGCGGTTCTGGCGGGTTACCTCAAGTGAGGTTGTCGCCCGAGCAACTCCGGTCGAACCATCCTCCCTCCGCATGCCTGAAGCCGGATCACTCGAACAGCTGATCGAACGCATGGTGGCCGACAGACAACTGTCGGCCACCGACGCTCGGTCGCTTGCCGCGGCGCGTCCCGGCGGATTGGCCGGCGATACCGAGGCGGATGTCCTGCGCTGGCTGGCCGCAGAATATGAGGTTCCGTTCTCCGCCTTGGAAGACGTCGATCCCGACAAGCAGGTGCTGTCGCTCTTCCCGGCGCGTATCCTGTTAAAGGAGGAGTTGCTACCCCTTCGGCGCCAGAATGGTTCCGTGGAAGTGGCCACTTGCCGGTTGTTTGCCACGCAGGGATTCGACGCGCTGAAGACGATGACCGGCCTGCGCCTGCAGCCGGTGTTGGCCCCCCGCGAGGCCATCCAGCGGGAGATGAAGAAGCGCCTGGGCGTGGGCGCCGATACGATCGACACTTTGGCCGAAGAAGGCGGCGGCTTCCAGGTGGTGGACGAGGGCGCCGCAGACGACGGTGATCTGGATTCCGCGGCGGCGGACGCGTCGATCATCCGCTTCGTCAACCAGTTCCTCAAGGACGCCATCGAGCTGCGGGCCTCCGACATCCACCTCGAGCCGTTTCAGGACGAGCTCCGCATCCGCTACCGCATCGACGGCGTGCTGCAGGAAGTTCCCGTGCCGGCGCAGATCAAGCGCTTCCAACCCGCCATCGTTTCGCGCGTCAAGATCCTCAGCCACCTCAACATCGCCGAGAAGCGCCTGCCGCAGGACGGCCGCATCAAGGTCCGCATCGAGGACGCCGAGGTGGACATCCGCGTTTCGATCATTCCGATGCTCCACGGCGAAGCTGTCGTCATGCGTCTGCTGCGGCAGAACTCCACGCTGCGGGGCATGAAGGAGCTAGGGATGGATTCCCGCGAGCTGAACTGCTTCAACCAGGTTCTCCAGCTCCCGCACGGCATCATTCTCGTCACCGGCCCGACCGGCTCGGGGAAGACCTCGACGCTCTACACGGCGCTCAACGCCATCAACGACACCGAGCGCAAGATCATCACCATCGAGGACCCGATCGAATACCAGCTCCGCGGGGTGAACCAGATCCAGGTCAACGAGAAGTCCGGCCTGACTTTCGGTCGGGGCCTGCGCTCCATCCTTCGGCACGATCCCGACGTCATTCTCATTGGCGAAATCCGCGACGCCGAGACGGCTCAGATCGCCGTGCAGGCCTCGCTCACCGGGCACCTGGTCTTCTCGACGCTGCACACCAATGACGCGGCTGGCGCCTGCACGCGCCTTGTGGACATGGGGGTGGAACCCTATCTGGTTGCCTCGTCGTTGGAAGCGGTCCTCGCCCAGCGCCTCGTCCGGGTCCTCTGCAAGCATTGCAAACAGATCGACGACTCGCCGACCGCGCAGATCTTCAAGGGCAAGCTGGGCATTCCGGCCGCCCACGCCACCTATCGTTCGGTGGGCTGCCGCGAATGCCGCAATACCGGGTTCCACGGCCGCCACGCGATCTACGAGTGGATGGATTCCAGCAATGAGATCCGGCAGCTGATTCTTCGGTCCGCGTCGACCGACGAAATCCGGGATGCGGGTCGCCGCGACGGGATGCGGACGCTGGCCGAGGATGGCTGGCGGCTCGTGCGTCTGGGCATCACGACCGTCGAGGAAGTGCTCAGCGTGACCACCGCCAAGGAAGTTTCCCGCACCACCGTGGATGAGCGTTCCGGCGGTGATGACACTTCGGCGGCCCAACTCGCTGTGACCCGCGACTGACGCGCCATGCCACTTTTCACCTACAAGGCCCTGCAGACCGACGGTCGTGCCATCGAAGGCGAGATCGAAGCTGGGGGGCGCCATGAGGCCTTGAAGCTGGTCGAGGGCCGGGGACTCCGGCCCATCCGGTTGGCCGAACGGAGCGCAGTGAACGGCTCCGCGAAGCCGTCTAACACACGGGCCAAGCCCAAGGAACCTGCCAAGGATGCGAAATCTTCCGGCAAACCGGCTCCGGCGGTGTCCTTCGGGGGTTCCGGCAAGATCACCCCCCGAATCCTCGAGAATTTCACCCGCCTCCTGTCCAGCCTGCTCGCCGCGGGGGTGCCGCTCAGCCGCGCACTGGTCATCATGACCAAGGAAGCGGCAACGCCGGTGGCGGGCGCGAAATGGAAACAGGTGCATGACTCCGTGGTGGATGGCCTTTCGCTGACCGAGGCGATGGCCCGTCTGCCGGACACGTTTCCGCGCGTTTATGTGGCCATGGTTGA
>JAYUSF010000207.1:0-4704 GCA_043755815.1 Verrucomicrobiota bacterium
GCCGGCGTCGGCAAGACCGTCGTCATCATGGAGCTGATCAACAACATCGCGAAGCTGCACGGCGGCATTTCGATGTTCGCGGGCGTCGGTGAACGCACCCGTGAGGGCAACGATCTCTACAACGAGATGATCGAGGCCAACGTCATCAAGACCAAGAAGGACGCGAAGGGCCATCCCGAGATCGGCGAGAACGGCATGCCGATCCTCGAGCCCGGCTCCCGCATCGGCCTTGTCTACGGCCAGATGAACGAGCCCCCGGGAGCCCGTCTCCGCGTCGCCCTTTCCGCGCTCGCCGTGACCGAGTATTTCCGCGACGAGAAGAACCAGGACGTGCTCCTCTTCGTCGACAACATCTTCCGCTTCTCGCAGGCCGGCTCCGAGGTGTCCGCGCTCCTCGGCCGCACGCCGTCGGCCGTCGGTTACCAGCCCACGCTGGCCGCCGAAATGGGCAACCTCCAGGAACGCATCACCTCGACCAAGAAGGGTTCCATCACCTCCTTCCAGGCCGTCTACGTTCCTGCGGACGATCTCACCGACCCAGCGCCGGCCACGACGTTCGCGCACTTGGACGCGACCATCGTCCTTGAGCGTTCCATCGCCGAGTTGGGCATCTTTCCCGCCGTCGATCCGCTCGCCTCCAACTCCCGCGCCCTGGCGCCCGAGTTCGTTGGTGAAGAGCATTACGCCGTCGCCCGTGGCGTGCAGAAGGTGCTCCAGCGCTACAAGGACCTTCAGGACATCATCGCGATTCTCGGCATGGACGAGCTTTCGCCCGAGGACAAGACCACCGTCTTCCGCGCCCGCAAGATCCAGAAGTTCCTCAGCCAGCCGTTCACGGTCGCCGAACAGTTCACCGGCCGTCCCGGCAAGCAGGTGCCCGTCGCCGAGACCGTCCGCAGCTTCAAGGAAATCCTCGAAGGCAAGTTCGACGATGTCGCCGAAGCCAACTTCTACATGAAGGGCGGAATTGACGAGATCCGGGAATAGCCCTTTGCCGGGCTGTCCCTGCGGCGTAGGCTCCGACCATGAAACTGAAGGCGGTCATTCACGAGGCTGAGGAAGGTGGCTACTGGGCGGAAATTCCGGCCATTCCCGGCTGCGCCACGCAGGGCGAAACGTTTGAGGAACTGCTGAAGAACATTTACGAGGCCGTCGAAGGCTGCCTTTCCGTAGACATTGAACCGGTCAGGCAGTCCGGCCAGACGCGGGTGATGGAAATCGCCGTGTGAAACAGCTGTCCGGCAAGGAGTTCATCCGGGTGCTGGAACGGCACGGTTGGGAACTCAGGCGGATCAATGGAAGCCACCACATCTTCGCCAAGGCCGGACAGATTGAACGCATCGTGGTTCCCGTTCATGGAAACAAGCCGTTGAAGCTCGGACTGGTGAAGCATCAGATGAAAGTGGCCGGACTGACTGAACAAGACCTTTAAGCCATGGCAACGCTCAAACTCGAAATCGTCACCCCCGAGGCGAAAATCTACTCGGAAGACGTCGACATGGTCACGCTCCCTGGGGTCGAGGGCGAGATGGGCATCTACCCGATGCACATCGCGCTCATGACCCAGGTCACGTCCGGCGAAATCGTGGCGCGCAAGGGGGGGCAGGACTATTTCCTCGCCGTCGGCGAAGGCTTCGTCGAGATCACCGGCGACCGCGTCGCCGTGCTGACCGACATGGCCATCAAGGCCGACGACATCGACGAGGTGAAGGCCGAAGAAGCGCGTAAGCGCGCCGAAGCCCGTCTGTCCGAGAAGCTCACCGACGAGGAGACCGCCACGGTTCAGGCCGCGCTGCTGCACTCGCTAACGCAGTTGAACGTGAAGCGCCGGCGGAGGCAGTAGCCAATCGTCCGGCTTCGGCAGTGCATCTGAGAGTCGCGCCAGCGTTTTGGAGTGCGGCGGGAAGCGGAGCGCTGCGCCGCCTTGGCACGGCACCCGAATTGGGGATGAACCGGCGGGTGGGCGGTTTGAGCCGTCCGACAAAGCGGTGTCGCTGCTCCGCTCTGCCACCGCAGTCCAAGATGCTCCGCATTCGTCAGATGGATGTGTCGGCTGAAGCAAAGCGGCCGCGAAGAATCTTCTTCGCGGCCTTTTGCGTTGGAGGGCTGCCAGATCGTTTACGGCTCCAACAGGCCCGACGCGCGCTCCCGGAACACGATCACCAGTTCCGGGCGCATTGCTGGGTTGGGATCATCCGAGGAGGCGAATGCGCTCTGCATATCGCCTGAGCTTTCCTGCGTCTGGCGCATGAGGAAGCCGTGGTTGGGCAGCCGCCCGCTGATCCAGTCGCGCACCGCGTCGGGCCGGAGGGTGAATTCGACTACTCCGTCATTCGGGAGAGTGCTCGGGATGGACTGCCAGAAAAGCGGGAAGGTCAGGTCCGCATCCGCCTCGTGGAAACCACCGTTGTCCTCGCTGCGTTCGCTGCCCGACCACGGAACTCCAGCGCTGCGTTCCTTCCAAGTCACCTGGCGCTCTTTCCAATCCACCTTGAGCCGGTAGCCTTCAGAGCGGCCGCCGCGAACCAATGCGGCGCGCAACCGCAGCGTGGCCGACTCAATCAAGGCGTTCGCGGGCAGGCTGCCCAAGTCGAAGCGCAGCAGCATCCGCTCAAATTGGCCGCTGGCTCCGGTTTGACCCAGCGCCATGCTGGGGCTGGTGCCGTAGTTCTCCGAGGCCCGGCTTTCCGTGCCCGTGCCCCCGCGGCTGATCCAGGCATCGTCGCCTTTTTCCGCGTCGGGCTTGAGCACCACGGTCCGAATTGCCGGAGTCTCGTCCACAACCGCCCGATAATAGCGCATGGGCTGGCCGATGCCTTGGTGGTCCACCCACAACTCCGAGGAGCGCGACAGCGTGAAGGCTTCCAGCGGCAGCCAGTTCGGCTGGTTCAATGAGGCCGTGAACTCGATGCGGTAACGGCAACCTACCGCGCCGTCCACCCACAGGCCGGACAGCAGCAGGGCTTCAAGCCCTGCCGGCGGGCAATCACTCGTGACTGTCAGCACGGCCGGATTGCTCGGCACGCTTCCGCCCGCGTTGCTGACCACCACCGAATAGCTGCCGGCATCCGTGGCTTGCACCGGGTTGAGCGTGAACGAACTGCCGGTCGCGTTGGGAATGGCCTGGTCGCCCTTGCGCCATTGGTATGTGAGCGGAGCCGTGCCGGAGGCGGCTACCGTGAAAGTCACCGACTCGCCCACCACCACGGACCGACCCTGCGGTTGCGCGGTAATCTGCGGCGCCACCACCGGCTGGCTGTTCGGGTCCAGCGGGTTCGAGCCGGCGGCGACTTCCACGCCGTCGCTGAAGGTGTCGCCATCCGTGTCCGGTTTGGCGGGGTCGGTGCCGGCCGCTTGCTCCTGGAGGTTTGTCAGGCTGTCACCATCGCCGTCTGCTCCGGCGTCGTTGGCCAGCGGGTTCGTGCCATGGACGATTTCCCATCCGTCACGCAGGCCGTCGCCGTCGGTGTCCGCCTGGGTGGGGTTCGTGGCGCGCTGAAACTCATCCCCATTGGTGAGCGTGTCGCCATCCGGATCGCCGGCTGGGCCTTGAGCAAGGTCGGGGAAGTATTGGCGCTCCCAGGAATCAA
Organism: Verrucomicrobiota bacterium; assembly: GCA_043755815.1. Taxonomy (GTDB): domain Bacteria; phylum Verrucomicrobiota; class Verrucomicrobiia; order Limisphaerales; family UBA9464; genus CAIWAH01. Next base: position 3,591 of record JAYUSF010000207.1, read on the forward strand.
GCAGGCCGTCGCTGTCGGAGTCGGACGGAGGTTCGCCGACCCGCAGGCGCGCGGCCCGGGTGATGACCAGACCGCCCACGTTCACAAGGATGCAGCGGAAGCGGGCTTCCTTGGCGAAGTTCACGTTGGCGATGGTCAGCGTGGGGTTGTTTTGACCGGTTAGGTTCTGCCAGTTGTCTGCTGTGCCCTCGACCTGCCAACGGTAACTGATTGGTGCATTCCCGGTGGCCACGACCGTGAACTGGGCGGTGCCGTTGACCGGAACCGTCTGGTCGGCCGGCTGCTGCTGAATCTGGGGAGCCACGGGAAACACGGTTCCGGGCGTGACGCCGGTCAACACGTTTCCGGCCGGATCGAAATTCGCCGGCAAGGCCACCACTCCAAGATTCTTGGCGGTGATGGACGCGCTGGCCGGCACCAGCGCCTGCAGCGAAGACAAATCCACTAGGCTGCCTTCGCCATCGGATAGAACCTGAATGGATCGGGCGGTGACCTGAGACACAAAGGGCAAGAGCACGCGTCCAGCTTGCAGTGCCCGAACCAGCAGGTCGTATTCGGGTCCGCCGAGCAACGGCAGGGCCGGATAATCCAGCACACTCCCTACTCCTTCGGCTACGGCACTGCCGCCCGTCATCCGGGTCACCGCGGGGAGACGAAGCACACCGCCGTCCTTGGCAGATATGCCCGTGTCGGTGACCGAGTTGAGTTTGGGGAAATCGAGCACACCGCCGCCGATGACCTCGAAACTGCCCCCGGCGACGTTGCGGAGTTCCGGAGCCTCCACCCGGCTGCCCTCGCCGCTGGCCTTCAGCGCTACCAAGCGCAGCGTATGCTCCTCCAACAGTGGCAGCTTAATTAGCCCGCCACCGTTGGCGCTGATTTGTATGAACCCGGCGCCGAGCGCTGTTAGTGCCGGAAACTCCAGCACGCTCCCGGAACCGCTGGAGGTGAGGGCAGAATGGCTGTCTCCGAGCACTCGGGTCAGTGCGGGAAGGCGTAAGACTGCTCCTTGAAGGGAACCGATCAACGTGTTGTTAACCGAGTTGAGTTTGGGCAAAGCGAGCACTCCGCGGCCGCGCAATGCTCTTTCTGTAAATTCGGTGAGCATCAGTTG
>JAYUSF010000208.1:0-4700 GCA_043755815.1 Verrucomicrobiota bacterium
TCCAACGGCTACCTCGCCGAGTGCACGGCGGCACTGCACGGAATGGTTCCGTCGCTGTCGTTGGAGGTGGGCCCGATGGAGGTCGCGGAATACGAACCCATCGTCCAGGCCGGCGCCGAGGGGTTGGTCGTGTATCAGGAAACCTATGACCGCGAAGTCTATGGCCGGATGCACACGCTGGGGCCGAAACGAAACTTCGACTGGCGCCTTGAATGTCCCGAGCGCGCCTACGCCGCCGGGTTCAAGCGCCTCGGCATCGGGGCCCTTCACGGACTGGCCGACTGGCGTTACGAGGCCCTTGCCACCGCTGCCCATGCCACCTACCTGCTTCGGCATTGCTGGAAGGCGATGCTCACGATCTCTTTGCCGCGGCTACGTCCCTGCGCGGGCGAGTTTCAGCCGCTGACCCATCTCGGCGACCGCGAAATGGTCCAACTCGTCGCGGCCCTGCGCCTGTTCCTGCCGGACGCCGGGCTGGTGCTCTCCACGCGGGAACCGGCCGCCCTGCGCGATGGCCTCCTGCCGCTGGGCATCACTCACGCCAGCGCCGGCAGCCATACGGAGCCCGGCGGCTACACGGGTGCGGGCAAGGAAAGCATCCACCAGACGGTGCGTGGCCGGATCGTGGAACTCGCGGCGAACGCCAGCGAGTGGTCCCCACAAAGCGGTCGGGCCACGAATGCCACCGGGCAGTTTGACATTGCGGACGAGCGTTCCGCCGGGGAAGTCGCCGCCCTGATTCGCCGGCTGGGCTACGAGCCGGTCTGGAAGGATTGGGATGCGGCCCTCAGCGCCTGAGCCGACCGCCTAAGCCTTGCCGTCACCCGCCTCGCCGCCGCGGAGCAGCTTCCGGCAGGTCGCCAATGCGAGCAGCGGCCAGGAGTTCCGATACATGTCGTATTTGAGGTAGAACACCTTGGGGAAGCCCGTCCCGGTGATTTCCTCTTCGGTCCAAGACCCATCCTCGTTCTGGTTCCGGATCAGCCACTCGATCCCACGCTGAAGTGCCGGATCGTCGGGGTTCCCCATGGCGGCCAGGCCCATGACGGCCCAGGCGGTCTGTGATGGGGTGCTCGGCCCCTGGGCTTTGAACACCGGATCATCGTAGGTGTTGCAGCGCTCGCCCCAGCCACCGTCGGGCCGTTGAACCGCGCGCAGCCACGCCGCGCCGCGTTGCAGCCACGGTTCGCTCATGTTGAGGCGGAGCGCCTTCATGCCCCGCAGCACCTGCCAGGTTCCGTAGATGTAATTGACACCCCACCGGCCATACCAGGACCCGTCGTCTTCCTGCTGGCGACGGACGTAGTCGATGGCGTCCACAATCTGCGGGTGGCTTACATCCCAGCCATCGTAACCGAGCAGTTCCAGAATGCGGGCCGTGATGTCGGCGCATTCCGGATCGAGCATCGCGTTGTGGTCGGCGAAGGGAACCTTCTCGAGGATGCTCTTGGTGCAGTCTTTGTCGAACGCTGCCCAGCCGCCGTCCTTGCACTGGAACGTCATCATCCACTTGATCGCGCGGGCGCAGCATTCGTCGCGGCGCCGGCGATCGTCAGTGGGCACCTGACGCAGCGCGAGGACGACCATTGCGGTGTCGTCCACGTCGGGATTCCACTTGTTGTTGAACTCGAAGACCCAACCCGACGCCTCGACGTTGGCGGGGTTCTTGTGGATCCAGTCGCCGCGGAATCGGATCTCCTTGTCCATCAGCCAGACGCCGGCCTTCCTGAGCTTCGGATGGTCGTGGGGCACGCCGGACTCGCGGAGGCAGATCTGGACGATTGCGGTGTCCCAGACGGGCGAGAAGCAGGGTTCAATCCGGACCGAATCCGGCCCGATGTGCATCAGCTTGAGGAGTTCGCGGTGCGCCCGGACGACCTGCGGGTGGTCGTCAGGGTAACCCAGGGCGATGAGCGCGATGAGCGCGTTGAGCATCGCCGGAAAGATGGCCGCGAGGCCGTCGCTGCCTTCGAAACGCTCCAGCATCCAGGCCTCGGCGCGTTTGAGCGCGGTGGGGCGAAACGGGTGGACGCCCTTCCGGCTGACCCATTCGGCGAGTTTGTGCAGGCGGTCGAGCCAGAGGAACATGTTCCGGATGCTGAAGTCGAAGTAGCGCGGCCGGAGCGCCTCATCGAGTTCCCGTTTTCCGTTGGGAAACAGCTCGTCCAGGTTCACTCCGTTCTTCAGCGGTCGGGTTGGACGGAAATGGTTGATGATCGCGAGGGGAATGAGCATCGCGCGGGACCAGTTGCTCATGTCCCAGAAATTTACGTGGAACCATTTTCCGATGAGCAGCACCTCGCACGGGATGGTCGGCACATGCCACCACTCCGCCAGGCCGATGAGCGCCAGGTAGAGTTTGGAAAAGGTGTTCATGCGCGGCACGCCGCCCAGGGCATCGGCCATTTCCCGGGCCTTCAGCATGCGCGGATCGGTCACCGGGACGCCGCAGAGTTTCAGTGCGAGGTAGGCCTTGATGGTGGCGTTCACCTCGGCCGGGCCGTTGGGATAGATGTTCCAGCCGCCGTCGGGCAGCTGCTTGGCGAACATGTGGTTGACCGCCTTGCGCTCCCATTCGCGGTCGACCTTTCCCCACCAATGGTAGAAGGCGACCATGTCCGCCACGAGGGTGACATCGACCATCAATTCGCCAATCCAATAGCCTTCCGGCTTCTGCTCGGAGAGCAGATAAGCCTGCGACCGGGTGATGGCTTCATCCAGGGGAGAGCTCGCGTTTGTGCGCAAGGCGGCAGCCTCTGCGGTTGCTGCCGAGGCAGCGGCTGCCGGAACCGACGTGACGGACATGGGCGGGAGAATGGGAACGGACGCGAAGGTGTAAAGCCGTTGTTTCCAAGAAGTCACCGGCCTTGGGCGGATCCTTACTTTCAAGCCACCGCCTTTGCCGGAGGTCTTTGACTGACGGGCTTTCTGGCCATGCCCGCCCTTGCCCTTGGCGCGCTTCGACTCAACTCTCCGAGAGCACATGAGTTCCGTCGCGCTCAATCCGAATCTCGCCACGCTGCCGGTTTACATTCCCGGCAAGCCCATCGAGGAAGTTGCCCGTGAGGTCGGCCTCGCCGCCGCATCGATCGTCAAGCTGGCCTCGAACGAAAACCCGCTTGGTCCCTCGCCCAAGGCGCTGGCCGCGATGGAAAAGGTGCTGCGGAACCTGCACCTGTATCCGGACGGCAACGCGTTTTACCTAAAACGCAAGCTGGCCGAAAAGCTGGGCGTCGAGCCGGCCAACCTCGTCCTCGGCAACGGCTCCAACGAGATCATCGAGTTCATCGGTCACGCGGTGCTCCAGCCCGGCGACGAGGTGGTGGTGTCGCAATACTGCTTCGCGGTTTACCCGATCGTGACCGCGCTCTTCGGGGCGAAGCTGGTCACCGTGTCGGCAAAGGGATTCGGCGCCGACATCTCGGCAATGCTGGCGGCCATCACGCCGCGCACCAAGGTGCTGTTCCTCGCCAACCCGAACAACCCGACCGGCACGCTGACCTCCCATGCTGACCTCGCAAAGCTGCTCGCCGAAGTGCCGCGGCACGTGCTCGTCGCGCTGGACGAAGCCTACGTCGAGTTCCTCGAAGAACCGTTCGATTCCCTGGCCCTGATCCGCGCTGGCAAACACCCGAATGTGATCCTGATGCGGACCTTCTCGAAGATCTTCGGCCTTGCCGGCCTGCGGCTGGGCTACGGCATCGCGTCGCCGGCGCTCATGTCGGCCATCGAGAAGGTGCGGCAGCCGTTCAACCTGAACTCGATTGCCCAGGCCGGCGCCCTCGCGGCCCTCGAGGATGGCGACCACCTGACCGCCACCCGCGAGAACAACCGGCGTGGCCGCGACTACCTGGAGGCGACCTTCCGCTCGCTGGGTCTGGAATACGTGCCGTCGGCCGCGAACTTCGTGCTGGTGAAGGTGAGTGACGGCGCCCGGGTGTTCGCCGAACTGCAACGCCGCGGCCTGATCACGCGCCCGATGGCCAGCTACCATTTGCCGGAGTGGCTCCGCATCACGGTTGGCACTCAGGCCGAGAACGAACGGTTCGTCGCGGCGCTGCGCGAGGTTCTTGGGAGTGCGGCCTCAGCCACGAGCGCCTGAGTTCTTGCACAATGGCATCGAACGCCGTCTCACCGGCGTGAATGGCGATGTGAGGCGGCGATCCAAGCGCAACCAACAATAAGGAATACCTTGAAATACACCCGTCCGCTGCTGCTCCCGAAGACATACTTCACGCTTCATGCGCTGGATTCCTTTCGTGACTGCTGGCAGAAGAACGAGGAGCTGATCGAAAATGCTGCCAAAGCAGAACTGGAACTCAACGGACCAAAATGGATTCCTCAAAACGAGGATGAATCCGGAGAATTTTACCACGAACAGCAACTTGCCCGTCATATGTATGACTACATCATGGCACCATTGTTTCGGTCGGCTTCTGTCGTGATGCTCGACGCGATTGTCGAAGGGGAATTACGTCGTTTAGTTGAAAACCTTGAAAAGAGTTTAGGCAAAAGCGCGGAAGGGAAAGAATCCGACCCGCCCATGGATAAGATAAAATCCCTCACGAGAAACAATCCGACGATCAACTGGGGCACCTGCAAACGGCCGCGCAATGCTCTTTCTGTAAATTCGGTGAGCATCAGTTGGTGAGTGGGGTTTTGGGGACGAGGCTGAGGTAGATTTTCCCGGTTTCCCAATC
>JAYUSF010000209.1:0-15459 GCA_043755815.1 Verrucomicrobiota bacterium
TCGTCTGGAGGACTTCTGGAAATACCGACTCAATCAGCACGCTGCTCGCAACGACACCCTGTCGCTCGCGGCATAAAGGAAGAATTTGGTCTCACACCCTCGGAACTCCATGAAAATGTCGCCGTGAGAACTCAATAAGAATGTCCCCCTGGTGGCGGGTTAGCGGAAGCAACCTGCCAACCCCATGGAGACACTGACAATGAGCCGGAAAGAGCGTGCACGACTGAGGATCATGACAGGCGTCGCGGACGGGGAACTAACGCAGGTGCAGGCGGCGGAGCTGATGGGGGTGTGCTACCGCCAGGGCAAACGCATCTGGAAACGGTATCAAGCCGACGGCGACGCGGGCCTGGTGCACCGGCTGCGGGGCAAGCCCAGCGCACGGCGCAAGCCGGCCGCACTCCGGGAGGAAGTGCTGGCCCTGTATGCGCAGGAACGCTACGCCGACTTTGGCCCGACGCTGATGGCGGAGCAACTGGCCAAGGCCAAGCTCGTGGTGGATCACGAGACCTTGCGGCGCTGGCGGCTGGCGGCGGGCCAGCACACGGTGCGACGGCGCCAGCAGGCGCACCGGCAATGGCGCGAGCGCAAGCCCAGCTTCGGGGCGATGGTGCAACTGGACGGCTCGCACCATGACTGGTTCGAGGGGCGTGGCCCCAAGTGCGTGCTGATGGTGATGGTCGATGATGCGACCAACCGGATGCGGGCGCGCTGCTTCGCAGAGGAGACGACGCGCGCCAGCTACGACGTGCTGGAAGGCTGGGTGCGAAAGCATGGCTTACCCGCCAGCCTGTATGTGGACCGGGACAGCATCTACCGGTGCGAAGGCGAGCCCAGCATCGCGCAGCAACTGGCCGGCAAGCAGCCGCAGACGCAGTTCGGCCGGGCCATGGAGCAGTTGGGCGTGGAACTGATCCTGGCCCACAGCCCGCAAGCCAAGGGCCGCGTGGAACGGATGAACGGGACATTGCAAGACCGGCTGGTCAAGGAGTTGAGACTGGCCGGGATCAGGGACCTGGAGAACGCCAACCGGTTCCTGGACGGGCAGTATCTGCGGGCGTTCCACCGGCAGTTTGGGCGGGCGGCGGCCAGTCCCGTGGACGTGCATCAAGCGGTGCCGCGGAACCTGGACGAAGTATTGAGCTGGGAAGAGGAGCGCGTGGTGCAGGGGGACTGGACGGTGGCGTGCGAGGGAAAGCGCTATCAGTTGGACCGGCAGCACGAGGCGATGAGCCTGGTGCGCCGCAAGGTGATCGTGCGCACGCTGCGCAACGGACGGGTGCAGCTGGTGCATCGGGACCAGCAGCTCCAATGGCGGGCCCTGCCCGCAGGAGCCCTGCGGAAGCGGCCAGCGGTGCAGAAGCCGACCGCCCCGGTGCCCGCGAAAAGGCCGCTCACGCCCTCAGCGAACCATCCCTGGCGACGGCGTGGCGCGGGCGCCGGGCGCCGGTTTGGGAACGGGATCAAGGCCCAGGGAGAGCGGGCGCGGGCGGGGGTGCGGGACTCCGGTCGGCCGTCGCTCCGCTCCGGCCTCCCTGCGCCCCGCACCCCCAGCCGGAGAAAACCAAGAACAAACAACAAAGGGGACATTCTCTCGTGAGTTAACCCGGGGACATTTCTAACGAGTTTTGACAGCGCAGTAAACGCCGCCGCAGGGCAGAGGGAGACCGAACCTGCCCGCGACCCCGACGGCCGCGTCAGGGCAGCAACCGATTCACCAGACCGCTGAGCACCTTCCCGTCGGCCCGTCCCGCCGCCTTGACTTGAGCCACCTTCATCACCGCACCCATGTCCTTTTTGGACGTGGCACCGGCTTCGGCGATGGCAGCCTTGACCAGTTCCTCCAACTCTTCCGGTGAAAGCTGCTTGGGCAGGAACTCTTCGAGCACCTTGAGCTCGGCAGCCTCTTTCGCCGCCAGTTCGGGGCGGCCACCACGCTCAAATTCCGAAAAGGCGTCCCGGCGCTTCTTGGCCTCCTTTTGCACCACCGCCAGCACGTCCGCGTCCGGCAAGGGTTCCACCTTTTTCTCGATCTGGGCGTAGCCCAGGGCCGACTTCAGCATGCGGAGCGCGCCAGTCCGGTCCGCGTCCTTGGCCATCATCGAGGCTTTGAGCTCGGAATTGATCTTCTCAACGAGGGTCATGGGGGGAGCGGGTTTATTCGGAGGCCTGGTGTTTTTTCATCTCGTCCCGGACTTTGGCGGCCTTCTCATAATCCTCGGTCTGGATGGCCTCGTCGAGCTGGCGCTGCAGCTTTTCCACGGCCGTCAGCGGGCGTTTCGCCCGGATCTCCCCTAACCAGTGCCGGAGGGACGCGAGTTCGCCGCTGTTTTCCAGCAGATCCTCGCGCTCGTTGTCGCGGAAGAAATCCTCAATCTCCTCGATGCCTTCCTCGATGGTCTTGCAGACGGCGGAGAACTTTTTGCGCTTGAGCTGTGCGGTGCCGCGGGCGCGCGTTCGCATCATCAGCAACTGGGGCACGAACTGGAGCAGCGACCAGGCGAGCTCCTGGCCCTTGGCATATTCCGCCACAAATTCGAACACCGCCAGGTTCCGGTCGCAGTCGCGCTCGACCACGCTGAATTTCTCGAGCTGGAAGAAGCAGATGTAGCGGTGGTGATACTGGATGGCCTCCTGCTGGAGCCGGCCGCACGCCTCGGCATCAAGCACGAATCCTTCGTCACCGCCCTGCTCCAACTGGTGCTTCACCAACCGGTCGAGGTGGAAATCATACCATGAATCATGACCCATCGGGCGCTTCCCGTCCGGCCGCCCCTCGGCGTTCATCTGCAACACTCCAAGATCCACCCGAAGCTGCACCTTTTCCGTGCCGTCATCGCCCACAAACTGGCGGGCAACAACCTGGCCGGGCTGGTAGTCCCAGCCGGTGAGCAGTTCCGAAATGTCGAACTTCATTGGTGCCGTGAAGATGGGAAGCGGAAGTCATCGTGTCAAAGCCCGAGGGTCGCCGCTCAATTCGGGGTCCGGCGCTCACAATTCCGCGCTCGCGCCACCGGCTGCCGGGTTTCCGGAACTCGCTTCCACCAAAACCACGAACTCCCCCTTGCGGGGACGCGCCCGCAACTGGACCGCCAGTTCGGCCGGCGTGCCGCGCAGCCATTCCTCAAACTTCTTGGTCAGCTCGCGCGCCAGCACCACCCGGCGCTCGGGCATCGCCACCTGCAGTTCTTCGAGCAGGCGTTCGATCCGGAACGGCGATTCGTAGAGCACGAGCGTGCCCGGCAGGCTGGCCAGACGGGCGAGCCGGTTGGCGCGCTGTCCCGACTTGTGCGGGAGAAAGCCGGCAAAATGGAACTCGTCCGTCGGCAGCCCGCTGGCGGTCAAACCGGCAACAAGCGCGCACGCTCCGGGCACCGCCTCAACCCGGCAGCCCGCCGCGACGGCGGCCTCAACCACCCGCTGGCCCGGATCGCTGATGCCGGGCGAACCGGCATCGGTCACCAGCGCGATCTTCTCACCGCGGCGCAGCCGGCCGACGAATTCCTCGGACCGCTTCGCCTCGTTAAACTTGAAGTAGCTGAGCAACGGTTTGCTGATCTCGAAGTGCTTCAGCAGCTGCCCCGTGTGCCGCGTGTCTTCGGCGGCCACGACGTCGCATTCCCGCAGCACGCGCAGGGCTCGGAGGGTGATGTCCTCCAGGTTGCCGATGGGCGTGGCGACGAGGTAGAGCGTGCCGGGGACGAGCGGGGGCAGGCTGGCTGGCGAGTTATCCATCGGCGATGCGGGTCAGGGGCGGCCGGCGGCAACCCATTCCTGGGCGTCGGTGAACGCCAGCCCGTGCGCCTCCGCCACCGGTCGGCTGGTGAGTTTGCCCGCCATCACGTTGATGCCGCCGAGCAGCGACGGCTGGCGCCGGATCGCTTCGGCCAGGCCGTGGTCGGCCAGCGTCTCGATGTAGCGGAAGGTCGCGTTGGTCAGCGCCTGGGTCGCCGTGCGGGCATAGGCGCCGGGCATGTTCGCGACGCAGTAATGAATGACGCCTTCTTCGACGAACACCGGGTCATGGTGCGTCGTCGGGCGCGACGTTTCCGCGCAGCCGCCCTGGTCGATCGCGATGTCCACCAGCACGCTGCCCGGACGCATCTTCCGCAGCATGGCGCGGTTGATGAGTTTGGGCGCCTTCGCCCCGGGCACCAGCACGGCGCCGATCAGCAGGTCCACCTGCGGCAACAGGTCCACCAGGTGCGCTTCGCTGGAATAGAGCGTGTGCGCCGTGTGCAGCGTGATGTCGAGGAACCGCATCCGCTCGATGTCCACCTCCAGGATCGTCACGTCGGCGCCGAGCCCCTGCGCCATGCGCGCGGCGTTCACGCCAGACACGCCGCCGCCGAGCACGACCACCTTGCCCGGCAACACCCCCGGAACGCCGCCCAGCAACGTGCCACTGCCGCCCTGATGCTTCGCAAGGTAGTAACCGCCCACGAGCACACTCATGCGTCCCGCGATCTCGCTCATTGGCTCGAGCAACGGCAGCCGGCGGTTCACCTCCACGGTTTCGTAGGCAAGGCAGGTCGCGCCCGACCTGAGCAGGGCTTCCGTCAGCGACCGGCTCGCGGCCAGATGCAGGTAGGTGAAGAGCAGTTGTCCCGGACGCAGCAGCGGAAACTCGGCCGGCAACGGCTCCTTCACCTTCACGATCAGGTCCGCCTGCGCGAACACGGCCGCGTGCGACTCGGCCAGCACCGCGCCCGCCGCGACGTAATCCGCGTCCGGATAACCCGACCCCACGCCGGCCCCCGGTCCCACCACGACCCGATGACCATGCCGGATGAGCTGGTAAGCCGCCGAAGGCAACAGGGCGACCCGATGTTCCTGTTCCTTGATCTCGCGCGGCACGCCAATCGTCATGGCCGGAAGGTTTTCCCGTTCGCCGGCACCCGCAACCATTCCTTCACTGTGCCGGAAAATGACAGGACACGCGTTGGCTCCGGGGACCGCGCCGCCCCACTCTTCCGGGGAATGAAACACCCGCCCCCCGGCACCCCGGTTCGCCTGCTCTCGCGGGAGCTCGAACGGGTGGCGGCGCATTTCCAAGACGGACCGGTGCGCGTGGCAGAATTGGCGGCCGCGTTTGGCAGCCAGGGCAACTTCGCGTTTCTGGCGGTGCTCGCCCTGCCCTTCCTGACACCGATCCCGCTGCTCGGACTCGCAGCCCCGGCGGGCATGATCGTGATGCTCTCCGGGATCCAGATCGCACTCGGGCGTTCGCCCAAGCTTCCGGCTAACCTGGCCGCCCGGGAGTTGCCACGGCGGTTCATGCCCGGCCTGTTGACCGCCACCGGCCGGGTCCTCCGGTTCCTCGAACGTTTTCTCCGTCCGCGCTGGTCCCGGATCACCAACTGCGTGGCGGGACGGATCTTCACGGGCATGCAGCTCGTGGTGGCCGGCGCCCTGCTGCTGCCGATCCCGGTGCCGTTCAGCAACGCGCTGCCCGCCGCGGCCATCCTGCTGCTCGCCGGCGCCGCCATGACGGGCGACGGGCTGGCGTTCCTGGCCGGGTGCGTGCAGACGGTTCTCGCCGCCGCGTTCCTCGTCGGCGTCATCCTTGGCGGCCACCGGTTTATGCTCTGGCTCGGATCTTGAACCCGGCCCGGTTTACGGCACCAGCCGCGCCCGGAAGAAGCGGCCGCCACCGCTCAGTTCGGTGACCTCAAACAGGTAGCTGCCGGTAAACGGCTCGACCCGACGGATCTCGCTCCAACTCCCGAGGTCGGCCGATGCCTCGATGACGAGCGCGCTCGCCGACGGTCCGGTGAAGGCGGCCTGGAAACCGCCGCCACCCACGATGGCCGGAGCGCTCGCGACCAACGGAATCTCGCCGCTGACGAAGACGGCGGTCACGGACCGGTTTGCGTTCAGCGTCAGGCTCAGCGGGTTGGCCGTGGACGCGATGCCCTCGCCTTCCCAGCGGCTGAAGGCAAAACTGCCGTCGGGCACCGCGAAGATCCGCACGGTCTGGCCCGCCGCGTAACTCGGCAGCTCGGGTTCCTTCACGATCCGGCCACCGCCCACGACCGATGTGCTCAGCCGCGGCCGCAGCGAGGCGGCGCTGGCGGGATTGGTGCCTTCCCTGAACTCGGTGACGTTGTCCACGCCGTCCCCGTCGGAATCACCGCCGCCGAACTGGTCGAGGTTGCCAAAGAAGGCGAGTTCCCAGCTGTCGGGCAGGCCGTCCAGATCGTTGTCGTCCGAGGCGGCGTTGCGGCCGTCCATCTGGATCGTGAACGGCTGCGGCGTGGCACCACTGTTCACCGCCGTGAAGAAGTAATCCGCACCGGCGATCCACGGCCAGCCGTTCAGGAACTGGACCAGAGTATCATCGCTGTTGTCGGTGCGGCTGTAGATGAAGCCGCCGCGGCCGGGCGTGAAGTCCGGCAACGTGCCCTGGTCGAGATAGACGCTGACCGCGGCGTCATGCGTGTTGCGGTGTCGCCAGCTCGTGGCATCGGCCGGCACGGGCACCCGGAAGTTCACGCGACCGCCCGCAGGAACCATGACCGTCGTCGTGCCACCATAGAACTTGACGACATGTGGCACGTCGATGGCGGCCGGCGAAAAGTCCACCCGCACCGTGAAGGTCGAATCATTCCCGGCACGGAAACCAAGGTAATGGACGCTGCCCGGCCGCAGCGGCGGGACCGCCACCGGGAACGAACCCTGGTCGTTGAAAATGGGATACGGTCCGGCGTTCTTCCGGTCGTAGCCCCAGTCCCGGTAACCGTAGAAGGGCACGATCGGCTCGCCCGGCGGGACCGTGTCGCGGACGAACAGGTCGGCATCGCCCTGCTGTGCGCTCCAAACGAGGGTCGCGCTCTGCGGCGCATCCGCGGGCACCGCCACCCGGTAGTAACGCCAGTCGCCGGCGGCGATGCTCTGCCCGCCCAGCGTGATCCCGGGGGCCAGCACCGTCACGCTGCCGACCGAGAGCCGGAGCCGGTAACGGATGTTCGAGGCGTTGGCGCGGACGGCGACATACCACGGGCCCGGCTCCAGCTCGGTTTCGACCCGGCCGTTGAGCGGGACCCAGTTTCCGTATTCGGAACCCGTGCCGGTCAGCGAAAAATCAAAGAGCTGGCCCATGTTGAATTCGCCGTGCGCAAGCGTCGGCACCTCACCGGCGCGGACATAGGCATCGGGATTGCCGCTGATGGCGAACAGTTCGCCGCGCAACAGGCCGCCGTTGCCTGGCGGCACGGTGAACTTGTAGTAGTGGAAGTCGCCGTTGCCCAAGTCAGTGCCCTGGTCGCCGGGCAGCGGCGCGCCGGCGGCATTCACACCGGTGTCGGCGAAATGGATTCCGCCCGCCGGCAAGCCCGGCGTGGTCACCGGTCCGCCGAAGGCAGGCATCACCCAGGCAGGTCGCAGCAGCTCGACCGGTCCGCTGTGCAGCACGAAGTCACTCGCGCCAGCGCCCTTCACCTCCACGAACCAGGTGCCCGGCTGAAGCACCGGCGGCGCGATGACGATGGAGGGGCCGCCGAAGGCGACGAAACCCGGTTCCTCGTCGGAAGGCAGGACGCCCTTGCGGGCGCGCACCGTCGGGGTGCCGTTCGCAATGTCGAGATCGAGCTTCCACCCGAGGGCTCCGGCCGGGACTTCGACGCGGTAAAAGATCCGCTGATTGTCCGCCAGGATTGCGCCGGAGGAACCACCGGCAAAATCGAGCGAGGCCGGCGTCAACTGCTCCACCTGCAGCTGCGCGGTGGCGTCCGGCTGGTCCGTCGAATTGCTGAACTCCGCCTTCACCGCGAGCGACCAGACGCCGTCACCAGGCCGCACCAATGTGAGCAGGAACGGATCGTGGCGCCGCAGCGAGGACCACCCGCCGTCGGCGCCGTAACCGAAACCGAACGGACGCTGGGGCACGCTCGGATCCGGCATCGCCTCCCCGGGTCTCAAAGCCAGCGCCGCCGCGCCGAGCCGGCTGGCCAGGCGGACTTCGGCCCATTGGACGGCGGGCGGCACCTCGAATTGAAACAGCGCGGTCTGACCGCCCTCCAGCGAAAGGTCGCGGGCCAGCCGCCCACCGATGGCGGGCACGGTGCCGAGCGCGGCGACCGGCGCCGGGCCCACGCTGTTGAGGGTGAATCGACTCAACCCGGTGCCGATGATGCCGCCGATCGGGCCCACTCCGGCGCTGACGACACCCAGAAAATAGGTGCCGCCAACCAGGCCCGACTGCCCTTCATCCGGCAGGAGCAGGTAGTGCTCGTTCCCAGACTTGGACATCAGCCGGCCGTTCCCGTCCACGTGGTTCCGGTAATCGTCTGCCGCCATGTTCGGCAACCGTCCCTTCCGAAGGACGAGGAGCGCCTCGCCTCCCTGGGAAGCGTCGAGCTTCACCTGCCAGCTCGGCGCACCACTCGGAACCTCGACCGAATACCAGGCCACCTCACGGGGGGCGAGGCCGAGGTGCGGTGCATTCCCCCCGGCAAACGCGAGGGGCGCGACCGGAATCGAATACGCTCCACCGATACCCCGGCTGAGCAGCGTGTAGTTCACCGGCGCCGGCTCAAACTCGGGCACGAACACGCCGACAAAATACCTGCCGGCGACGAGCGGCCCACCCCGGCCCACGATGACCGAACGGCCGGTGATGTCGTCGGTTGCCGGATCCGAGTCGTCGAGCCCCGTGAAGTCCCGGTAGGGATTCAGCTGCGAACCGGAAGGCCAGTCATCGGCCGCAAGGCTCAATCCCGGCGCACCGAAGTCCGGCAGCGCGTCACGACGCACATGGAGCAGCGCCTGGCCGCCCGTAAGTCCGTTGAGGCGCAGGTCCCAGCCTGTGGCATCCGGCGGCACGTCGACGGCAAAGAATCGCCAGGTTCCCGGCACCTGCGACGAGATGTTCGCGCCGCCGCCATCGAAGGTCAGCGGCGCGGCTCCGACGGTGCGGACGGTAAGGTCCGCCGCGGCGTCGGCGTAGCCGTTCGCGTCGGAATCGTAGCCGCAGCGGACAGTGAGCTTGTAATCACCGACGGGCGGATTCGCGAGCGTGATGAGCGTCGCCGGGTTCAATCCCGAGGCCTCCTGCCGCTGCGACGACCAGCCGCCTTCGGTGCCGTATTGTTCCTGCGCCGGCTGCTGCGGATACGGCTCATGCAGCCCGGGTCGGAGCGCGAGCGACGGAGCCCCGACCCGGTTGTTGAGCTGGACCTCCAGGGACGCCGCCGCCACCGGCACCCGGAAGCGGAACACGCGCACCTCACCACCCTCCAGCGCGACACTCCGCGTGAGCAACCCCGCTCCCGGAGCGGGCACCTCACCCAGATCGACGACCGGTGAAGGACCAACACTGTCGAGGCGGAAGGCGACCGGGCTCGTTCCGATTTTTGAGTTGAACTGCCCGCCCGCACCTTCACTGACGACGGCGACATAATTCACGCCTGCGGGCACGAAATCCTGCCCCTCCGCGGGGAAGATGGAGAAATGTTCATTTCCCTCCTTTCTCTGCCGCGTGCCGTTCCCGGTGTGGATGCCGCCGAAGGTTTGAAGCGCCACGTTGGGCACGAGGCCGGCCTGCACCAGCAGGAGCGCCTCGCCCGTCGTCGGGGCCAGGCGTAGCTTCCAACTCGGCGTGTTCGGCGGCACCACGATCCGGTAGTAGGCCGCCTCGCGCGGTGCGAGCGCGGGCACCTCAAACTGGCCGCCGGCGAAATCGAGGTCATTCACCGCCAGCGTTTGACCGGCACCAATGCCCCGGCTGAGCAACGTGTAGGAGGTCGCGAAACCGACATCGCGGTTGAGGACGCCGACCCGGTAAGTGCCGGGAACGAGCGGATTGCCCACGCCCGCGGCAAACACCCGCCCATGGCTTACCCTGCCGTCGACATTCTCGTAGATGGAGGTCCAGTCGTATTCGGCCTGAAACTGGGCGCCCTCCGGCCACTCGCGTCCGTTCAGGTTGAGCGAACCCTGCCACAGGTCAGGCAGTGCCCCGCGACGAATGTAAACTTGAGGCGAACCTCCACCCGTCTCGGCCGTGACCCGCAGATCCCAGCCCAGCACTCCCGGATCCGAGGGAACGTTGACCGTGAAGAAACGCCACGAGCCCGGTTCCTGTCCAACGACTCCCGCGCCGCCGCCATCGAAGGCGAGCGCGGCCGGCGCGACGGCTTCAACGGTGAGATCTGCCGTCGCATCCGGATAGGCGCCGCTTTCAATGTCCTCCGCCTTGACCGTCACGGAGTAAGTTCCCGGCAACGGGTTGGCGATGGTGGCGATTCGAAGATCCGCGTGGCGCAGGACAAACGATCCACCGTCGGCGCCGTAGAGATCGTCGCCCGACCGGCAGCACGGCACATGCGGCAACGACGGCGGCGTGCCCGCGCGAACCGTGACGGAAGGATTGCCCGTCCGGTTCTGCAGGCGGACTTCGATCGCCGGCAGGCCCGCAGGCACCGTGAACTGGAACAGTTTCACTTCGCCTCCCGCAACCGCGACCGGCTGGGTGATGGCCGCCGCGCCCACCGGCAGCGCCGTTCCACCGCCAACGGCCGCGGCGGGAGCGGCACCCAGGCTCTCAAGCACATAGGTCGTGACGCCGGTCCCGATGATGCCTTCGGGACGGTTCTGCCCCACGCCTTCGCTGACCACCGCGAGATGATAGGGACCGGGGCGCAGGAATTCCGCATTGTCCCTCGGCAGCAGCAGATAGTGCTCGGGACCGGCCTTCAGCAGCTTGCGACCGCCGCCTTCGAGCGAGCTGAACACACCCGTGGAAATGTCCGGGACATCCTCCTCCTCGACCAGCAGGAGCGCGTCGCCGGTCGTTGGCGTAAGCCGCACCTTCCAGCTCGTCTGGTTGGCGGGAACCATGACCCGGTAATAGGCCGCCTCGCGCGGGGCGAGTCCCGCCGTGTTGGCGACCCGGCCACCGGGACCGCTGAAATCGAGGTCGGTCACTGGGATGGCCAGACCCGGACCGATGCCGCGGCTCGCCAGGCGGAAGTTCGACGGCACGGCGGCGCTGACATCCAGCACGCCGACGTAGTAGGTGCCCGGCTTCAGCGGATTGTCGCGCCCGACCGCCACAATCCGGCCAAAAGGATCCGAACCATCCGCGTTGCGGTAGAGGCCGGTCCAGTCGCCGGTGGCACTCCAGTTCACACCCGTGGGCCAGTCCTTGCCCGTCGGCGGAATCTCTCCGCCAAAACCGTCCGGCAGCAGGTCGCGCCGCACCGTGAGGCGCGGTTGTCCCGTGGTGACATTTGCAAGCCGCACGTCCCAGCCGCGCGCATCTTCCGGGACGTCGATCCGGAAAAACCGCCAGCGACCCGGGAGCAGATCGGTGACGAGGGACGTGGAACCGTCAAAGTCAACCGGGGTCGGAGCCAGTGCGCTCGTCTTCAGGGTGAACGCACCGAGACTCGTGTCGGGCTGGTAGATGCCCACATACCAGATGTCCGCCTGATGGCCCGGTCGCTGAAGGAATCCACGCGTGTCGAAAAAGTCCACGAACGGCTGGACAAACGTTTCGTTTCCGTTGTCGCGGGCGCGCCAGCGGCCGGGAACGGCATTCCGGCGTAGGGCGATCTCCGTCCCCGGCTTCTGGCCCGAAAGAACCAGGTCCCAGCCCAGCGTGCCGAGCTGGCCGGGAATGTCGTCCACGACGTAGTAACGCCAACCCGCGCGGTTGGGATCATCGTTTACCGTTATGGCTGAGTAGGCGCGCGGCGTGATGACCGGCTCTCCGTTGTGCAGGGCGAACGCGCGCGGTGCGTCGCCGTAGGTCGTGATGTAGAACGTCCCGTCGCTCAGCGTCGGCGGCACGAGCGTCACGCTGTCCTCAACCGCCCCGGGCACTTCGGAGAAGGCGTCGTTGTTGAACTCGTTCGGCACGAAACCGCGGCGGAGAGCGAGGTTCGGATTGCCCCCGGTTGGGATCGTCCGGACTTCCCACGCAATCTGTTCGAGGGGCACTTCGACGCGATAGGTCGTGTAGGGAAAACCGGTCACCCCCACGCCGGTCTGCGTTGAACTGAAGGCCACCGGCGTGACCGGCTGCTGCTTGGAATGAAAGGTAAACGTCGCGCCCGGGTTCGCGGGGACGCCGACGAAGTAAGTCGTGTCCGCCTGCAGGTAGTCCGGCACCACGAGCATCGCGCCGGCCTGCTTCAGTTCGACCGTCTGCGGCGACGGCGCGAAGCCCTTGCGGACGTAAAGCGTGCCCTCGAAGCCGTGCAGCCAGAGCCGCCACGCCAGCGTGTCGGCCGGCGCGACCGTGCGGAAGAACCGCGAGCCTTCCGGACCGACGCTCACCTCGGTGTCACCGGTTGCCGTCGCGCCGGGCAGCGCGCCGAGGTTGAGCACAAACGCCTCGCCGGTGACGAGGCTCCACGTGGCCCCGGGCTGGGACTCGACCAGCACGAACCACTCCTGGTTCTCGGTGAACTGATAGTCGGCGACCACGAAACCGTCCGCCCCGACCCGGGCCGAGCCAAAGGCTGCCGCGCCGACGGTCGGCGGATTCCCCTGGTTCAGATAGACGTCGGCCTCGCCGCCCGAGACCTTCAGGGCCGTGCGCCAAGCTCCCACCGCAGTGTTCTGCGTCACGATCTTGAAGAGGTGCGAACCGCCCAACCGGTGGGGTTGCGTCAACACTTCCGTGCCATCGTGGGTCGTGCCTGGATCCCACGTCAGCGTTCGCCTCGCAGCTTGGACGGTGATTACGGCCGGAGAGGAGGCGTTCCCGGCGGAGTCGATGGCGATCGCCGACAACTCGAATCGCAGACCGGAGTTGAGCGGCGGCAGGTTCAGCGCCGCGGGCTTTTGCCACGCAGTGCCGGTGACGGCGGCCGGAAGTTTGATGGCCTCTGTCTGCCACGCAGAGCCATTCCACCAACGACCTGCCCCCGCATTGTGGGCGACTTCACGGATCGAGACGGTCACCGCTGGCGCCGGGTCGGAGTCGTCGGACACGGCCCCGCCAAGCCCGGCCAGATCAGCCACCACCTGCCCGTCCACCAGGGGGCCGAAAGTGATCGCCGGCGGAAGGGAATCCGCCGCCCGCACCGGCGAAAGGAGGCCGCCGAGGAGGACGACCAGAAGCGAGGGGAACCGGTGCCGCCAACCGGAGTTGACCAGCCAACTGACACACCGGCAAAAGCCTGACGGAGTCTTCATGAGCAATGGAATGTCTCCCACTTTTCGCACCCGGCGACAAGCCCCTCGCCGGCCACCTTTTCGGGGTAGGTGGACACCTAACGCCCCGGTCCTCAGCCCGGCTCGTCGCGGATAAGAATGGCGAGGCGACGGAACTCCCCGGATTCCCCAACCCTCTTGCCGTTTTCGAAGCGGTCGCGTTCCCTCCCGTCCGCTCCCGCCATGCGCCGTCTACTCTGCTCCCTCCTGTTGCCGCTCGCCTTCGCCTCCGTCCGCGCCGACGGCCCGGCGGACAACCAGATCGACAAGGTCCGCCGCATTCCGCCACCGGGTATCGCCATTCCTGACGACGCGCGCCGCGAACTCGCCGAAGGCGTCGCGCGGCTCGGCGCCGAGATCGACAGCCTGCGCCCGACCCTCACCAACCGGCCGGCGCTGCTCGCCCGGCTGCCCGACGTGCAGGTGCTGCACAAGGCCGTGGACTGGGCGCTGCGTTACGACGAATTCTTCCGCACCAACGAGGTCCAGGCCGCCCGCGAACAGCTCGACGGGGCCCGGCGCCGCCTGGCCGCGCTGCGCGAAGGGAAGACCCCTTGGCTCACCCAAACCGGCCCTGTCGTGTTGGGTTATGGGTCGCGCATTGACGGCTCGGTCCAGCCCTACGGACTCGTCATTCCGGAGTCCTACACGCCCGGCACGCCGCACCGTTTCCGCCTCGACTTCTGGTTCCACGGCCGCGGCGAACAGCTCAGCGAGCTTTCGTTCGTCAACGACCGTTCGCGCAGCAAGGGTGAGTTTGCGCCGGCCAACGCCTTCGTGTTGCACCCCTACGGCCGCTACTGCAACGGCTCACGCTTTGCCGGCGAAACCGATGCCTGGGAGGCGCTCGAAGATGTGCAACGTCTCTTCCCAATCGATGAGGACCGCCTCGTCGTCCGGGGCTTTTCGCTCGGCGGCGCGTCGTGCTGGCACTTCGCCGTGCACCACGCTTCGAAGTGGGTCGCAGCCGCGCCCGGGGCCGGCTTCAGCGAGACGGCTGCCTTCCTGAAGGTCTTTCAGAATGAGCAACTCGCGCCCGCGCCGTGGGAGCAGAAGCTCTGGCGCCTGCACGATGCGACCGCCAACGCGCTCAACGTCAGCATGGTCCCGCTCGTGGCCTACAGTGGCGAGATCGACAAGCAGAAGCAGGCCGCCGACGTGATGGCCACCGCCCTCGCCGCCGAGGGCATGGAGCTCACCCACATCATCGGCCCCAAGACGGCGCACAGCTACGAGAAAGGAGCGAAGGCCGAGGTCAATCGGCGGATCGACGCGCTCGCCGCGCTGGGACGCGAAACCTTCCCGAAGACCGTCCGCTTCACCACGCCGACCCTGCGCTACAACCGCATGGCCTGGGTCACGGTGGACGCCTTGGCCGACCACTGGGAACCGGCGCAAGTCGACGCCACCTGCGCGGCCGACGGCGACAACATCGTGGTCAGCACCAAGAACGTCACGGCCATCACCTTCGACCTTCCGCCCGGGCGGGCGCCGTTCGACGTGCATCACGGCGTCATGGTCGAACTCGACGGCAACCGGATAAAGCTCGGGCCGCCGCAGTCGGACCGCTCCTGGAAGGCGTCGTTCCATCGCGAAACCGGGGGGTGGCTTGCCGGACCGATCCCGACCAACGCCCTGCGCAAACGGCACGGACTTCAGGGCCCGATTGACGATGCGTTCATGGACTCCTTCCTGTTCGTGCGACCGACCGGCGAACCGCTCAACGCCGCCGTCGGCAGCTGGACGTCAAATGAGCTCGCCCACGCGGTCGAGCACTGGCGCCGGCACTACCGCGGCGAGGTGCGGATCAAGGACGACGCCGCCGTCACGGCCGACGACATTGCGCGCCACCATCTCGTGCTGTGGGGTGATCCGCAGAGCAACAGCCAACTCGCCAAGGTCGCCGGCGAACTTGGGATCCGCTGGGACAAGACCCGGATCCACACGGCGGCGGCGGGTTATCCGGTGGACCAGTTCGTGCCGGTGTTCATCTACCCAAATCCCCTGAACCCGCAGCGCTACGTCGTCGTGAACAGCAGCTTCACCTTCCGGGAATACGATTACCTCAACAACGCCCGCCAGACCCCAAAACTGCCCGACTGGGCCATCATCGACATCACCAAGCCCGTGACGGCACGTGCACCCGGCGGAATCACGGCGGCGGGATTCTTCGGGGAGAAGTGGGAGTGGAAGCCTTAGCCGGAACGATGCCGTTGAAAGGAGCGCGGACGGTCACGTCCGCGAGTCTGCGCCGGAAGCAATCCCCAGCGCCGAACAGTTTCGTCGGGGCACTGT
>JAYUSF010000210.1:0-15444 GCA_043755815.1 Verrucomicrobiota bacterium
TCAAACCTTCGTCAGCGCGGGCGCCGGGCAGCCCACTTTCATCCCCTATGGAGACAACATCCCATTCCCCGCCGTGGACGCCGATGGCGACGGCATTCCAGCCGACGGGGAGTTCGTGCTGGGCACCCGCGATGACCGGGCAGATTCCGATGGTGACGGCACGGAGGATCTGGATGAACTGAAGAACCGCACCGATCCATTGGACGGAGCCCCCGCTGCCAATGGCGTGATCGCCTCACTCAACACCCTGGGCAACGCCCAGGATCTCACGGCGCTCAACCAACTGATGCTCGTGGCCGACGGTTCAGCGGGTCTGGCCGTGGTCGATGTCACCGACCCGCTCCGTCCCAAACTCCTCCAGCAACTCGACACTCCCGGCGATGCCCGCGGAGTTGCCGCCGAAGGGACCGTGGCGGCGGTGGCTGATGGCAGCGGAGGGTTGGCGCTCGTTGAGCTCAGCAATCCGGGCGGTCCGGTGCTCTATGCACAGTTGCCGCTGGGCGGCGTGACCCGGGCCGTCGCGCTGCGGGGAGGCGTCGCCTATGCGGGACTTCAGGAAGGATTCGTGGTGGCAGTCGATGTCAATTCTGGCACGGAACTCAGCCGCGTTTTGCTGCCCGGCGGGCCCAAGATCGAGGACATGGCCGTCCAAGGTGACTACCTCTACGTATGGGCGGCGGGCACGCTGCATGTGCGCAATGTCGCGGACGGCAGCTTGGACCCAGTTGTTTCCGTGCCGGGCGGAGTTGCCGGTGGTTTTTCCGATCGCCGGATGCGCCTGACCCTGAGTCCAGGGCGGGCCTACGCCGCCTATCCGTCCGGCGTGGTCGTCTTCGATCTGGCCAATCCCGCCGCGCCGACCGTGCTCCAAACCAGGAGCACCACCCAGATTGGCTGGAAACAGCTCGTGCCCGCGTTGCCGAACCTCGCGCTGGCCGCGGACGGCGCCACCGCCGCGAACACCGAACCGCAGGACGTTTCAATCTATGACCTCGGGACGGACGGCACCGAACTGAACTTCCTGGGCAGATTCGTCACGCCCGGTGAATCGCTGGCGCTCACGCTGAATCGCGGCCTGGCCTTCCTGGCGGATGGCGCGGCGGGACTGCAGGTCATCAACTTCGCCCCTGCCGACACGGCGGGCGTGCCGCCGACGCTTAGCCTGACGGCCGATTTCTCCCTGAATCCGGCCCAACTTGAATCGGGGCAACGTGGGCGCATCACGGCACTGGCTGGTGACGACGTCCTGGTCCGCCAGGTGGAATTCTTTCTCAACGGCGTGCGGGTCGCCGTGGACACCGCCTGGCCGTTCGAGCTGGCCCTGACCGCCCCGGAACGCACCGCCGCTGTGACCAGCTTCCGTCTGCGTGTCCGCGCTACGGACACCGGCGGCAACGCAACCGAGTTGCCGGAACTGATCGTGGCCGTGCTGCCGGATCAGACGCCTCCGCGGATACTTTCGATGGCACCGCGCGCTGATTCCGTGGTAGATGCGCTGACCACCCTGACGGCTTTCTTCAGCGAGCCGTTGAATTTCCAATCCGTGACTGCCGCTCGCGTTCGCCTGCTCTCCGCCGGCCCGGACCTGACCTTCGGCAACGCCGATGACGCACCCGTCGCGGGCACGGCCGGCTATTCGGCTACGGCCTTCGCCGCGACGTTCACGCTGAATACCCCCCTGCCGCCGGGACGGTATCGTTTTGAAGTTGACGGTCTGGTGGACCTCGCCGGAAACGCCCAGACGGTTCCCCGTGCGGCCAGCTTCTACGTCGCACCTGGCGGCGCCGCCGGCGACCCCGATGGCGATGGCCTGACCAACGCCGAAGAAAGCGCGGCGGGTTCCAGTCCGTTCGCGCTCGACACCGACGGAGACGGCTGGGTGGACGAGGTGGAAGTGCATGATGGCCGAGACCCGCGCGATCCCGCGTCCCGCCCGCAGACTCTGGTTTACGGACTCCCGCCGCTACAGGCCCTGCTGACCGACCCGGCGGAGGTGTTGCCCACGGTTTCAGGCCCAGTGGTCGCCCGCCCGCCGGTGAGCGTGTCGATCGTGCCACAGGAGGAACTCGCTGCGGCGGGACCTTACGTCGCCTTTCCGCAGGTCGAAACGTTCGTTGCGAGCGCGACTGAAGATGCCCCTGCCGGTCCGTTCGTGGCGCGTCCACCGGTGCAGTTGATCCGCGAATTGGATTCGGAACTGACGCCTCCTGGTCCATGGATCGGCCTTCCGCCAGTCAGCTTGCTACGCCTGCATGAAAATGAGGCCGCACCCGCCGGTCCCCATCTGGGCCGCCCGCCGGTCACGGTCCTGATCCCCAAACCATGAAGCACGACTTTTCAATAACATCCAGTCCCGAGAAATCCCTATGAAGCCATATCTCCTCAGTTCCCGGCTGGCCGCGCTTGCGGCGGGCCTGCTGCTCGCCCATAGCACGCCGCTGCAAGCCGCGGACTTCAGCGCCGGCAGTGATGGCACGTTCGGCGCCATCACCCTGGCGAACAACGCTAACCAGGTCATCGACCTCCCACCGGACGGGATTCTGCATTGCACTACCGTGACGCTCGGGTTCAACGCCACGCTGACCTTCAAGCGCAACGCCCTGAACACGCCGGTCTATCTGCTGGCAACCGGGGCGGTGCTGGTAAACGGCACCATCAACGTTTCGGGCGAAGCCGCCGGCGGGGCTGTTGCCGGACGCGGTGGTCCGGGAGGCTTTGACGGCGGCAACGGCGGCTTCGGTCCTTCGGCACCTGCGAACCGGGGCGGCGACGGGCACGGGCCGGGCCGCGGGGTCAACGCCGCGGGGCTGCAACATGCCGCCTACGCGACCGCGGCGGGCGGGAACACGGCCACCTACGGCAACGTCCTCGTCGTGCCAATGATCGGCGGCTCGGGCGGGGCCGGTGGCAACGGCAACCCCGGCACTGGCGGCGGCGGCGGCGGCGGGGCCATTCTGATCGCCTCCGACCTGAGCATCACCGTCAATGGCGTCATCTACGCACGTAGCGGCAACGGTTCGGGCGATGGCAGCGCCGGGGCCATCCGGTTGGTCGCCCCTACCGGCGGCGGTAACGGCAGTTTGGATGTGTATAGCTTCACTGGCGGCGCCGGCCGGGTGCGGATCGATACCACGGATCCCCGGGCGTTCCGCAACCTCACGGTCGGCGGGGTGGCCACGCGCGGCACGCGCATGTTCGTCTTCCCGGACGCCAGACCCAAACTTCACCTCGTCGAAGCCGCCGGCCAGACGATCCCGCCTGGTGCTCCGGCCGGCGTGACGGTCCAACTGCCCGCCGGTTCACCCACCACACAGACAGTGCGGCTCCGGGGCGAAGGGTTCTCGGGCATCATCCCGGTGCGGATCGTGGTGACACCCGAACATTCGCCATCGTCCTTCTTCGACCTCGACCTCAACGGCTCAGGCAACCCGCCGGAAGTCTCAACGCAGGTCACCCTGCCCATCGGTGAACCGACTCGGATCGACGCTTGGACGCGCTGACGACGCCCTGGCAGCAGAGAAGACGGGACGCGGGCCGACCTCAAAAGCGGCCCGCATTTTTTTACCGGCTCAACTGCCGTGCCGCGGCGGTGCGCAGCCGTTCGTCCTTCGCCGCAACGAGTTCACCGACGAGGTCGTCGGTCGGCTTTTCGAAGGCTTCGTGCAGCCAGATGGCTTCGAGCTTGGCGCGTGGGTCGGTCTGCTTGGCCAGCCACGGTTTCACGGCCGGCACGACCTTGTCGGCACTGCGCTGGCGGAGCACGACGCGGGACTGTTCCTGTTCCCAGCCGGACTTCGAGAGCGTGCGGTCGAGCAGCGCGACGGTGTCGAGCTTCGCGAGGTCCTGCTTCTTCCCGAGGGCGCCGCCCTTGGCAGTCACGCGCCAGATGCGGCCGTGTTCCTTGTCGCGGCGCGGATCGCGGAAATCCACTTCGCCGTGCTGGATGATCGGGTTGCTCCAGTCGGCGACGTAGAGCGCGCCGTCGGGGCCGAAGCGCAGGTCAATCGGGCGGAAGGTCACGTTGGTCGAGCGCAGCACGTCGGGCATTTCCTTCGTCTGAAAGGTCGAACCATTGTCGCTTAGCCCGAACCGCACGACGCGGTGGGCGCGGAAGTCGCAGGTGATCACGCTACCCTGCCAGTCGGCGGGGAAGTTCGGGCTGTGGACCACCTCGACGCTGGCGAACTTCGGATAGCTGCCCGGGCTGATGCTGTCGGCCTCGCGCCGCATGTCCGAATAGGTGAAGTAAGTGGCGCCTTCCATCGCGTGATAGACGCCCTTGCCGCCGGCACCGTCGGTGAAGAACGAGTTGCCGTATTGATCCCAGTGGTGGCCCCACGGGTTGCAACCGCCCTTGGTGAAGACGTCGAGCCGCCAGGTGTCGGGATTGAACCGCCAGATGCCGGCACTGTTCAGCCGGCGCACACCCCACGGCGTCTCGATGTGCGTGTGGGTGTAGATCGACTGGTTCATGTAGAGGTGCCCGTCGTAACCCCAGCGCAACGTGTGCAGGTTGTGGTGCGTGTCCTCCGTGCCGAAGCTCGTGAGCACGATCGTCTTCTTGTCCCCGACGCCGTCGCCGTTCGTGTCGGCGAAGTGCAGCAACTGGCTGCTGGCCGCCACATAGACGCCGCCCTTGTCGTCCGGCAACACGCCGGTGGGAATCAGCAGGCCATCGGCAAAGGTGGTCGAAGTCTCCGCCACGCCGTCGCCGTTGGTGTCTTCGAGCACCACCACGGAATCGGTCGCGGGCTGGCCCGGCTGGATCTGCGGATAGACCTCGGACGAGGCGACCCAGAGGCGGCCCTGCGCGTCCCAGTTCATCTGGATCGGTTTGTGGAGCTTCGGGTTCTCGGCCCACAGGTTGACCTCGAAGCCGTCGGCCACGGTGAAAGTCGGGACCGGCTGGGGTTTCTGGATCTTGGGCACGGCCTTGTGCGCGAGTTCCTCGGCGGCCAGCAGGTCCTGGACTTCCTTCACCATCGCGGGGTCCTGATGTTTCAGGTCGCGCAGCTTGGCGATGCGGGCGTCCCACTGGGCGATGAGCGGATCAAACCGGGGAATCTCGACGCCGTTCTGGCCCTGCTCGCCCTTGCGGAAGCCGAAGAGGTAGGTCCAGTTCTCCGGGCGCCAGCGGTGGAAGAAGAGCTCGTTCTTTTTGC
The DNA here is from genome assembly GCA_043755815.1 of Verrucomicrobiota bacterium. Taxonomy (GTDB): domain Bacteria; phylum Verrucomicrobiota; class Verrucomicrobiia; order Limisphaerales; family UBA9464; genus CAIWAH01. The sequence goes on from JAYUSF010000210.1 coordinate 5,163, forward strand.
GGATGGCGGAGTTGAGAGTTTGATAGGTTTTGGCCGAAACAACATTGTCCGATGATAGGAATGTCGGGTCGTCAGAACCTTCAATTCGAAGCGGGCTGGAACCAAGCCGTCCTTGCAGCTCATACGACGCCACTACGTAGCCCAAGTCGGTGAGCAGGACTCCGTTCTCGGTGAACTTAGGAAACCTGTCTTCACTAGGCGCGATATGCTTTGCCATCAGCTCGGCAACTGGAACGAACTGACCGGCATGTTCTTTGGCAGCAGCGGCAACTGCTCCAGCAATTTCGCCACCTGTTTTGCGACGGGCCGCAAGTTCCTGAGGGGTAACAAAGCATGGCTCCTGCAAAGTCGGCCCCACCAACACAAATCTCACCTTCTGCCCGCTGACCTCGTCGATGGCGTCCATCAGCTTGCCGAGGTCGGCCTTGAACTTCTCCAGCTTCGCCGGCTGTTCCTCGGCCTTCGTCTCCGCCAGTTCCAGCGCCGCCGTCATGCCGTAGCTCAGGAACGCCACTGTCGGCTTCACGAGCGCGACCTGTTCCTTCACGCGCTTCAGCCATTCGGTTTCCGGCTTGTTCCAGTCGAAGCTCGCGCGCGCCCGGCCCATCGGGGTGTCGCCGGCCCAGGCGAGGTTGCGGAAGGTGACGTTGCGGTCGGAAAACGCCGCCGTGAGCCGCGTCTCGATGAGGCCGTAGTCGCCCTCGCGCTCGAAGAACGTGTCGCCGATGAACAGCACCCGGTCGCCGTCCTTGAGCTCGAACTTCGGTGCGTCGGCCGCCGAAGCGGAAGGTCCAATGACCAATGACCAATGAACCAAGGACAGCAGGGCGAACCAGCGGCAGAAATGGTGGCGCATAAGCGTGACGGTGAAGACGTCGGTGAGCCTTGCGGCATTCGTCCGGGCTGGCAAGCCGGCGGGAAGGGCGGCTCGCAGTTTCACGCGGCCCGCTGCTGCCCAAGTCCCGGCAGCGGGCAAGCGGGACGCTTGCGGCACGGCCGGCCGGAGGCCGGCGCTACGTCGTCGCGCAAGCCTCCGGCTTGCCGTGGCGTCGGCGTCTCGCCGGCCACCCGCTCAGCTCAGCTTCCACGGACCGCGATAGCCCACGTCCAGCCATGCCTTGCTGCCGGTGCCGCCGGTGAACTGTTCCGCCTTGGCATCCCATTTCAGCGTCTGACCATGGTAGTAGGCGAGGTTCACGAGGTGACAAACGCTCACCGTGCGCGCGCCGACTTCGACGTCGCAGATGGGTTTGTTCCGGCTGCGCATTGCGCCCAGGAAGTCGCCGAGGTGGTTGGGACTCCGATACACCTGCTGCTTGCCGGCGGTCAGGAACCCGGCTTCCAAGCGGTCCAGTTCGTCCTTGAGCGGGGCGTCGCCCTTTTCGCCGGCCTTGGCCTTCACGGTGCCGCCCACCTTCACGGTGATCCGGCCGCGGTTGATGTAGAGCTCGCCGGCCTTGCCGTAGAAGGTCGTGCCGTTGCCCGCCTGATGGGTGACCTCCACCCCGTTGGCGTAACGCAGCTTCACGCCGCTCTGCGCCTTCTGCCAATCGCCCGGCGGAGTGATCTCCACCGGTCCGCTGTCGTCCGCGGCCAAGCCCCACTGGGCGATGTCAAAGTGGTGGGCACCCCAGTCGGTGACCATGCCGCCGCCGTATTCGCGGTAGTTCCGCCAGTTGGGGAAGAAGTTGTTGATGCCGCGGGGGCTGAGGATGGAGTTGTAAGGCCGCATCGGCGCGGGCCCCAGCCAGCGATCCCAGTCGAGGCCGGGTTCCATTGGTTCCTCCGGCAGGTCGCAGGGCACGCCAGGGCCGCCAACCGCCACGTCGACCCGCTGCACCGCCCCGATGACCCCGTTGCGGATCAGTTCGACGGCCACGCGGAATTCCCGCGACGAGCGCTGCATGGAGCCGGTTTGGAACACGCGTTTGTTTTTGCGCACGGCGTTCACCATGGCCCGCGCCTCGTGGATGGACTGGCAGAGCGGCTTCTCGCAGTAGATGTCTTTCTTCGCCTTGGCCGCCGCAATGGTGATGAGCGCGTGCCAGTGGTCCGGTGTGGCGATGACCACGGCGTCGATGTCCTTGCGGGCCAGCAGCTCTTCAAAGCGCGGGAACGTGGCGCAGTTGCCGGTGGTTGCCCCGGTCTTCTTGAAATAATGGCCGTCCACGCGGCGTTTCGCGTCGTCGCGACGGGACGTGTCCACGTCGCAGACCGCGAGCACCTGGGTGTCGTCCCGGTTGATGAACCCGTTCAACAGCCCGCGGTTCTGGATGCCCATGCCGATGAAGCCGAGCGTGATCCGGTCATTCGGCTGAACCGGGGCCGCCCAGACATGCGATGGCAGGATGAAGGGAGCGGCAACGGCGGCTCCGGAGGCGGTCAGGAAGCGGCGGCGGGAGAAACGGGACTCGGGATGCATGGGTGCTTTGTCGCCAGCGCGCCCCATGCTGACAAGCCCGCGATTGGCCGAGGCTGACCTTGGATGGCCCATCCGCCCGGTTCACTTCGTCTTCAGGTGGGTGTCAAACCAGTCGGCGAACTTCATGATGTCGAGCGGCATGGTGAGCCAGCCATGGCTGCCACCGGGATGGACGACCAACTCCACCGCGCGGCCGACTTCCCTGGAGCGAGCTTGGAAGCGTTGCGATTGGTCCAGCGGCACGAGCGTGTCGGCGTCGCCGTGGTATATTAGGGTGGGCGGCAGATTCGACGTCACGTAATAGAGCGGGGACATTTCCCGGCCGGTGACCTGCCACGCGGGCAGGTTCTTGGGTTCCTGGTCGAACGCCTTGATGAAGCTCTTTGGGGCGCCGCCGTCGTGCAGGTTCTCAGTCGAGTCGCCGAGGTTCAGCAAATCCGTGACCGGATAAAAGATCGCGACGGCCTGCACTGCGCTGCTGGCCCGGTCGACCGGATCCTTGGCGTTGGCCGGCCCCGGACCGCCGCGGGTGGCCAGCATCAGGCTGAGGTGGCCGCCCGCACTGCCGCCCGTCACCCCAAGGCGATCGGGATCAATGCCGTATTCCGCAGCGTGTGCGCGGATGAACCGCGTCGCCCGCGAGACATCGGCGTAGATTTCCATGACGGTCGATTTGGGCTGCGACACATGGTAGACCGGCAGCACCGTGTAACCGCGCCGGAGCAGCGGCGCCGCCATCCACGGCTGGAAGGAGTTCGTTCCTGATTTCCAGCCGCCGCTGACCATGAGCATCACTCCCAGGCCGGTGGGCGTTGCCGGCCGGAGCACGTCGATGGTCAGCGTATCGCCGTGGCGCTCACCGTAGGCAATGCCCCGGGTCCACGTGGCGCCGGGATGGAAATAAAGCCAGCCCACACCGACCAACAGCCCGATGACCGCCACGAGGGCGAGCACTGCAAGAAAAAGGATTTTGAGGAAACGCGGAATCTTCACGGCCAAAAAGACCGCCGCCACGGATATGGGCGGAGGAACGGGGTTAGGCTGACACAGGAGCTTCGCGACGGGAAGCGGCGCCTTGCCCAGACGGTGAGCGGTGGGCGGGCCGAAGAAACACACGGGCTTGGACCTACACACGGGAATTCCCGGTCCAAGCCCGTGACCCGTCCACACGGACGGGCAAATTCGCGGCGCTGGGAACAGCACCTGCCTGTTTCTTCGGCATTTGCGGGAAAATCTTTTTGGACAAAATGATCCCGACCGGCCGCCGCCCCGCGAACTCGCTTGCCGCGTCGTTCCCCTCGGCGACACTCCGGCCACATTCTGCTGCATGAACCGCCGCCATTTTGCCGCTCTCTTCGCCCTAGTCGCCGCCCTCCTGGCCGGTTGCGCCAAGAAGGAACCGCCGACCATCAAGCTCGACCAGATCCAGAACCGCCGGGGCGGCGATCCGATCGTGCGCGTGGCGTGCGTGGGTGACTCGATCACCTTCGGCGCGGGCGTCGAAGGTCGCGAGACGAACTGTTACCCGGCCCAGTTGCAAAAACTGCTCGGCACCCGGTTCGACGTGCGGAACTTCGGCCGCAGCGGCGCCACCGCGAGCCGCAACGGCGATCTGCCTTACTGGACCACCGAGGAGTTCACCGCCGCGACGGCGTTCCAGCCCGATGTCGTGCTCATCAAGCTCGGCACCAACGACACCAAATCGCAGAACTGGAAAGGCAAGGACGCCTACAAAAAGGACCTCGAAGGGCTGATTGAACATTTCCGGGACCTCAAGGGGAAGCCCATGATCTGGATCTGCCAGCCGGTGCCCGTTTACGGCGACCAGTGGGGCATCAACGCACAGACGCTGGATGCCGTGCTCGAAGGCGTCGAAGAGGCGTGCGACTCCAAGAAGGTTCCGGTGATCGACCTGTTCGACGCCTTGGGCGGGCATCCGGAAATGTTTCCGGACAAGATCCACCCCAACGCGAAAGGTGCGGCCCTCATGGCCAAGACGATTTATCAGGCCATCCGTCCTTAAACCGGGGCCGCGGCAGTTCATGAAACGAACTTGTTTGCGGGGATTGCGCTGCGGAACGAACCCTTCACCGGCATGAACAAATCCACCTTGGCTTGGCTGGCGGCGATCTCGGGAGGATTTCTGGCCCCTGCCGCCCCGCTGCCGCCGCTCCCCGAGGTGCTCAGCCTCGTTCGCGCCAACCTCAGCGGCCTCAGCCCGGAACAGCTCAGCGCCCCGGCGGTCGAAAGCCTGCTCGCCGGCCTCGGTTCCCGGGCACGTTTGCTCGAAGATTACGAGGAACCGTCCGCCAGCGATCCCGTGGTCGTCGCCGCCGAAGTTCACGAAGGCCGGTTCGCCTACCTCCGCTTTGGCGAAGTCGGCCGCGAAGCCGCCACCGAACTGGCGCAACGGCTCACCGACCTCCGCATTAACCATTCCCTCGCCGGCTGCATTCTCGACCTTCGTTTCGCGGGCGGGCGCGACTTCAAGGTCGCCGCCGAAATGGCCGGAGAGTTTTTGCCGGCGGGAGTTCCCGTCCTCGACTGGGGGAACGGCATGTTCCTCGGCCCCGCGGCAACCAACACTTTCACCCAACCCGTGGCCGTGCTGGTCAACCGGCAGACCCGAGGCGCCGCCGAGGCGCTGGCCGCCGCCCTGCGTCAAACCGGAGTCGCCCTGCTCATCGGCGATACGACGGCGGGCGAGGCGAGCGTTTTCCGCGATTTCGATCTCTCCACCGGCCAGCGGCTGCGGCTCACCGTTGCGTCCGTCCGCGCGGGCGATGGCGAACCGATTCCCGCCGGCGGCGTGGAGCCGGATCTGCGCGTGGCCCTCACGCCCGAAGTGGAGCGCGCCTACCTGCGCGACCCCTTCACCACGATCCGCTCCGCGACCAATTCCCTGACGGCCACCAACAGCCTCACGACGACCGTGCGCGTGCGCAAACGCGTGACTGAAGCCGACTTGGTCCGGGAGCGGAACGGCGGCGCCGAGGCGAAAACCATCCCGGCCATAACGCCCGTCGAAGAGCCCGCGGCGCCGCTGATCCGCGATCCGGCACTGGCGCGCGGAATTGATTTTCTCAAGGGGCTTTCGCTTCCGCGAAACCTGTAGGGCCAATTGTCCTTTTTCCGCAGGTCGGTCCCCAGACTTCGGACCGGCTGCGCTCCGGCGCCCCGGTTAAGACTCTGAGTCGCCATCACCTGCACCGTCGCGGCCACCCCGCATGGGGGGCAGAAGTCCCAGCGACGTTTCCCTGCAACGATCCTGCCCTGTTTGGGCACAATTGCAGGCCGGTTGGTCCGGAACCCGGTCCGAGCCCGCAATGTGGAGCGCCCGGGGCGGCTGGAAAGGATCCTCTCACTTCCGCCCGGGTTTCTGGCGGGAGGAAAAAACCCGCGGAGTCTGGGTGACTGCCGCGGGCTTTCATCTTTCCGATTTGGTGGAGCCGAGGGGATTCGAACCCCTGACCCCCACAATGCCATTGTGGTGCTCTACCAACTGAGCTACGACCCCGAACCGAAAAGCGGGCGGACAATTCGCAACCCACGCCGGAGTGTCAAAACCTTTTCTCCTCGAACTCCGGCGCGGCGGGAAGGGCCGCGAGCAAATGCGCATCCGCCGCCGGAAATTCCCGGCGGGTTAGCTCTTCCGCCGTGACCCAGGCCAGGGCGGCGCAACCCAGCGGCGCCGGTTCACCTTCAAGCAGGCGGCAGACGAAAAAGCGCAGGTGCACGCGCTTGCTAGGATAGTCGTGAACGACCTCGTCGAACAGCCGGCCAACGGCCACGCGCACGCCGAGTTCCTCGGCCAGTTCGCGGTCGAGGCATGCCTCCCACGTTTCGCCCGGTTCGCGTTTGCCCCCGGGAAATTCCCAGAGGCCCGCCAAGTGCGAACCTGCCAGACGCTGGGTGATCAGCAGCCGGCCGTCGCGAAAGACCAAGCCGGCAGAAACCTCAATCGGCGGCGGGTTCATCCGGCTTACCGGCCGACGCTCTTGTAGATGAAGCCGAGCCGTTCCATTTCGGCGGGGTCGAGCAGGTTGCGGCCGTCGAAGACGATTGGGGTGGCCATCGCCTTGCGGATGCGCGGCAGGTCCAGCTTGGTAAACTGAGGCCATTCGGTCGCAATCACCAGCGCGTCGCAGCCTTCGGGGACGGCGTTCATGTCGTCCACGTAGGTCAGCGCCTCGCCCGGGGGCAGGGGCGTCTTGGCTTTCTCCATCGCCTCGGGATCGAAGACACGCAGCTTGGCGCCGTCCTTGAGCAACCGCTGGCAGAGATCGATCGCGGGCGACTGGCGGACGTCGTCGGTGTTCTGCTTGAAGGCCAGGCCCAGCACGCCGATGCGCTTGTCGCGCAGCACCCAGAGCGTGTCGGTGATCTTCTTCACGAAGCGGCCCATCTGGTCAGCGTTGATGTGCTGCACTTCCTTCAGCAGGCGGAAGTCGTAGCCCAACTGGTCGCTGATGTGGATGAACGCGGACAGGTCCTTCGGGAAACACGAGCCGCCAAAGCCGAGGCCGGCGTTCAGGAAGCGCGTGCCGATGCGGGCGTCGAGGCCCATGCCGCGGGTGACCTCCTGCACGTTGGCACCGCTCGCCTCGCAGATCACGGACAGCGCGTTGGCGTAGCTGATCTTGAGCGCCAGGAAGGAGTTCGCCGCGTGCTTGATGAGTTCGGCCGAATTGGTGTCGGTGACGATGATCGGGGCGTTGAAGGGCGTGTAGACTTCGCGCATCGCCGCCACGGGCCGCTGACTGGCCACGCCGATGACGACTCGGTCGGGTTTCATCAGGTCGTCCACCGCAAAGCCTTCACGCAGGAACTCGGGATTGCTCACCACGTCGAACTCGACCTTGGTCTTGGCGTAGCGGCGGATGGTCTCGGCGACCTTCTCCGCCGTCTTCACGGGGACCGTGCTCTTGTCCACGATGATCCGGTAGCCGGTCAGGCTGCCGGCGATCTCGCGGGCCACACCCTCGATGTAGCTGAGGTCCACCGAACCGTCATTCTGCGGTGGCGTGGGCACGGCGATGAAGATCACCTCGGACTTCGTCACGCCTTCCTCGGTCGAGGCGGTGAAGTGCAGGCGGCCGGCGGCGACATTGCGTTTCACCAGGTCTTCCAAACCCGGCTCGTAGATGGGAATGCCGCCGGCCTGCAACATCGCGACCTTCTCCGCGTTGTTGTCCACGCAGTAGACGGTGTGGCCGACTTCGGCAAAGCAGGCTCCGGTCACCAACCCCACATAACCGGTTCCGATAATGGCAAGTTTCATGGGCAAAAAAGACAAAACGCCCGCAGCCCATGAGGACTGCGGGCGGAACGAAAGTTACTTGCCGAGCACCGGCGCCAGGACATTGACCGAGTTGGTTGCCACGACGGGTTTGTCCAGTTCGGGATGCGCCGAGAGCAATTGGGCCCGGGCCATCATCGCGCTCTGCATGCCGAACATGCTGGACTGGTTCCTGCCCAGTTCGTCGTAGATCGCGAGCGCCTCCTTCGGTTGGTTGGCAACCTCGTGCAGGCGGGCCTTGGCGAGCTTCGCGTGAACCGCTGCAGGCTCGTCCTTGAACGACGAAATCACGCGCTGATAGGCGGTCATGGCTTCGTTGGTCTTGTTCTCGGCGTCGAAGGTCGCGGCAATGCCCAGCGCGGAGGTGCTGGCGAGCAGGCCCTCCGGGGCATCCCGCTCGACCGCTTCGAACTGAGTTCGGGCTTCGGCGTATTTTGCCTCTGCGTAGAGGCGGCCGGCGGCGAGGAAGCGGGCGCGTTCGGCGGCCGGGCGGCCGGCGTTGTCGTCCGCGAGCTTGAGCAGGTCCGCCGGCTTCGGCGGGGTCGCGGCGTCGATTCCACGGATGGGCGGGGTCAGTTCCAGGAGCCGGGTATTGGCATCCAAGGCCGCATCGCGCTGCCGCTGGCGGACGACCATCGTCGCTATCACGGCGATCGCCACGATGGCGACCCCGATCAGCAACGGATTGCGGTTCAACTCGAGCCAGGTCAGCAGATCGACTTGGGGACCGTCCTGGTCCGGGGCGGGCCCTGGGGCGGCAGAAGGCGTCGTTGGCGACGTCGGTAAACTCATAAAAGTGCGGCGGATAGTTCGGTCGGGGGGCCAAAAAACAAGCCCCATTTCCCGCAGTTGCCAGCCGCGGATGCTTCAGCGACTCTCGCAACGAGGAAGTTTGTAATGTTTCCACCGCCTTTGCGCTTCACCCTCGGGATGGTCACTTCTCGGTTCGTCGCTCCGGCTTGGCTAGGTCTGGCGTTCGCCCTTTGGGTTTCGGGCGGCCGCGCATGGGCCGATCTGCGAGTCACCGACATCCGGCGCGATGCGGCCGGGACGGTCACCCTTTAACATCAACACCCGCCGTCGCGGATTCGAAGGCGGCAGCGGCCGGGTGCGGGTTGATGCCATCAACCACCTGGAAGATCTTGGCCAGGTGAACATCCAGCAGGCGGTGAGCTTCGGCTCCATGTTGGCCACCGGGTTGGAAGGCACGAGCCCGACCCTCACGGTGGTCAGTCTCGCGGGCCAGAACCTGCTGGAAAACGGCAACCCGGTGATCCTTCCGAACGGCTCCGCCCCGGAACAGCCCATCACGATCCAGGCGGCCAACTTCGGCACCAAAGTTCCCGTGTCCGTCGTGTTGAATCCCGACAACGGTCCGGAAGTGGTCATCAATACGGAGATCGACAACACGACCGTCAACCCGGCGACCAAGACCCTCAGCGTCACCTTGCCCGCGAACACCCCGATCAAGATCAACGTCTGGACGCGCTAACGGTCCGGTCCGGCCTCATAGGCCTGCAGAAACCGGGCGGCCTGCTGGCGGAACCAGTCCCAGTTGCCGGCCGCCGCCTGGCGCGGGTCAAACAGCGGGCTGCCGACCCCAAAGGCATCGGCACCCGCCGCGCGGAAGGCCGGGAGGGTTTCCACGGTTACGCCGCCGGTGGGCATCAGGGGGATTTCCGGGAACGGCGCCTTCACGGCCCGGATGTGCGCCGGCCCGAGCTGGTCGGCGGGAAACACTTTCACCATCGTCGCACCGAGCCGCCAGGCGGTGAGGATTTCGGTGGGCGTCAGCGCGCCGGGCAGCACCGGCACGCCGCGTTCCACGCAGGCTTGGATCACCTCGGGGATCACCGCCGGCGTGACGATGAACGACGCCCCGGCCGCCAGCGCCCGGTGGAGTGTGTCCACCGTGGTCACCGTGCCGGCGCCGACGTTGCCGCGTTCGCCCACGAGGTCACGGCTTAACCGGATCAGCTCTTCGGCGCCCTCCGAGTTCATCGTCACCTCGAAATTGATCAACCCGCCGGCGAGCGCCGCTGGCAGCATCAATGCGACTTGATCGCGCGGGAAGAACCGCAGGATGCCGACGATGGGTAGCTGGCGGAACAGGCTGGCGTTGAAGTTCGCATTCATGCGGTCGCGGCGAGTCTGGCCGGCAACTCCCCGTTACACCAGCCCAACGGCCGACGTGGACACCGCGCCGAGCACTTGGCGCAGGATCACCGCCTGCCCCAGCGCTGACAGCGGCTCCGCTTCCAGCATCCGCCAACGGTCGCCGAGGCCCAGCGTTGTGGCCGCGACGGTGTAAGCCTCCCGCAGCGGTCCGCCCGCGGCGGCGATCACCGGATCGTTCGTCGCCGCGACGGTGGCGAGTTCCGCCCCAATGAGCAGCCCGCTCAGGAACGAGGTGTTGGCCGGGGCTTCCTTCCGTTCGAGAACCTGCCGGGTGCGCACCCGGAAGAGGGCGGAGGAAAGCGGTTTCCGTTGCGACTCCGTCACGCCCTCGACGAAGGCCGCCGCATCGAACGCGGCGGCCGGATCGGTCGAATGCCGCAACA
>JAYUSF010000211.1:0-15394 GCA_043755815.1 Verrucomicrobiota bacterium
TCGCTCCGCTCGCCTCCGCTCCACCTCCCCCTCTGGGGTTGGGTGGAAACACAAGGAAAGCAAATTACAGAAAGCTTCTTACACCGGCCGAAAACATCAGGCAGCCACTCCTTGATGTGGAGTGCCATTCGGTGGCTGAGAGAGCCTTCAATTGCCCAGCTTACGAATACGCCCATGCCGCGGAGTGGTTACTCGGCATGGACACATCGCACAATTGTTTTCCGAGCCGACACCGGTGGGCGTAAGCTGACATGGTGCAGAAAGGGGTGGCCTTGATCGATTTCTCGTCGACCTTCTCGAACTTCACGGATCGTGCCGCGCGCGCCGAGTTTTTCAGCAGATGCACGCCAGCGGGGCGGGACCAGCCCAACCGCTTCATCTCGGGTTCGGTGTCATCGGTTTGCCCAGCCGCGAAACAAAAAAGGCGGACAACCTTTTGGTTGTCCACCTCGATAGCTTCGGCTGCGCTTACGCGCGGCCCACCGTTGAATCAGTAGCGGTAGTGCTCGGGCTTGTAGGGGCCGTCGGAGTTGACGCCGAGGTAGGCGGCCTGGGCCTTGGTAAGTTTGGTCAGCACGACGCCGATCTTCTCGAGGTGCAGGCGGGCGACTTCCTCGTCCAGCTTCTTGGGCAGGCGATAGACGGTCTTCTCGTATTTGTCCTTGTTCGTCCAGAGGTCGATCTGCGCGAGGGTCTGGTTGGTGAACGAGTTGGACATGACGAACGACGGATGGCCGGTGGCGCAGCCGAGGTTCACGAGACGGCCTTCGGCGAGCAGGTAGATGCTCTTGTTGCCGGGGAGGTGGTAGCGGTCGTATTGCGGCTTGATGTTCTCGATGGTGACTCCCTTGGTCCCCTTGAGCTTGTCGACCTGGATCTCGTTGTCGAAGTGGCCGATGTTGCAGACGATCGCCTGGTCCTTCATCGCGAGGACGTGGTCCACGGTGATGATGTCGCAGTTGCCCGTGGTGGTGACGTAGATGTCGCCGACGCCGAGGGTGCTCTCGATGGTGTTGACCTGGAAGCCTTCCATCGCGGCCTGGAGGGCGTTGATGGGGTCGATCTCGGTGACGATGACGCGGGCGCCGTAAGCGCGGAGCGAATGGGCCGAGCCTTTGCCGACGTCGCCGTAGCCGCAGACGACCGCCACCTTGCCGGCAAGCATGACGTCGGTGGCGCGCTTGATGCCGTCGGCCAGCGACTCGCGGCAGCCGTAGAGGTTGTCGAACTTCGACTTGGTCACGGAGTCGTTCACGTTGATGGCGGGAACGAGCAGCTTGCCCTGTTCGGCGAACTTGTAGAGGCGGTGGACGCCGGTGGTGGTCTCTTCGGAAACACCCTTCCAGGACTTCACGATCTTGGTCCAGATGCCGGGCTTTTCCTTCGCGACGCGCTTGAGGAGGTTCTTGATGACCTGCTCCTCGTGCGATCCGCTCTTGGAGTTGACCCAGTTGTCACCCTGCTCGAGCTCGTAGCCCTTGTGGATGAGGAGGGTCACGTCACCGCCGTCGTCCACGACAAGTTCGGGGCCCAAGTCGCCCGGAAAGAGGACGGCCTTGAGGGTGAGTTCCCAATACTCTTCGAGCGTCTCGCCCTTCCAGGCGAAGACCGGGGTGCCGGTCGCGGCGATGGCGGACGCGGCGTGGTCCTGGGTGGAGAAGATGTTGCAGGAAGCCCAGCGGACCTGAGCCCCGAGCGCCACGAGCGTCTCAATGAGCACCGCGGTCTGGATGGTCATGTGCAGCGAACCGGTGATGCGGACGCCCTTCAGCGGCTTGGTCTTCGCATACTTCTTCCGCACGGACATGAGGCCGGGCATCTCATGCTCGGCGACGGCGATTTCCTTGCGGCCCCATTCGGCGAGCGCGAGGTCACGGACGATGAAGTCCTTGCCCGACGGTGTGTTGCCCGCGTAGGCGGCAAGGTTGGGCAGGGCGTTGGCGACTTCGGCAAGCGCGGCAGTGGCGGCGGATTTTTTGGCTTTGGCCATATTCTTAAGAGTAGTCAGTGATCAGTTTTCAGTAATCAGTGGCCAGTCAGCGCGCGGTCACCGAAGTGACTGAACACCGAAAACTGAACACTGATTACTACGGGATTCAGCGAACGGCCTTCTGGAGCGCCTTGACCTTGTCGGTGGCTTCCCAGGTGAGGTCCTTGTCGTCCTTGCCGAAGTGGCCGTAGTTGGTGGTCTTGCCGTAGATCGGGCGGAGCAGGTTGAGCTGCTTGACGATGTCGGCTGGCTTGAAGCTGAAGACCTCTTCCACGGCGGCGGTGATCGCCTCGTCGGTGACGCCGTTGGTGGCGGTGCCGAACGTGTCGACGAACACGCTGACGGGGTCGGGATAGCCGATGGCATAGGCGAACTGGATCTCGACGTGGGACGCGAGTCCGGCCGCGACGATGTTCTTGGCGACGTAGCGGCCCATGTAGGCGGCGCTGCGGTCGACCTTGCTCGGGTCCTTGCCGGAGAAGGCGCCACCACCGTGACGGCCCCAGCCGCCGTAGGTGTCGACGATGATCTTACGGCCGGTGAGTCCGGTGTCGCCCTGCGGCCCGCCGACGACGAAGTTGCCGGTGGGGTTGATGAGGAACTGCGTGTCCTTGGTCAGCATGTTCTTCGGGAGAACCTTCCTGATGACCTGCTCGATGCAGAACTTCTCGATCAGCGCGTGGTCCACGTTGGCGGCATGCTGGGTGGAGATGACGACGTTGGAGATGGCGACGGGCTTGTCGTTTTCATAGACGACGGAGACCTGCGACTTCGCGTCGGGGCGGAGCCATTTGGCCAGCTTGCCGGCCTTGCGGATGCGGGTCAGTTCGCGGCCGAGACGGTGGGCGAACATGATCGGCGTCGGCATGAGCTCGGGGGTCTCGTTGCACGCGTAGCCGAACATCAGGCCCTGGTCGCCCGCGCCCTGCTCGGCCTTCTTCTTGCCCTTCGCGGCCTTGGCGTCGACGCCCTGGGAAATGTCGGGGGACTGCTGGGTGACGAGCAGGTTCACGAACACCTTGTCGGCGTGGAACACGTCGTCGTCGTTCACGTAGCCGATCTCGCGGATCGCGTCGCGGGCGATCTTGACGAAGTCGAGCTTGGCCTTGGTGGTGATTTCGCCGCCGATGACGACCACGTTGGATTTGACGTAGGTCTCGCAGGCGACGCGGCTGAACTTGTCCTGCGCGAGGCAGGCGTCGAGCACCGCATCGGAGATGGTGTCGGCAACCTTGTCGGGATGGCCTTCGCCGACGGACTCAGACGAGAAGATGAAACGTTTGCTCATGAACTTCGTGTTTTGTTGGTGTCTATCTGGACAACGTATTGACGTATCAGGATGCGACGATACGAAAGAAGCGGCTGCGGTCAACGGGCATTTTCTTCATCCTCCCTTCGGAAATGAAGCGGCACGCCTTAACTCTGATTCTCCTGTTCGCTGCAATTCGCGGTCCCGCGGCGCATGGAGAACCGCTCCGCCGTGGCATGGTTGCCACCGTCCAACCCGTCGCCACGCAGGCCGGCCTGGATGCCTTGAAAGCCGGCGGCAACGCGGTGGATGCAGCGATCGCCTGCGCGCTGACGCTGGGCGTCGTGGACGGCCACAACTCCGGCATCGGCGGCGGATTGCCCCCGCCCCGTTCCCGCTGGAACGGCCGGCCGGCACTTTGGTGCTTCCGTCCTGCGATCAGGGAGCGTCTCGAGATCGCCTGCGTGGACTGCTGAGATGGACTTCTCCCAATCAAACTTTCCAGCGTGCGCAAGGCCGCGAATGACCTCCGGTCGAAAATGTGGATTGGGCTTTTTCGCCGCCTGTGTGCTGGTGGCGTTGGCGGTGTGTTTCACACGACCATCTTCGCCGAGCGGTCAGTTTGTAGCTGATACCAAATTCGCCATGGCAGGCGATTTCTTTTGGGAATTTGCCGGGGGCAGCATCACCCTTATACACGAACAGGGACGTGAAGCATTCGGGACCTATGAGCAGTCGCCACTGGGCTGGAGGTGGATCAGCAAGCGAGGCAAAAATGCTCCCAGCCAGTTGAGGATCGTCTGCACGTGGTGGCAATTAAAGTTCTTTGACGAGGCGGGCCAGCACGTGGGGACTATGCGGCGGCGGTTCTATCCGGGTTTGCGGCCAGAATGGCTCCAGCGCGATTATCTGGACTGGTGTCAGTAGCGGTGTTCAGACCTTTTCAGGGAAGCAGGATGGCCGTGTTTGCGCGCGAATGACATGCACTCGTCGCGCCGTCCCCATCTTTGTCATCGGCGTCGCAGCCCTGAAAATCATCTGAATCCCATTCTCGGTGAAAGTTCTGTGAGAAAGTTTCACTTATGCGTTCATACCTCGTGAGCCTGATGGCGTTGTGTGGTGTGGTGGCTTTGGCCACGACCGCTCCCATTCCACGCGGACCTTTCCCTTCGCCGAAAGCCGGCATGGTTGCCACGGTGCAGCCCATCGCCACCCAGGCCGGCCTCGACGCACTCAAGGCCGGGGGCAACGCCGTTGATGCCGCCATCGCCTGCGCGCTCACGCTCGGCGTCGTGGACGGCCACAACTCCGGCATCGGCGGCGGCTGTTTCCTGACGCTTCGGCTGGCGGACGGTCGCCTGGTCACGGTCGACGGACGGGAAACCGCCCCAGCGGCGGCGACGCGCGACATGTTCCTCCGCGACGGCAAGGCAGACGCCAAGCTCAGTCAGGACGGCGCGCTGGCCGTGGGCATCCCTGGCGAATTGGCCACGCTCGCCTACGCAAGCACCAATTTCGGTCGACTGCCGCTGGCCCAACTGCTCGAAGCCGCCGCCAAGGTCGCCGAAAACGGCTTCCCGATTGATAGCCACTACGCGAGTCGGGTTCGGGCCACCAAAGCCGAATTGGCCGCCTTCCCGGAAGCGCGAGAGATCTTTCTGCGCGGCCTTCCCGCCGTTCCAGCCAAGGACGATTGGCTCAAGCAACCCGACCTCGCGAAGTCGTATCGGGCGATGGCGACCCAAGGCGTGGACTGGTTTTACCGCGGTGACTTTGCGGCCCGGACGGCGGTATGGATGAAGACCCATGGCGGCGTGGTGACCGCCGCCGACTTTGCCCGCTACGAAGTGGTCCCGCGCACACCCGTGCGAGGAACCTACCGTGGCTACGAAATCGTGAGCTTCCCGCCGCCCAGTTCCGGCGGGGTCCATGTGGTGGAAATTCTGAACCTGCTGGAAGACTTCGACCTGAAGGCCATGGGCGACACCTCGGCCGACTTCGCACATACGGTGGCCGAAGCGATGAAGCTCGCCTTCGCCGACCGCGCGAAGTGGCTGGGCGATCCCGACTTCACCAAAGTGCCCACCGGCCTCATCGCCAAGAGCTACGCGGCCGAACTTGCGAAGACCATCCGCCCGGACCGTGCCTCGGTGGTGACTGGCGCGGGCACGCCGCCGTTCGCCGACGCGGACTTCTTCCGGCGGGAACTGAGCCGCCACACCACGCACTTCTCGACCGCCGATGCCGAGGGCAACTGGGTCGCCTGCACCGCCTCGCTCAACACCAGCTTCGGCAGCAAGGTCGTCGTGCCCGGCACCGGCATCCTGCTCAACAACCACATGGACGACTTCTCCGCGCAGCCCGGCGTGCCGAACTACTTCGGCCTCGTCGGCGCCGAGGCCAACGCCGTCGCACCCGACAAACGGCCGCTCTCCAGCATGAGCCCGACGATTGTGCTCAAGGACGGCAAACCGATCCTCAGCGTCGGGGCAGCCGGTGGCCCGACGATCATCTCGCAGACGCTGCTGGCGATCCTGCGCACGGTGGACTTCGGCAAATCACCCCGCGAAGCGTTGGCCGGCGCGCGGCTGCACCACCAATGGAAGCCAGATGAACTGCACGTCGAAGCGGCCTTCGGCGACGCGGTGATCGCTGAACTCCGGAAGCGCGGCCACACCGTCGTCGTCGAGAAGTCCCTTGGCGCCGCCCAAGCGGTCGGCCTCGCGCCGGATGGCGGCTTCGTCGGCTCGGCCGATCCGCGGGGCGAAGGCACAGCGGCCGGCCTTTGATGGGGGCGCTCCAATACAAGGTTCCCCGCTCGCCAAGTTCCGGCCCGTCGGCTTCACTGCCGGGCAAACGGGCATGTCCTCCACCCTGAAATCCCTTCGCGGGCTCGCCGACCCGACCCGGCTGCGACCGACAGCGGTGCGCAATGCAGTGCCGGAAAATTTCTTTCTTGAATCGGCCTTTGCATGCATTGTCAACCCAACGAAACCGGATTCGTTGACAGCTTTTAAATCCGCTACGCCAGTAGGCTGGCAAACAATTGCCCGCGGGCCCGAAGGGGTCTGCGGGCTTTTCCTTTTGGCATGAAAAAGACCGCATTGCTCATTGATGGAGGATGGTTTTGCCGAGCGTTGGCAAACCGGCTGAAACTTCCCGGAAAATGGCCAACTGCTCATCAAGTCATCAAGAATGCGAAAAGCATTCTCGGCAGAGGCGAAGATCTCTTCAGGATTTTCTACTACGACTGCGAACCGTATCCACTCGAAGTCACCAACCCAGTGGACGGTTCCAAAATTGACTACAGCACGCTGCCAACTTATGCGGCGCGGCTAAAATTCTTCCACGACTTGGGCCAAAGTAGCCATGTTGCCCTGCGGCGCGGTGAACTGAAACCAAGAGGATGGACCTTCAGCCGTGCCTACCGACAAAGCTTGTTGGCTGGCGGGGTTCCCTTGGCACCCAAGGGTAGCGACGTTTACGCGAACTTTGAGCAGAAGGGGGTGGACATGCGAATCGGCATCGACGTGGCAACACTGGCCCTGAAGGGGATCGTTGACCGGATTGTCCTGTTTTCAGGAGACACTGACATGGTGCCCGCATTGAAGCTGGCCCGCCGGGAAGGGTTGCAAGTCTTCCTCGTGCGAGTTCAGAAGTGGCCTTTGAAGCATACGTTAATAGAAGACAGTGACGGGGTGCGGGAACTTGTGCCTACGCCTTGAGGATTGTCATTTCAGTTTCCGCGTAAGCACCGCAAACCGCTCATCGTCCGACAATGTCCTCCACCCTGAAATCCCTCCGCGCGCTTGCCGACCCGACCCGGCTGCGCATCGTCGCGTTGCTCGAAAAGGAGGAACTGTCGGTCAATGAGCTGCAGGAAATCACCCGGCTCGGCCAATCGCGCATCTCCACCCACCTCGGCCTGCTTGCCGAGACCGGGCTTGTCAGCGCGCGGCGCGACGGGAAGCGCACCTTCTACCGCCTCAGCCCCCACGCCGACGCCCATGTGCGCGAGTTCACCCAACTCGCCATCCGCGGCGCGAAGGAACTCCCCGAGCACGACAGCGACCTCGTCAACTTGCGCCGTGTTCACGCCCGACGGAAGGAGCAGGCACAGGTCTACTTCAATCAGGTCGCGGGCCGCTTCGACCGCAGCTACGGCCCCGGCCGCTCGTGGCAGGCGTTCGGCCATTTGCTCCTGCGCATCCTGCCGCCGTTGGAAGTCGCCGACCTCGGTTCCGGCGAAGGGCTGCTGAGCGAACTGCTCGCGCGCCGCTGCAAGCGCGTCATCGCCGTGGACAACTCGGAGAAGATGGTCGAGTTCGGCGCGCGCAAGGCGAAGAAGAACGGGCTCAAGAACCTCGAATTCCGCCAGGGCGACCTGGAAAATCCGCCCATCGACGATGCCAGCGTGGACCTCGTGATCCTCAGCCAGGCGCTGCATCACGCCGAAGATCCGGCCAAGGCCGTCGCCAGCGCCCATCGCATCCTTCGCCCCGGCGGCCAAGTGCTGCTGCTCGACCTCGTGAAACACCGCTTCGACAAGGCGCAGGAACTGTATGGAGACCGCTGGCTGGGCTTCACGGAAAGCGACCTCCAGCGCTGGCTCGAAGCCGCCGGCTTCAAGAAGATCGAACTCAGCGTCGTGGCGCGCGAAGAGCAGGAGCCGAATTTCGAGACATTGCTGGCGACGGGAGAGAAGTGACTTCCTCAGGGCCGGCCTTGGGCATTGGCAATCTGTTGCAGTTCGACCGATCCCAGCTTGGTCCACTGGTTGGTTCCGGGCACGTGTGGCAACCAGTTGTCTCCGAGATCGGGACTCCAGGTGATGAAGCGTCCGGTTGAATCGAAGAGGTATCCAGCCGGCCCTGATACTTGCCGTGGACTGTAGCCCGATGGTCCAAGCAGGATCACGAAGTTCGACCCCTTGTCTTGGGCGCGAAACGCACCGTCAGGCTCCGGTCGCCATGTGAGAAAACCGGCAAGGTTTGTGACGTAGGCTGGAGGTTCCGCTGCGGCGAAGGCCCGACGAGAGGGCGCCTTCAATTGCCAACTCAAAATGAAGACGAACACGGCCAGTAGAACGAGGGCTACACCAATCAGTCCCAGCAAGATCTTCAGCAACACCTTCCAGAATGGATCCTTCATGTCCTATTCGGTTCTCCGTCTTGTGGTTACCGTCAGCAGGTAGACGCTCGCCGGCCCGGCCTTCTCCGTCACGCCGCTGATCGCGAGCAGGTAACGCCCGGACGAGGGCACCTTGAACTCGAGCAACGAATCGCGCCCAAGGCCGGGGCCGTCATCGTTGGACTTCAGGATGCGCCCCTTGGCGTCGTAGAGCGTGAGTGACGCATCGAGCGCGGCGCCGAGACGCTCGGCCAGCACCTCGGCCCGGAGCGTCTGATCGGCGTCGAGGTCGAAGCGGAACACATCGACGTCGGTCACCGCCTCCAGCGCGCCGCGGATCGTCTTGCCGAGGTCCTGCGCCGCCGCGTCACGAAAGCCGTTGTTGGGCTCCTTTTCGCCGACGAACTGGCCGGCCGCCGCAACGAACAGCAGGAACGGTTTGGATTCGCCGTCGGGCGAAACCACCACTACGGCGACATTGGTGCCGGCCGGGGCGTCGGCTGGCAGGTTGAGTTCCACTTCGAGCTTCTGGTCCCCGACGCGTTTGGCCTCGAAGCCCTCGATCTTGATGGCCGCGCCACGCTCCTTGATCTCGGCGGCGAACGCCTGCGGCAAGCCGGTCAGCTTCACCGCGGTGGCATTGGTCAGGTTGAGGCCACGCAGGGTGAGTTTCTGCGCCGAGCCGGTTTCGATTCCCAGCGGCAGCACGACGGCCACCGTGGGCGGCTCGGGTTTCTTCTCCTCCGGCTTCTTGTCCTCGGCGAAGCACGGCAGGAGGAACAGCGAAGACGCGAAGACGCGAAGAAGACGCAGGACTTGAATTTGGAAAGCAGGAAAGCAGGAGGCTGACAGGACCTTTCCTGCTTTCCTGCTTTCCAGATAAGTTCTCTGCCTTTTCCAAGGCTTCGCGTCTTCGCGCCTTCGCTGTTCAACCATACAGCTCCTTCACCGTGCTGCCCTCGTCGAGGATGTGCGTGGGCCTGCCCTCCGGCGTGATGACCATTTTCTGCGGATCGATGCCGAGCGCGTCATAGACCGTCCAGCACACGTCCGCGGGTCGCACGGGACGCTCGGTGACGAAGGCGCCGTTCTTGTCAGTCGCACCGATGACCTTGCCGCCCTGCACTCCGGCACCGGCGAAGAGCATGGAGCCGGCCTGACCCCAGTGATCGCGCCCTGCATCCTTGTTCACCTTGGGCGTGCGGCCGAATTCGCCCATCACTAGCACGAGTGTTTCCTTCAACGTGCCGCGGTCGTGCAGGTCGTTGAGCAACGCGCTCAGGCCCTGGTCGAACTCGGGCAGCTTTTTGTCGAGGCTCTCGAAGATCTTCGCGTGATGATCCCAGCCGCCGTAGTTCACGGTCACGAAGCGCACGCCGCTTTCGACAAGCCGGCGCGCCAGCAGGCAGCTTTGCCCGAACTCGGTCCGTCCGTAGGTGTCGCGCAGCTTCTCGGATTCCTTCTCCAGCGCGAAGGCATTCTGCGCGTCGGGCGACAGGATCATGTCGGCCGCCTTCTGGGCGAACTCGTCGTAGGTCGCCATCTGGTCATTGCCCTGGATGTGCGCGGACAGCGTGTCCACGGCCTGCAGCAGCGTGCGGCGGCGTTCGAGGATGGTGGGCGTCATCTGGGCCGGGCAGGCGAGGTCGCGGACCTTCCACGCCTTGTCGTTCGGGTTGCCCGCCTTGAACGACTCGTAACGGCCGCCCAGCCAGGCGCTCTTGCCGAGTTCCCAGGTGAAGCTCGGGTTCTTCGGCACGGCGACGTAGGGCGGCACCTTGCCGGCGAAGCCCGTCTCGTGCGCGACGATGGCGCCCATCGCCGGATGATCGCCGAACGGCGTGCCGAACTTGCCCGAAAGCACCCAGTTGGTCGCGGTCTCGTGATGGTCGTTGTCGTGTGCGCCCGACCGGACGAGGCAGACCTTGTCCATCGTCTGTGCCATCTTGGGGAGCAGGTTGCCGACCTTGAGGCCGGTGACGTTGGTGGGAATCTCCGTGTATTTGCCGCGGATCTCCTCCACGGCGGCCGGCTTCAGGTCGAACGAATCGTGATGCGAAATCCCGCCGCCGAGGAACACGAGAAGCACCGACTTCGCCCGCGGCGCCTTGCGCATGGCGGGGTCCGCCGAACCGGCCAGGGCGCGTTCCCACGAAAGCACGTTGGCCAGGGACAGCCCCAGCGGGGCCAGCGCGCCGACGCGCAGGAAGTCACGCCGCGAAACCCCGCTGCACAAGGTGGAGCGCTGGGAAGTGAGGGAGATGTCGAGCATGAGGTGAAGTGGTTTAGGATTCGCGTTGCCGCCAGTAGCCGGGCCGACGGCTGCCGTGAGCGATGGCTAGAATGAAAATGTCCGAAGCTTTTTCCCGGTAAATCAGGCGATAAGGAAAGCGTTTGACCGCCCGACGCCTGCGGCCGGCGGAGTCAACTCGTCCCAAGGTTGGTTGTCTCTCAAGCTGCCGCGCAGTGAATTCCACCGCATCGAGGAACCGGCTGCCCAACCCGGGCTGGCGCGTTTCGTAAAATTGGGCGGCTTCGATCATTTCGGCCACAGCTTCGGGATGAAACCTCGCCTCGCTCATTGCTTCAGCGCGGCGCGCGCACGGGCGAACGCCTCGCCAGCAGGGATCGTTTGCACCTGACGGCCTTCAAGCTCAGCCCATCGGCGATCCACGGTTTCGTTCCAAGCTGCTTCGACTTCTGGATCCGCTTTGGCTTCCAGATTGGTCGCCAGCCAGTCAGCGAGAAAAGCCTGGGAGCTTGCTGGCAACTGAGCCAACTCGCGAGTGAGACGTTCGATTTCCACAGTCATGGGAGGAAACTGGTTCGGCACCACGGTGCCTTCAATGGTTAAACGCAAACTCCTTCGTGTTGAGCAGCGCCCAGAACAGGTCGGGCAGCACTTCCTCCGGCTTGGCGTCGCCGAATTGGGCGAGCACCCGCTCTGATTCGGCGGCGCTGGGGCGGCGGCCGACGGTGACAAGGTAGAGTTCCTCGATGAGGCGCGGCTTGTCGGTGGCGATCTTGGCGGAGGCGAGCAGCGCCTTCAGCCGGCCTTCGGGATGCTGTATCTTCTTGTTCACTTCCTCGCTGTTCTGGAGGTGCAGCAACTGCGGCAGGGTCACGTCGCCGCTGCGTTCGCAGGCACAGGCGGTCACACGCTCGCTGCGGCCGAACAGCGTGAGAAAGTAGCTGCTGACCGTCGGCTCGGGCACCTGCACGGCGCGCAGGCCGACTGGGAAGCCGTCGAACTTGTCGGGCACGCCGGTGGCGGCGCTCAGGGCGTCGGCGATGACCTCGGCCGGCAGGCGGCGGGCGTAGTAGTGCGAGTAGAAGCGCGTGTCAGTCTCGTTGCCACGCACCGTGCGGGCGCTGAGTTGGTAGGTGCGCGAGTTGAGGATCAGCCGCATGACGTGGCGCAGGTCGTAGCCGCTGCCGACGAACTCGCGGCTGAGCAACGCCCACAGCTCGGGATTCGACGGCGGGTTGCTGGCGCGCAGATCGTCCACGGGTTCGACCAGGCCGGTGCCGAGGAAGTGCTTCCACAGACGGTTGATCATCGCGCCGGCGAAGTAGGGATTGTTCGTGGAAGTCAGCCAGTCGGCCAGTTGGGCGCGTGGGTCGGTGTCGGCGGCGAACTGCATGGTCGAGCGGTCGAGCGGCTGGGCGACCACGTCCCGCTTGGTGCGGGGTTGCCAGGCGCGCGGACCGCGGCCGCGGATTTCAGCGAGTTCGCGTTTCTTGTCGGCGAACTCACGTTTGCGGTCGCGGAACTCCTTCTGGGCAGCTTCGAGTTGCTTGGCGAGTTCGGGCGAGATGGTAAACCGCCCACCCTCACCCCGGCCCTCTCCCCAAGGAGAGGGGGAAGCTGACTGGGCACCGTTTGCGGCCACAAGCGCGGCGGCTGAGGACTGCGCTGCGGGGCGCCGAGCATCGCTCGGCTCGGACGTGGCTGATCCCTCTGGCCGAGCAATGCTCGGCGCTCCGGGTGTGAGCGTGGTTTTGTTTGTGGAGTTGTCAGCGGCGAGAGCGTTTCCCCCTCTCCCCGGGGGAGAGGGCCGGGGTGAGGGCGGGTCATCTTCACTCTGATAGCCCAACGCCAGCAGCTTCGCCTCGGCATCCTTCAGCTTCTTCTCCGCCTCCTCCAGACGTTGGGTCCGCTCGCGTTCCTCCCGGCTCATCGGCAGCAGCGTCGTAACGCCATCGGCCGGTCCCTTGCGATCAAGCGTGACGCGCTCGAAGAACGCGGCGAAGTGGTAGAAGTCGTCCTGGGTGTATTTCTCCAGCGGATGGTTGTGGCAACGGGCGCAGCCGATGCGCGTGCCCATGAACGCCTGAGCCACGGCGTCCGGCACGTCGCTCTCGGTGGAGCGCTTTTCGCCGACGAGATAGATGTAGTAGCCGATCTCCGGGCGGCTGATGGAGTCACCGGTCGCGGTCAGCACGTCATGAACGAGTTCGTGCCAGGGACGGTGGATGGCGACCTGACCGTGCAGCCAGCCGTGGAAGGCGCGCACGTTCTTCGCCCCGCGCACATCGTGGTCACGCTCCTTGCGGTTCTGGAACAGGTCGGCGAGCTGGAGCGTCCAGTAGTCGGCGAATTCGGGCCGATCAAACAGCGAGGCGACCAGCTTGGACCGTTTCTCCGGTGAACGGTCGGCGAGAAAGTCACGAACCTCCTCGGGGGTGGGCAACGTGCCGAGCGTATCGAGCATCGCGCGGCGCAGGAACGTGGCGTCGTCGCAACGGGGCGAGGGCGGGAGGTTCAGCGCACGCAGCTTGGCGAAGACCGGGGCGTCCACCGGATTCTGACCGCGGGTAAACTTCCACCCATCCACGGTGTTGGTGAACGGGATGGTGACGCGCACCACCTCGACGAGCCCCTGGAAGTGCACGCGGATGGCCGTCTCACCGGGGCGGATGGCTTTCACCAGTCCGTCGGGCGTGACGGCGGCCACCGTTTGGTCGTTGGAGAAAAACTGGGCGAGCCAGGTGACGTCGCGGATGCGGCCATCGGGCCAATGGGCGCGGGTGAGGAGTTGCTGGGTTTCACCGGGCGCGAGCGTGCGGCCCAACGTAGGGCGGCCTGCCAGGCTGCCCGAGTTGGTTGAACTGAGGTGGCTGGAACTGTCAGAACTCACGGGCAGGCTGGCAGCCTGCCCTCCGTTGCCAGCGAGGAGCTCGAGGCTGCTGGCATCGGCTTCCAGATCCAACGGCAACGGACCCGGCGCGCGCGCGGCGATCCAATCGACGAGCGTGTGGTGGTAACGGGAACCTTCGGCAAAACGCACTTTGCCCTCGTGCGGCACGGTGCCGAGCGGCTTGGTGACGAGCAGCGAAGCTTCCGGAAAGGCCGGATTGATCCGCCGACCGGCGAGATCATCCGTGAGCCAGCCGTAGTCAAGTTCCGGCGCGTAGCCGCGGAGGGAAAGCTTGAAGCCATTTTGCCCGGCCAGCTTGCCGTGGCAGGCACCCATGTTGCAGCCCGAACGGGTGAGCAGCGGCTCGATTTCTTGCCGGAACGACGGCGGGGACTTCGACGCCGCGTCCCGCACGGTGACGGCGACGCGGTTGGTCTGCCCATTCCAAATCACCAGCGCTTCGGCCGCGCCATCCCCGACGGCCTGGACGATGCCATTGGAACTGACCGTCAGCACACGCTCGTCCGTCGAAACAAACCGTGCCTCGCGGGTCGCGTCGCGTGGCCCCGAGCCACCGGTCGGGACCGAAACGAGGAGACCGTGCCTGTCACCGGCGCCAAGGAGTTCCAGTTGCTCCGGCTGGACCGTGGGCCGGAATGGCACCGCCAATTGGGTAGCCCAACCGGAACTGCCCGCCAGGAGCAGCCACGCCGACGCCACGCCCAGCAAAGGAAAAAGGCGGCGAGGTTGGAGCAGATTCATCACGGCAAGTTTTCCGGCAAGTTGACTGCCGACGCACTCCTAAATTCAGGGTGGTTTCGTCGAAAGTTTGGACAGGATTTACCGCGTTCCCTCACGGCAGGCCTGTTTTGGCGTGATCAATCGGAACTGTTCCAACCGGGCGCAGTCACCTGTCGAGCCGACTTCGGTAGTAGCGGGCTGGTGCAATCGTCGCTTTTGAATCCGTCACAGTCCATTGAGCGGACTCCAGCCGGTTCGTGACGAATGGTTGCCAACTAACCAGGTCGCCGGAGGTCTCCAGCACCACAACTTGGCCTGCCTGTCCAGACACTCTGACTTGAGCCCCACCCGCTGTGACTGAGGTGATATCCACATCCGGTGGATCAAAGCTCGGAATCACCTGCACATATTCGGGGGCATAAAGATAGCGGGTCCGGCCTCCGCCGGTGATCTTCGCGTAAACCGCATGCCACCCGACGGTGGCGTTTTGGGCGGTCACTGGTAGCTCAACTGTAGGAATACGGATGCTATCCGAGCCGGTTGATGTTGCGTTGCCTTCCAATAATAGGCGGCTGTTTCCGTTGAACGGATTCAGGTCTTCGTCGAGGTAGACACTGACGGTCATGCTGGTTACGGCCGGGCGTGCCCATTGGTAGTAAAGTTTCGTCGGAATGGTTTGGCCGAAGGCGACAAGATTGGTCCCGGTCAGGTTGAACCGCATGACGTTTGGCCAGTCGCCGGAGTTTGAGTCCAAACGGGTCCGGTTAGCATTCTGGCCCGCGCCTAGATCCCAAAGCTGGTTGAAGCCGTTACGGATTCGAGCTGCACCGTCGGGAGTGGATTCACTCAGGCGGTCACCACCACCAAGCCGGGAGTGGTGGAAGCCAGCGAACTGGCCTCGTGATTCGCCGGTGCTCCACCACGTTTGACGCATGGCGGTGGTGATCGTGATGTTCTTTTTGGAAATTGAATCGAAGTAGGTCGCTGGTGTTCGTAAGTCTATTGTGCCGTGATACCAAACATGGACATTACTATGGTTGTCGTTGTGGCCGCGCAATGCTCTTTCTGTAAATTCGGTGAGCATCAGTTGGTGAGTGGGGTTTTGGGGACGAGGCTGAGGTAGATTTTCCCGGTTTCCCAATC
>JAYUSF010000212.1:0-15387 GCA_043755815.1 Verrucomicrobiota bacterium
CCCCCCCCCCCCCCCCGGCCCCGGAAGCAGACGGCTACTCCAGGGCACGCATAGCATCCCCCAGGTCTTCCAGGCGGAGACGCTGGTAGATGCGGTGGATGGTGGCGCTGGCATGGCCGAGGTAACGCATGGCCTTGGCCTGGGGGATGTTCGCGCGGGCCATCCGGGTGGCGACCGTCACGCGCAGGCAGTGAAACGAGAAGCCGGGAACCTTGGCCTTGATCCGATGACGCACGCCGAACTGGAACCAAAGCAGCGACGACCTCGGATGACCGAGGCGGTTGCGGCTTTGGGGATAGGTCTCGGTGGTGCCGGCCCGTTGCAACCCGTCGAACAGCGGCCAGAGCCGGGCATGCAGCGGCGCGACGTGGATCCGTTTGCCCTTGGCGGCGAAGCGGATGGTGCCGCCGACGATGGCGCCGTGTGCGTCGCGGACCAGCTCGACGTCGCGTTGCGGGTTCAACCACGTTTCATTGAGCCGGCAGCCCTGCCAGCGGGCGATGTCGAAGGAGCGGCGGAGCATCCAGTAGTGGGGGAGGTGGCGGTCCTGCTCGATGAGGTCCGAGACGAGCTGCAGCTGCTCCTCGGTCACCTCCGGCTTTTCGCGGCGCGGATGGGTTTGGATGCCGAGCCGCTGCAGGGGGTTGTGGCTGGCATGCCCGCGGGCAACCGCCTCGCGCAGCAGCAGGGACAGGAAACGGATCTCGGCGAGGGCGGTGTTGTGCCCCGCCTTCTGCATCCCGG
Source organism: Verrucomicrobiota bacterium (assembly GCA_043755815.1). Lineage (GTDB taxonomy): Bacteria > Verrucomicrobiota > Verrucomicrobiia > Limisphaerales > UBA9464 > CAIWAH01. The sequence continues at coordinate 745 of JAYUSF010000212.1, forward strand.
GATGCGGCTGGCTGCGCCACTGGATATATTTGGCGGCGTGCTGCCGCTCGACCTGGCGGGGCGAGTCAATGGCCTGGGCCTTGAGATAGGTTTTGAGGTTCAGCCACCGGCTGCCCCACCGCTGGTGGGTGTAGGATCCATGGGGGTGGTGGTTCGTGACGAATTCATCGGCCCAGTTCGACCAGCGATCGGAGCCGGACGAACCGAGGCGGCGCTCTTCGGCGGTGCGGTTGGCCTCCAGCTCGCGGGCCGCGCGGGTCGGCAGCACCTGATCGTGCCGGAAGCCGGTGGACTCCCGCCGGCCGAGGCCGTGGGCATCGCGAAACTTGAGCCACCAGAACGGACTGTTGGCGCGCCTGTAAAGACTGGCCATGAATGTGCCCCAGTGTGCCTTTGCCTTCAGGAGACTGCAATAAATCGCAGGAAATTGAAGGAAATTTCAGAATAAATTGCTTCACATGCACATCGGCATGATCTACTTCGCCCGGGTGAAGGGCGGCTCACTCGACCTCGCGGAAGAGGAGCACCATGACATCCGTTGGGTGAGCGGCGACGAACTCGAAGCGCTCCAGCCACCCATGAGCAACGCCGTGAAGTGGTATTGCCGCCAGGCCCTCAGCGAAGTGCGGTGACGGCGGGCCGATGAAGCTCAAGTCGGCCGCTGCCGGCCGATTTCACAATTCCCTGACAATTCGGCTGCCGTCGGCGGGCAGGCTGCGTTACGAAGCTGATCGTCACCGCCATGTTCTTCTTGCTTAGCTCGATCACGGAGTCAGTCCTGCTCCTCGCAGGGCTGGGCGCTGTGCCTCTGGTGGGGTTCTGGTTCTGGCGGTCCCTGCGAGATTCGCTTCATGGGGGAAACCGGCCGGAGCGAACGAGGTTCCGGTGGGAACTCGGCTTTCTCTTGCTGGTCCCGGGCCTCCAGCTCGCCCTGCGCCTTCCCGACCGGGCGGCGCGGAACTTATCCGACTGGCTTTGGCTCGCGTTCTGGGGAGCACTCGCTTTGTGGCAGCTCTCGCGCCTCCTCGGGCAGTGGCGCAAGGCCCGACAAGAACGGCTGGGTTTGAGTTCGCGGGGGCCAGATGCCGCTCCCTCGGTGCGCGCGCAGCTTATGTTAATCCTGTTGCCTGTGCTTGGTCTTGCCGCAGTGGGAATGATCTCGCTGGCCCGCGACAAGGTGGCAGTGGAGGAGGATGCACGGCGGCGGGCCGAAGAGGCTGCGCAGGAGTTGGCTGCCAAGCTGAGCCAAACCGTGCCCGGTGAACTGACTGGCGTCGAAATGTCCGGGATTCGCTGGATGGGCGCCGGCACCAGCAGCCCGGAGGCGCTCGGCGATGATCCCGCGGTCGTGCCCGTGCCGCTTCAGTTTGCCGGAGCTCCCGAGACGGAATGGGATGCCCGTTATCCGATTCGGGCCGGTGACGTCTTACCGGTGGCGATTCGTTTGGGCCCGGACGGATTGCTGAAGGATCCCGCCGGATTCCCGCCGGTGCCTCGACCCAACCCGTGGAGCCAGCGGCTCTCGGACGAGGCCGGCAAGACATGGCAGGCGCTGCTTGCGGCCGACTCCGACGCGGTTTCGCCGGCGCGGTTTCTGGGGCTGGCGCGGGCATTTTCCCGAACGACATCCGACCTGGCTCCCAGCTATCAGGCCACGTTTCTGGAACTGCGCCGCGAACAAGATTTACCGCCAACTGAGATTCGAGGACGACTGCTCGGTTTTGCGCACAGTGCGGCTCAACAGCAGGTTGAAGCCGAATCAGGTATCCCCATCGGGTTGGTCGCGGTCGCCGAGGCCTTACGCCGGAACCCTGAGGCAAACCTGACGCGCGAATGGGGTGAAGTCTTCCGGGCGCTGACCTTTTCCCAGCCGTCGAGTCTTACGCCATGGCTGCTTGATCGGGGCGACGAAATGGCCCGCCGTTCCGGCGAGACGAACCACGCCGGCTGGATGCGCGAACTGCGCGCCCGGTGGGACAGTTCGGAACGACGCCGAGGTCTGGCGCAGCGCTTAAGGTCGAGCATCGCCCTGTCAGCCGAACTTGTAACCAACCGGTGGTTAAATCAGGACGGTCACAACTGGCTGGCGGTGGTTCAACCCGCGAGTTCCTCTTCCTGGACCTCGCAGAATGGATGGCTCGTAACCAACACCTTTCCTGAGCTCGCGGTCCGCTTGTTTCGCGCGGAGCTGCTGGGCTGGGCGTTTCACCACGCCGGCGAAGCGGGCCGGGTGAGCAACGGCCGGGAGCAGCCGAGCGCACCGCGTCTTCCGGCGGGGCTGAAGTTCGGCATCGAATGCGTGGGGCGGGAATTGACCTTGCCGAAGTCACCGTGGGCGGTCGCCGGCACAGAACGGGAAAGTCGGGTTTTGGCGTCGGCTTCCGGTGAGCTCCGGCAGGCCGCGGCAATGGCGGGCTCGGGAGCGAAGTTCGACAACTGGCCCTCGCGGCCGCACTTCACGGTGCGGGTTCACCTGGCGGATGCCACCGCGCTGTTCGCGGCGCAGCGCCGGCAGCAGTGGCTGTTTGGCGGCATGATCCTCGTGACCGCCGGCGTGGCCGGCCTGGGTGCGTGGCAGACAAATCGCACTTTCCGTCGGCAGCTCGCGCTCAACGAGGAGCAGTCAAATTTTGTCTCCAGCGTTTCGCACGAATTGCGCGCGCCGCTGGCGAGCCTGCGTCTCCTCGCCGAGGGCTTGGCTGAAGGCCGCGTTCAGGACGACGCCAAACGTCGCGAATATGCCGGTTTCCTGGTTCAGGAAACCCGGCGGCTCGGCGCGTTGGTGGAAAACGTTCTCGACTTCGCCCGCATCGAGCAGGGACGGAAGCAATACCAGTTTGAGCCAACCGATCTCGTTCGGCTCGTCACGGAAACAACCCGGCTGATGGAACCGTTGGCGGCGGAACGGCAAGTCCGTCTGGCACTGAAACTGCCCGTGGCTGTCGCCGGGGTTGGCGACCGATTTGAGATCAAGTGCGACGGTCCGGCGCTCCAGCAGGCGTTGGTGAACCTGCTCGATAATGCACTCAAACACGCGCCGGCGGACTCGGCGGTCACCGTCGCGCTGGAGGGCGTGGCGCGGGAAGGGAGCGCGGACGGCCCCGTCCGCCAGCAGGCCGAAACTGTCGGCAAGGCGGGTTCCCAGGGTGAACTCGCGGACGAGGGCGTCTGCGCTCCGTTGGGGTGGGTTCGCCTGAGCGTGAGCGACGCCGGTCCGGGCATTCCGCCGGAAGATCACGAACGAATCTTCGAGCGGTTCTTCCGGCGCGGCTCGGAACTGCGCCGGGAAACGCAGGGTGTCGGCCTGGGGTTGGCCATCGTCAAACACATCGTCGCCGCCCACCGCGGTCGGGTGTGGGTCGAAAGCCAACCGGGCCAGGGAGCACGGTTCGTGGTGGAATTGCCGCTTGATGGCGGTGAAACGGAATGACCAATGAGCAACGTCCAATGACCCAACGCACGGCCAACGAACTCCGGGCGCTGCCCCGACGGGGGCGCGGCTCTCCGAGCCGCGTGTGTCGTTCCTCCATTCAAGCGGGAGCAAACTCGCCGCTCAGAGAGCCGCGCTCCAAGCCCACTGCTCTCCGACCACTTCTCCCGTCATGCCCCGCCTCCTGATCATCGAAGACGAGTTGCCCATGCGGACGGTCCTCACCGACCTGATGGTTGCGGAAGGGCATCGCGTGATCGCCGCGGGCGATGGTGCGGAGGGACTGAGACGCGCTTTGGCGGAACAACCCGACCTCATCCTGCTCGATGTGATGATGCCCAAGCTCGACGGCTTCGCGCTTACGGCAGAGTTGCGTCGGCTTGGCCGCGCGACGCCCATCCTGATGCTCACGGCCAAAGGGCAGGTGGACGAACGCGTGCGCGGCCTCGATGCCGGTGCCGATGACTACTTGGTGAAACCCTTCAGCGGGGACGAACTGCGGGCTCGTGTGCGGGCACTGCTCCGGCGTTTTCAAAGGGGAGTGCATCCGGCACCGGACAAGCTTGTCTTGGGAGAAGTGGAAATCGATTTCGCCCGCCTTGAAGTGCGGCGAACCGGCAAACTGCTGCATCTCACCGCCAAGGAATTCGCCATGCTGCGGCTCTTGGCCGAGAACCCGGGCGAACCGGTTTCACGTGAGCGCTTCCTTGATGTCGCGTGGGGCGTGAACGCGTTTCCGACCACCCGCACGGTGGACACTCACATGGCTAGCCTGCGCGCCAAACTGGAGCCTGATCCCGACCGGCCGCGCTTTCTCACCACCGTGCATGGCGTCGGCTACCGGCTGGAGCTGCCCGCGACTTCAGAAAAGGAGCATGGCCAATGAATCAGACACAGCAGGGCAGGGAATCTGGAAGGCAGGAAACCATGAATGCGAGTAGTGCGGTCGCCCCTTCCTGTTCTTCCTGCCTTCCAGATTCCTTCCGTCCCGGATTTTGCATTTCCCTGACAACTTCACCGCCGTCGCTCGGCACGCTCTCGCCATGAAATTCACCTCCGCCTTGCTGTTCGCCCTGCTGTTTGCTTCCTCCGTCTTCGGGGCGGACCCGCTCAACGAGGCACTCCAGCGCGGCCTGCTGGCCGAGGAGTCGCAGCGGGACTTCAAGGCCGCCGCGACGGCCTTCGAAGAGGTCGTCCGCGCGGCGGACCAGCAACGCGAGGTGGTGGCCACGGCGCTCTTTCGGCTCGCCGAAATGCAACGGCGGCTGGGGCAGACCAACGAGGCGGCGGCCAGCTATCGGCGGTTGGCCCGGGAATATGGGGAGCAGACCAACCTGGTCGCGCTTGCCTGGGCGCACCTGCCGGAGAACACGGTCACGAGCGCCGGTGTTCGGCTCATTGAGGCGCAACTGGAGCGGGCTTCCCTGCTCTTGGGGCAGACCGGCCGCGAGCAGACCGAGCTGGCGGATTTCATCGGGCAGAGCCGGGCCCTGCCTACCGTCTGGGAGGTGGCGTGGGCGCTGGAGGCGCGGCATCCGAGCGCGGAGCTGAAGCGGCTGCGTTCGGAGCGGAATAAGGCCGAAGTGGAACTGGCCAAGCTCAGCCCCGATTTTGGTCCGGCCCACCCGGAGATCGTCCGGAGGAAGGCCGTGCTGGCCAAACTGGACGAGCAGATCAGCCGGGAAGCCGACGGTGTGCTGAGGGAACTGGGAGACCGGGAAGCACGGTTGCGGGACCAGATCGAGGCGCAGCGCCGCAACGTGCGCGTGCTGGAGGCGAAGCTGATCCAGGAACGAAGCGAGAGCCCGGCGTCCGGCGCCGGATTGACGGGCGGCAACGAGCTGGCTGAGGGCTTGGGGCGGTTGCGGGCTGACCTGCGGGAACTGGAAACGACCATTGCCCAGCGCGAGCAGTATGCCGCCAACTCGGCGCAGTCCTTGGCGGCTTTGGAAAATGCGCAGGGCCCTTACCTAGCCAGCCAGCTAGCGTCGAGTTATTGGCGGAACCAACGCCCTGCGGAGCTGTCACGGCTGCTGGACCTGCGACAGGCAGCCGAGCGGGAGGAGTCCCAGTTGGCCGACCGGTTCGGCCCGGAGAATCCCAAGCGGAAGGAGCTGGAGGCCCTGCTGGCCAAGCTGGATGAGCAGCTCGCGCCTTGGCGGCAACGAGCCATTGAGGAACTCAAGTGGGGCATGGACGCCTCTGCTCGCAGTCTCGATGAACTGATGCAACGACGGGATGCACTTCGTCTCCGTCTGGCCGAGGCGAAACAAGGTGCAACCAGTCATCCCGTCGCCGTCGGGCTCACGGAGCAACGGCGTCTCCTCATGGAAGAAATCAAAGTGGCCGAGGAACAGGCGGCCCTCCTGCGGAAACGCCTCGAAGTGGGCGCGGCGGGTAGCAGCCAAAACGAAGTGCTGCAGGCTCAACGAGACGTGCTGGCTTTGAAGCGGCTATTGGCCGGGCTGACACGGCTTGATCTGATGGATCTGCCCGGGGCGGCTCCCGCGCAGGAGTTCCCTGAGTTCAAGTCCGGTGGATCCATCGTCGTGCTGGGACAGGTCAACCGTCCCGGAGTCGTCCAGTTGCCGCGCAACCGGGGGATGGACTTGGTTGAAGCCATCGCGGCGAGCGGGAATTTTTCCAAGATGGGCAACCGAAACCGCATTCAACTGCGCCGCGGAACCAATCTGTTTCGCCTCAAGTTCGACGAGGTGATGACCAATCGGTTCGAGCTGAAGCCGGGGGATGCTGTGGAAGTCATGGAGAAGGTCTTTTGAACCGCGGGCGGGTTCCCCGCAACTCGGGCGAAGTTCGCCTGCCAGGCGGTTCCCGGAGAAACCGCCGTCACTTCCACAGCGACGAACCGGTGGTCACGGGGTGACGGCTTATTTCCTCAACCCGTCGCAGATGACGCGAGTGACGGTCGGGATGAGTTGCTCCTCTTTCGCGTGCCCGGTGGTAAAGGTGGCGAGCACGAACTTCCGGCCGTCGGCGAGTTCCACATAGGCGGCGTCGTGGCGCGTCTCGCTGGTCCAGCCGGCCTTGGACCACAGCTTGGCGCCGGCGGGCAGGCCGTTGGCGGTAAAGCCGGTGGTTTGGTCCTCGGGCGTCGGCTTGGCGGCTGGATCGCGCTGCATCAGTTCGCGCATCTGGCGGGAGCGCTCGGGGCTGACGGCCTTGTCCGTGGCGATTTCCAAAACCAGCCGCGCCGCGGCGTCGGTGGTGAGCAGGTTTCGGTTCGGGGTGAAGGTCTTGATCGCTTGCACTTCGCGGCCGTAGGGGCCTTCGCACCACGGCTTCTTGTTCGCGTTGACGCCGGTGTAGCCGAGCGAGGCGAGGTGGCGGTTCACCGCGTTGCGTTTGTCCCACCAAACTTTGATCTCTGCGTCCGGAAGTTCGGGGCCGCTCGTGGTGTCGGTGAGCACATCGACAACGTAGTGGGTCGCCTCGTTGTAGCTGTCCACGATCATGTCGAGGAGGGCGCGGCGCAGTTCCGGCGTGTCGGTGATCTTGCCATCCTCCAGCCACCGGTGGGCGGCGTGCAGGTAGCAGAGTTTGATGACGCTGGCGGGATAGATTTCGATGTCACCGCGGTAGCTGGCACACGCGGGCTTCGCGGAATCGGTCAGGTCCACCAGCGTAAGGGCGAGCTGATTGGTCGCCAGCTTCTGTGGGGCGAAGTCGGCGAAAGCTTTCACGGCGGCGCGCTCAACGAGTGACTGGAGCACGGCGGAACGCGGCAGCGGCAGACCCGCGAGCGAATCGGCGGCGCGGGTGGGCGAAAGCAGCAGGACGAACAGAGCGAGGCAGAGCAGGGGCTTCATGATGGTGCGGGAGGCGAGGCTTGGGCGGCCGGTTCGAGAATGCGGATGACCGTGTCGCCGTGCTTGAGCTGTTTGCGCTCCTGCCAATGCGGGCCGAGTTCCAACGTATCGCGCTTGGTGTGGCCCAGCACGAAAAGTCCGCCGGGCACCAGCAGGGCGGGCAGGTTCGGTTCGTCGAGCAACTGCTGGGCAAGCGACTTGGAGCGGTGGCCGACGTTTTTCTCGCCGTAGGGCGGGTCGGCGATGATGAGTTCGAAGCGACGGTTCTGCTGCGCAAGCTGTGGCACCACGGCGAAGACGTCGGCAACCCGCAACTGCACGGCGGACCCGGGCAGTGCAGACTCGCGCAGGTTGCGTTCGTAGAAGCGGGCGTGTTTCGCGGACTTTTCCACGCTGAAGACTTCCACCGCGCCGCGGCTCAGGCACTCATGGCCGAGCGCGCCGGTGCCGGCGAACAGATCGAGCACTCGCGCGCCCTCCACAAAGCCGCCAAGGCTATTGAAGACGGCCAGTTTCACCTTGTCCGGCATGGGCCGGACGCCGAGGCCTTCCGGCACGTGTTGCAGCCGCCCGGCGGCGATTCCACCAATGATGCGCACAGTGGAGTTTGAGCCGGGAAGGGCGCGGCGGGCGAGTCTGGTATTTCGGGTCAGGAACGGACTTGTTGAACGGGCGGATCGGTCGCGGCGCTCGGATGCAAGACCGCCCAAGGCGCCCCGGCCCGCAGCGCTGGTTCAGCGCCGCCCGGGATTGTCACCGTGCCGTGAGGTGAAGTCTTGGCTTTCCCGCTCGCGTTAGGGATTCCCGTTGGCCAATCTTGCGGCCTCGAAACGGGGCGATCCCAGCGGCTTGCGCAGGGCCCCGGTTTGTTTTTCCGAGTGAGTGCCAGCCTGTCCGAAATGCCGGAAGCTTCCGTCCATGCATCGCCCGCCCCGCGGGTCGGTGAGCGCATCACCATCGACATCCATGACCTCGCGTTTGGCGGGGAAGGGGTGGGTCGTGTCGGCGAGTTTGTCGTCTTTGTGCCGTTCGTCTGTCCGGGGGAGCGGGTCGAGGTGAAGCTGACCGAGGTGAAGAAAAGTTTCGCCCGCGGCGTGGTGGTGCGCCTGGTCACCCAGTCACCGGAACGGGTCGAACCGCAGTGCCGCTATTTCGGCGAATGCGGGGGCTGCCAATACCAGCACCTCGACTACGCCGCGCAGCTCCGCTGGAAGCGCAAACAGATCGCCGACCTGTTTCAACGGATGGGCGGTTTTGACAGCGCGGTAGTCCGGGAGGTGATCGCGTGTCCGCAGCCCTACGGCTACCGGAACCGCATCCTGGTGCGCAGCCAGTGGAACCGGCCGGCGCAGAAGCTCGACCTCGGTTTCATCCGGCATGACTGCGGCCTGGTGTGTGACCTGGATTCTTGCGCCATTGCCGAACCGCCGGTGAACGATGCGATCAAGGACTGGCGCCGGAATCCGCCGCCCAAGGGTGGCATCAAGGTGACGCTCCGAATTCCGCCCGAAGGCTGGGTGGTGCCGGAGCACAGCTTCTTCCAGAACAACTTCTTCGTGCTGCCCGCTTTGCTTGCGGCGGTGCGGGGCCGCTTGGCCGACGCCGGCTCGCGGCACCTGATCGACGCGTATTGCGGCGTGGGTTTCTTCAGCCTGTCGCTGGCCGACGCGGTGGACTCGTTCCTCGGCGTGGAACTTGACGCGCCAGCGATCAAGGCGGCCCGGGAGAACCAGCGGAACCGCGGCATCACGAACGGCGAATACGTTTCCGGTGACACGGACGCGCTGCTGCCGTCGTTGCTCGGCAGGTTGAATCCGGCGAGGACCGCGGTGCTGCTGGACCCGCCGCGCGTGGGCTGCCGTCCGCCGTCATTGGAGGTGCTCCGTCAGACCGGCCCGGCGCAGATCCTCTATGTGAGCTGCCATCCCGCAACGCTGGCGCGTGACCTCAAGCTGCTGTGTGCCGACAACCGTTACCGGCTCGTGGACGTGCAGCCGGTGGACATGTTTCCCCAGACCCAGCACGTCGAGTGTGTGGCCGACCTGCGATTGGTCTGAACGGTGCCGCGACCCAGCGGCTAGTGGAACTAAGGATCAATGAAGTAGATCCCTGGCACCCACTTTATGCAGGTCCGGTTGGTGGGCATCATCAGGTTGGTGCGTCCGATCAAGATTCCGTAGCCGTGGCCGAACGAATAGCCCCAATACACCCTCACGTGGTCGGACCGATGGTCACCGAACGGGCCAATCCCACCGCCCTTAGTGCCCAACGCGACGAGTGCCGGTGGTAGCTCGGTGCCAGGAATCTGATTCCCGGGTCGAATCTGTTTGGATTCAAGGTGCCGTATAGCCCAGTCCCGAAGCGTCTCCGGGTTCATTGACGCCTGAACTTGCTTTCCGAACTCGACCGGGCCGATCGGGGCAAGTGCGACGAACCATCCCCAAGCCACGAGGACTGCCAGACAAAGGCCCACCAAGACGCCCAACAAGACGCCCAACAAGAGCAGCGTGAGCTTTCTCTTCGAACTCATGACAGAAGGGCCGGCCGGACTAGGCCGGCACCAGAACCTCGTCTTCCTTCTTTTCGGTCAGCGTTTCGGAATCGGCATCGTATTCGAGCGGGGCAAATCGTTCGGAGTTGAAGCCCAGCTCGCCGCTCATGCCGGTCTTGAGGGCGGGGTCCCTTGGGTTGACCAGTTCCTCCAAGAGCAGGCCGATTTCGCCGTCACGCTGGCCGCTTTCGGCTTTGGTCAGGTTGCCGCGGCCGATGTAGACCGAGCGCACCGTGTAAACGGAATCCTTCTTGGGAAGCTGCGAATACATCTCCAGCGCGAGCGCCGGAAACTCGTCGTTGATGCAGACTACTTTTTGCCCCTTCACGAACATGCGGTCGAGCTTAGCGGCCGGGCCCGACAAGACAAAGCCGAAGGAGTGCGGTCTCCGATTGGCGTGGGATGCCGGTGCCGGGACAGCAGATTCACCGTGCGCCACTCGGAGGCGCGGTTCAGGCTTCCAGCCATGATTCGTGGGTTGAACACTCCCGGTGGTTGGAAGGCTTTGGCTCTCGCTTTCGTTCTCGGCCTGACGGGTTGCGTGCATCGGCCATCCGTGCGGGCGATGCCGGTCGAAACGGCCGTGCAGGCGGTGCTCTCGGCGCAGGTCGAAACCTGGAACCGAGGCGACCTCGCCGGTTTCATGGAAGGCTATGCGCGGGACGGCTCAACGCGCTTCGCCTCCGGCGGCGACGTGACTCTGGGCTGGCAAACCGTCTTTGAGCGTTATACCCGCCGTTACGGCACCGCTGATGCAATGGGCCGGCTGACCTTCTCCGAAGTCACCGTGACGCCGTTGGGCGAAGCCGCGGCGTTGGTGTTTGGGCACTGGAGTCTGGCCCGGACGAGCGACCGGCCGGGTGGGCTTTTCACCCTGGTGTTCCGTCGCACCGCCGACGGTTGGCGAATCGTCCATGACCACACCTCCTCGGCGACACCGTAGTCGCCGGGCAAACGCCGGAGCGGGCCTTTCACTTCGGAGCCGTCCTCGGGGCCTATTTCAACGTGCCGAGAAACTCGATGACGTCCCGCAACTCCTGCCGGTTGAGGAGTTGGCCGAAGCCTTCCGGCATTCCGCTCAGGCCCTTGTCCCGGGAGGTAATGTCGGCCTTCTTGAGCTTCAGTTCGCCATCCTCGGGCGAGAGGAGGTTGAGTTCGGCGTCGGATTCCGATTTCACAATGCCGGCGTAGGCGTTCCCGTTCTTGAGCGAGATCATCGCCGTCTCGAATCCCTGGGTCACCTGCTGGTTGGGGAAGACGATGCTTTCGAGCAGGTGCTCGCGGGTCACACGGCTGGCCAACCCGTCGAGCACCGGACCCGCGTTGCCGCCGCCGTCGTTGCCAATGTGATGGCAGCGGGTGCAGGCCACGGCGGGATTTTCGTAGAAAATCTTCCGGCCGCGCGCGGCGTCGCCACCGAACAGGGCCTCGCGATAAGGCGTCAAGTGATCCTGCGGCAGCTTCCACTGGGCGTAGGTGTCCAGCCGCGACTTCACCGCGCCGGCGCTGCGTTTCGCGGCGGCCTCGACGAGGTCGAGCATCACCTCGTTGGCGACCTCGCGCTTCATCAACTTGTCGAGCCATTCGGCCAGGATGGCGTCCGCCGCGTCGGACTTGAGGTCGCCGAGCGAGGTGAAGGCGGACTGCTGTTCGGCGAGCGAGCCGCCGGTGAGCTTGGCGGTGAGCTGCCCCGCGGCGTCGTTGGGATTGAGCTCGGCGCTGAGCTTGGAGGCGGCCAGGCGAAGGGGTTCGGCGGAATCTTTCGTGGCGAAGGCGAGCAGGCCGTCGAGTTCAGGCTTGCGGGTTTCGAGCTGGGTGAAAGCGCGCAGGGCGGCGGCGCGGGCGATTGCCGGGGCGGCGGAATCCTTCACCAAGGCGACGAGGCGCGGCACGGCATCGGTGAGCTTCAGCCGGGCGACGGCCTCCGTGGTGGCGACGAGGCGGGCGTCGTTGTAGCCGTCGACGTGAGGAGGCGGATTGACTGCGGGTTGGACGCCCGTCCGCCTCGTGACCTCGGCCGCTACCAGTTGGGGCAACACTTTTCCCAGTGCGTCCCGTGCCGGTTGGGCATCGCGCTCGGGCAGTGGGCGGTAGGTGCCCACGATGCGGTCGCGTTGATGCGGCTTGGCCCAGGTGCCGAGGGCGTAGAGGGCCTCGGTGCGGATGAGTTCCGGGAGATCAGTGCGGGTGGCCAAGGCGGCGAGGCGCTGCGCGGTTTCGGCGGTGCCGACGCGGAAGTTGGCGTTCACGACGCGCAGGAGCATCGGCATGAGGTGGTCCATGGGGGCGTTGGTCCACGGCAGCGGTTGGTCGGCGCGGACGTCACGGATTACGAGTGGCACGGCCGCCCCGGCTGTGGCCGTGCGACGGGCGCCCTCGCCCGTCGGGGCCGCAGGCGGGGGCGCCTGCGGGACGGAAACAGGCGAGGGCGCCTGTTCCACTAGGCGGAGCGCGGCGAACTGCTTCAGCAGGGTGTCGAGCTTCGCGGGTTCGGCGAGGGCGGCGAGGGCGGGCAGCGCGTTGGTGATGGGCACGTCGTTGATGGCCCGCGCGGCTTCGAGGACGAGCAGCGGGTCGGGGTCGGAGAGGAACTTGGCGGTGCGTGCATTTGCGCGGAAACGATTCGCCAGAATGCTGGCCAAACGAATCGGCCTAGCTTCCTGAAGACCGGCTGTAGCGACGCCTTTGAATGAATTCGCAAAGGCAAGGGCACCTGCGTGGACTAAAACCCCTTCATTTGGCCCAGTGGTCGCAAGCATCTGTGAGACGGCAATCGAATTTGTAAGCTGGTCGAACGTGAATCCGCGAAGTTCATTGAAAACGGCCTCCTCACCGAGTGTTTTTTTCAGGGCCTCCCAAGCGATCTCACGTTTCGCTTCCGAGGCTTTGGAACTGTTATTGGCCGGTCCCAAGTTGAGGAATGCCCGAACCAACGGTTGGTGGTGAATCAGACGGACCTTCACATCTGGCGACAACCCGGCGGCAAATGCCATGGCAGCGAAGTAGCGGACCCGCGAATTGGTGTCCATGATCAAGGACGCCAAGCCGTGTCGGGCATTCGCGAACCCAGCTTCGCCGAACATCTTGATCGCCTGGGCGCGGATTTCCGGATCGGCGACTTTCAGGAGGGGCAAGCAGTCGTTGAGTTGGCTGGCTAGGCTTTCGGCCGCGTTGGTTGGGAACGGCTTCCGAGCCACTTGCCCGATCCCCCAGATCGCATGGAGCCGCGCGAGCTGGTTCTTTGACCCAAACGCAACGTTCTTCAGCCCGTCGAACGACTTCGGCCCGCGCGCGGCCAGTTCGAACTGCGCTTCCTGCCGCACGCGCATGTCGCGGTGGGCGAGCAGGGTTAGCAGTTCCTTTTCACCGCGTTTGACCATGCCCTCGCCGAGCAGTTTGGCGGTTTCCTGCACCACCGAGTCGGCGATGACGCCGGGGAAGTAGGCGCGGTAGAGGCGGCCCTTGTTGCTCTTGGGCCAGCCTTCGTGCCAGTCGGCGAAGAAGATCGAGCCGTCGGGCGCGAGGTCCACGTCGGGCACGAGCGAGTTCCACACGAACTCGTCGTGCGCCACGAGTTCGTAGCCGGCGCCGGCGGGCCGCACCTTCAGCGAATAGATCCCGCTCTTGGCGCTGGTGCCCTTGAAGTAGGCAAGCAGGAAGCGGCCCTTCAGCGCCTCCGGCAGGCTGGTGCCGTAGTCATGGACGAGTCCGCTCGGGCCGTCGCCGAGGTTGGCGATGGGCGGGATGATGTAGGCGGCCTGGCCTTCGAAGTGGGGCACCCAGAGGCGCTCCATATTCCACATGCCGGCGTTGCCGAGCGGTGCGTGCTGGTGACCGACGCGCCAACCGGAGTCCGCACCCTCAATGACTTGGACCCAGCGCTCGCGGTCGCCCTGATCGGAGTCGTTGTCGCCGGTGAAGAGGTCGCCGTATTCGTTGAAGGCGAGTTCCTGGGGGTTGCGCAGGCCGCGGTGGACGACTTCGAGCTTGGAGCCGTCCGGTTCGCAGCGGAACACGGCGCCTTCGTCGGGCAGGTCGATGACGGTGCCTTCCTGGGTGACGATGTGCGCGCCGCGGTCGCCGCAGGAGAAGTAGAGCCGGCCGTCGGGTCCGAACTTGAGCCCGTGCAGGTCGTGCCCGGTGAAGCTGAAGCGAATGCCGAAGCCGCGGAGGAGTTCCTCGGCTTGGTAACCTTCCATGGCGTGGGGTGTGGAGGCGATTCCGGCACTTCGTGAACTTGGCCCGCCCTCACCCCGGCCCTCGCCCCCAGTAGAGGGAGAAGGTTGCTGACGCGCTGAGACTGGGGACGCAGCGGTTGAATTCGCCGCCGGGCTGGACTCATTTCCCCCTCTCCCCGGGGGAGCGGGCCGGGGTGAGGGCGGGCGTGAATCTGATTTTCCAAGCGGGCTGGGCGAGAACTTCCACAGGCTGGGAATCTCTGTGAACCACACCTCGCCATTCCGGGCGAGCACGCCACTGGCGATGCCACTGAGCGGGCTGGTGAAGCCATCGGCAAAGACGGAGGACTTGTCCGCCTTGGCGTCGTGGTTGGTGTCTTCGAGCAGGCGGATGACTTCGGTCTCGTTGCTCAGCGCCTTTTCGCCGTCGGGGCCAAACCACTTCCGGATCTGCGCCAGGCGGTCCTCGAGGCTGCGCGAGGCGAGATCGTCTTCCAGCATGAACATGTAATGCCGGATATCGAGCACGCTGGTGCGGTAACGGTAGGTCTCGCTGGTGAAGACGCGGCCCTTCTCATCGATGGTGAACGAGACCGGATTGGCGAGCATCGGTTCGGCGGCCCAGAGATCCACCTTGAGGCCGGGAACGACCTTGAA
>JAYUSF010000213.1:0-4655 GCA_043755815.1 Verrucomicrobiota bacterium
GGGACATGTCCCCGCTTTCGCTTCACCACGACTGGCTGACCGATGCTGGACAACTCCACGACTTGAAGGAAAAGCGCCGTCCTGCCGGCGCAGTCCAAGCCGTTGACGCGACGGCGACCCAGCCGGCTATCCACTATCCACCTTCACCCCTCAACTTCCACCTCGCCGTCCGCGGGGGCCTGCGCCCGGTGCTGGAACCGGACGGACGCGGCGTGCGCTTCGTGGACGCGCACGGAACGACGCGGACCACCTACGCCGGCCTTAAGGTGTGGGACGCAGACGGCCAGATGCTTTCCGCCCACTTCGAACTGTCGGACGCCGGACACCCGGGCGAAATCACGCTCGCCGTGGACGAACGCGCCGCCCGCTACCCGCTGACCATCGATCCCATCGCCCAGCAGGCTTACCTCAAGGCAAGCAACACTGGGGTCGGGGATCAATTCGGAACCGCCGTCGGCATCTCAGGCGACACCTTGGTCGTCGGTGCACCTTACGAATCAAGCAAGGCCGTTGGAGTGAATGGTGATCAGGCCGACGACAGCGCGGTGAATTCAGGGGCCGTCTACGTGTTCGTGCGCCGTGAGGGCGTATGGGTCCAGCAGGCCTATCTTAAGGCCAGCAATAACGGGGCAGGTGACGGCTTTGGAAGTTCCGTCGCCATCGCAGGCGACACGATCGTCATTGGAGCTCCGAATGAAGACGGCGATGCGAAGGGCGTGAACGGAGATCAGCTCAACAATCGGTCCAGCGATTCCGGAGCCGCCTACATCTTTGTGCGCAACGGCACGACTTGGACACAGCAAGCTTATCTGAAGGCCGGCAACACCGGAGCGCTAGACGCCTTCGGAACGTCGGTGGCTGTGTCCGGCGACACAGTGGTCGTGGGCGCACCGATTGAGGACAGCAAACCGGTGATGACCGATGGAGTCGGAGCCGACGACAGCGTGCCGGATTCCGGAGCTGTCTATATTTTCGTGCGCACTGGGACGACGTGGAGACAGCAGGCCTATATCAAGGCCAGCAACGCAGGCAGCATCGATCTTTTCGGTGCGTCCGTATCCATTTCGGCCGACACCGTGGTCGTCGGAGCCTACGGAGAATCGAGCAACGCAACGGGCGTGAATGGCAACCAACTCAACAATCAGGCGGGCGATTCCGGCGCCGCTTACGTGTTCGTCCGAAACGGAACGGCTTGGACCCAGCAGGCCTACCTCAAGGCTAGCAACACCGGGAAGAATGATTTTTTTGGCGCTTCCGTATCGATCTCGGGCGCTTCCGTGGCTGTTGGGGCCGCTGGGGAATCCAATGGTTCGGGTGCAGTTTACGTGTTTATGCGCCTTGGAGCGGCTTGGGCCCAGCAAGCCTACTTGAAAGCCGTCAACCGTGATTCGGGAATCCGCTTTGGGCATGCCGTCGCCATCGTTGGCGATATGCTGGCCGTGGGATCTCCCTATGAATTCAGTGGCCCGCCGAGTGTAAACGGCGTCCAAGAAGGCGCGTCTTTTCATTCGTCTGGAGCTGCCTACGTGTTCGTTCGCCGCGGCGCGGCCTGGACTCAGCAGGCATTTCTCAAGACCAGCAATCCAGGAGCCGGCGATTTTGTCGGCAACGCTGTGGCGATTTCGGCCGCGACAGTGGTGGTTGGAGCGGTTCACGAAGCCAGTCGGACGATGGGGGTAAATGGCAACGGAACCGACGACGGGGCGTTTAACTCCGGAGCTGCGTATGTGTTCGGGCGAAAAACACTGGGCATCAAACTCGAGCAACCCGCAGGTGTCGGTCTAACCGACGGCGTATCAAACGTGCGGTTCGGCACTGTTGCCGAGGGCGGCAGCACCGATCTGGACTTCACAATCAGGAATTCTGGCACAACCAATCTGACCGACTTTGGCGTAAACTTGAACGGCCCCAATGCCAACCAGTTCCTTGTCACGGCCAACCCCGGGACATCTCTGGCGCCCGGCGAACGCACGACCTTCACCGTGCGCTTCAGTCCGACCAGCGAGGGCACCAAGACCGCCACGCTTCATCTCGCCAGCAACGATCCGGACCACAATCCCTTCGACGTCACGCTCGTCGGCACGCCCAACGTCCCGACCGTCGCCACCGGCGGGAACGACCTCACCGTGAGCTTCGTCGGCACGCCGGGCAGCCGGTATCGCGTGCAATACCTGCCGGGCCTCACCGGCCCGTGGACCGAGTTCACTCCGCCCGCCCTCTACACCGCGCCCGCCAGCGGCGTCTTCAGCCACACCGACGTGAATCCGCCCGACACCCTTCGCCTCTACCGCGCCGTGCTGGCGCCCTGAGGGAATGAAAAATGGGAAAGGGCGAAATGAAAAATGGGTTGGCTCTGCGTCGGTGGTGAATGAGCACGCCCACTTTGGCGCCGTTGAACCTGAACTCCGAAGCTGAAGCTCCGAAGGAGCGGGACAACGCAGCCCAGGGCAACGCCCTGGGTTTTCGCGGCAATGTCTCCAGCCCTGAAAGGGCGGCACATTTTGTCCCGCCCTTTCAGGGCTGGCTCGGTTTTGCCCAGCACACCCAGGGCGTTGCCCTGGGCTGTGTTGTCTCAGGCCGTTGGCCTGGCCGCTTCGGAGTTTGGGTTGAGCTGGCTTCAGTCCGGCAGAGTGCCGGAGGCGCGCCAGAAAGTAGCCTCGGCGGTCAGGCCGGGGTAACCCGAAGGAAACCGACCAAGCCCCAGCGGGGCGAAAGAGGTGATGAGTCTCTGACGCCCCGCGGGGGCTTCCCTTGCGTGCTCCGTAAATCCCGGCATCACGGGCGGGGCTACTGTCTGGCGGCCCTTCGGGCCTTCCGAAAATGAACTGGCAACGCCGGAGCTTTGGAGATCAGCAATTACCGCCTACTTCCCCGGAATCTCGTTCAGCCAGTAGTAGGCCGCCGCGTGCAACAGTGGCTGGCCTTTCGCCGACTTCACGCCGGGCGCCTTCAGCTCGTGCAGGTGGCCAGGCGTGAGCTTCACCTTCAGGCGAACGCTCTTGCCGTCGGCGCTAACCGTGGCGGATTCGATGGGCGGCTTTTCGCGGTCCACTTCGGGCGAACCGTAGTTGGACTGGTAGATGTAGGTGTAGTTCTCGAACGTGTAGGCGGCGACGTCGCCGGCGGTCTTCGGGTCCACGGGTTCGGTGAAGGTGAGTTCAAAGCCGTCCGGCTTCGCGTGCATCTCGTGGATCTCGAACGGCGTCTTGCCGCTCCAGACGAGGCGTTGCAGCGCGAACGGCTTGCCGCCGCGGGCGCCCCAGCCGCGGTCCGTGCCGCCGGCGAACAGCGAACCGTCGGCCGAAAACTCCAGGCTCAAGGTGCCGGAGTCGAGCCCCTCGCGGAACGGGAAGCACGCGCCCTGATAGACGCCGTTCACCTGCTCCAGATAGACGCGCATCACCGTGCTCCACGTCTGGTCGCCGACGAAGAGTTGGTTTGCAAACGGGCCGAACTTGCCGGCCGTGAAGTCGTTGGCGATGCCCGACGCGCTTTGTCCCATCTTGTTATAGGGAAAGCCGATCGCGGGCGGGACGAACTCCTTCATCTTCGCGCGCTCGGTGGCGATGCGGCTGTTGCTGGCGGGTTCTTTGGGCGCGCCGCCGAGATTGGTCGCGAGCGAATACCACTTGAAGCCCGTGGGATTGCCCACGAAGCCGCCGGGCGTGAGGTGCTTGAGCCAACAGGTGCCGTTCCACGGGCCCTGGTTGTCCGTGTAAAACATGTCGCCGAGGTAATTCGTGCTGATGCCGCCGGGCGAGCGGATGCCGCTGGTGGTGGGAATGACCTTGCCCTCGGGCGTAACGCGCAGGCCCCAGCCGCGGAATGCGTGTTCGCTGGTAAACGAACCGGTCAGGCAGAGCACCAGCCAGATGTTGCCGTCGCGGTCGGGCTTCGAGCCGAAGGCGTATTCGTGGTAGTCGCCGCCAATGCCCCAGCCGTCGGCAAAGGTCTCGAACTCATCGGCGCGGTCGTCGCCGTTGGTGTCGCGCAGGCGGGTGATCTCGCCGCGCTGCGTGGCGTAGAACCAGCCGTCCTTGCCCTGGAAGATCCCAAGCACCTCATGCAGGCCGGAGGCGAACTTGGTGAACTTCGCGTTGGTCGGCGGGTTTTGGTAGGCGCCGTCCACGAAGTAAATATCGCCGAGCCGCGTGGTGACGGCGATCCGCTGTTTTGGCAGCGCCGCGATGGCGCCGGCTTCCAGCACGATGCCTTCGGGAATCGGCACGGTGATGAGCGGGTAGAACTCGGCTTCGCGCTCGGCCGTGGTGGCGGCCATTAGCGACGAAACAGGGGTGACGAGTGCGAGGATGAGCGCGAAGACCAACGGAGGCCAGGCTGCCAGCCTGCCCGAGTGATGTGGGGCGAAGAAAGGAATGAGCCGCTTGAAGGCGGCTGAGAAGAGCTCGCCCTCACCCCAGCCCTCTCCCCCGAGGAGAGGGAGCAGCCCGCGGGCCCGCAGCCTGGTCGCAGGCCAAACTGACGAGGACTGCACCGCTTCAGGCTGAATCGAAACGCGGCTCGTGTGTAGTCGCCCGGTGTCACCGGCTTCTCCCTCTCCGGCCGCCCTAGCGGGGGGAGAGGGCCGGGGTGAGGTGGGCGCTGAGGAGGCGGTGAAGTCGTCCTTCGTCGGATTACGAACCAAACCCAGCCGG
>JAYUSF010000214.1:0-4654 GCA_043755815.1 Verrucomicrobiota bacterium
CGGGTCTGGGCGGCTGGAAAGCCGCCCCTCCGTCACGCTGGGCGAAATTCGCTGGGGCTCCTCGCCGTCCGCCACCTCACCCGATCTTCTGCCGGAACCGCAGTGCACACAGGATGAACAGCCCCACGCCCATCCCGCCCAGGATCACGAGATGCCCGACAAAGTCGCCGAGGCCGGCGCCGCGGAGGATGATCGCCCGCGACAGGTCGATAAAGTAGGTCGTGGGCAGGCACGAGCCGATGGCTTGGAAGATCCAGGGCATGGTGTCGCGCGGGAAGATGAAGCCGCTGAAAAACACGCTCGGCATCACGAAAACCATGCTGAGCTGGAGTGCCTGCATCTGGTTTTCGGCCCGCGTGGAGAGCAGCAGCCCAAGGCTCAGCAACGCGAACAGATAGAGCGCGGTCGCCACTGCCAGCGCCAGCACGCTGCCGTGGATCGGCACCTGGAAGAGGTAAACCATCGTCGCGATGAGGACCGTGGACATGAACGCGCCGATGACCGCGTAGGGAACCAGCTTGCCGAGCATCAGCCCCCAGCGGCTGAGCGGGCTCACGAAGAGCTGCTCCAGCGTCCCGCGCTCACGTTCGCGCACCAGCGCCATCGCGGTCGCGAAGGTGGTGGCGATCTGGAGCATCACACCGATGACGCCCGGCACGAAGAAGTTCGGGCTGCGCATCGACGGGTTGTAAAGAATCTGCGGCCGGACCTCGACCGGCAGCGTGCGGACACCGGTTTCGCGGGCAAGCCGCTCCAGCGAATCGCGGAGCGCAAGGTTCAGCGACGTGTTCAGGGCCGTCGAGGCGATGCTGGAGGCCGAACCGTCGATCAGCACCTGGATCGCCGCCCCGTGACCGTCGTGGAGGTTCCGGGTGAAGTTGGGCGGAATCTGCACGCCCACGTAGGCGCGGCCCTGCCGGACGGCCGCGTCGAGTTCGGCCACGCTGCCGACGTATTCCACCACCCGGAACGCTTCCGTGTTAACAAACCGGTCCACCAGCTGCCGGCTTTCCATTGTGCGGTCCTCGTCGAGCACGGCCGTCTTCATGTGCTTCACGTCCGTGTCGAGCGCGTAGCCGAACGCGATCATCTCGATCAGCGGCGGGAAGAACATGAAGAACAGGGTGAACGGGTCGCGCAGGACCACGAGGAACTCCTTGTAAAGGATGGCGGTGAAGCCGCGGAAGGGATTCATGGTAGCCCTCCGTAAAGCGCAGGGTGCGAAATGATCCAGGCACCAGCAGCCGGACCGCCGTGAGACGTTGATGCCGGCAATCCAAAAGCGGGTTTGGGGAATCGGCTTCCGATGAGGCGTTTCAGCACGGCGGAGCCGTGCCAGCCATTAGCCGGGGGTTGGGCGAGTTCGCGAGCGACACCCCCGGTCCGAACGCAAAACGGATTGCACCCCGACGGGGTGCCAGAATCTTCGCGCTCACCAAACGCTGCTGCGACCCCTTCGGGGTCGTGACGATGGACAATCGTTACCGGGGGTATCGTCCCTTCGCTCCTCAACCCCCGGCTAATGGCTGTCAGCCCTTCGGGCTGCTGCGGTGTTGTTCTTCGTAGTGCGATACACCGCGTGGAAGCCCGGAGCTTGATGCCGCTCTGGATGTCGGCGCTTGGAGGTTGAAGGTTCATTTGCCGTTGGCGGTGTCGGTCAACGTCACGAACACGTCTTCCAGCGAAGGCGCGATGGGCCGGATGTCCGCGACCGTGATGCCGGCGTGCCGGAGTTCCGCCCGCAACGCTTCCTCCGGCAACGTGTTGTCCACCAGCAGGTGCATGGACTGACCGAACACGGTAGCCGTCTTCACACGGGGCAGGCGCCGCAACGCCTGCAATCCGACCGTCACGTGGTCGCAGGTGATGTCGAGCCGGTGAAAGCCCGGCGGGTTCACCTCGGGCAGATGCTTCAGGTCGTCCGGCACGCCGCAGACGATGAGCTTGGAGAGGTGGATGTAGCCGACATGCGAGCAGCGTTCCGCCTCGTCCATGTAGTGCGTGTTGATGAACAACGTCATGCCGCGGCTGGCGAAGGCGAAGAGCAGGTCCCACAGCTCGCGCCGCGCGACGGGATCAATGCCGGCCGTGGGTTCGTCGAGGAAGAGCACCTGGGGTTCATGCACGAGCGCGCACGCCATCGCGAGCCGCTGCCGCCAGCCGCCCGACAGCAGTGAGGCGCGCCGGTTCAGATAAGGTTGCAGGTGCGTGAGCGTGACCAGTTCGTCGTAACGCTGCTTCAGCTTCGCGCCGCGCAGGCCGTAGAGCCGGCCGTAGAACTGGAGGTTCTCGTGAACCGTCAGCTCGTCGTAGAGCGAGAACTTCTGCGACATGTAGCCGATCAGGCTCTTCATGCGCGCCGTGTCGTTCACCACGTCGATGCCGCCGATGCTCGCCGTGCCGGCGCTGGGCTCCAAAATCCCACAGAGCATCCGGATGACCGTGGACTTGCCAGAACCGTTGGGCCCGAGGAAACCGAAGATGGAACCCCGTGCGATGCTGAGACTGACTGAGTCCACGGCCGTGAAGTGGCCGAAGCGGCGGGTCAGGTTCTCGCACTGGATGACGGCGGCGGGCACTGGATCTTAACGGAAAGCTAGGAACTCAACCGTTGGAGACGCGCGTAAACGTCTACAATTTCATCCTCCGCCAACGGTGTCGCGTCCAGGCGGGTGCGAAGAACGGTGGCTGCAACCAGTCCGCGCTGGATCACCGCCCGGCACAGTTCCAGATCCTTCGGCCGGCCGACGCGAAGTTTCACGACCAGCAGATCTTCAGGTGCCAGCGCCACCGCGCGGGCGTCGTCATCCAGCGGAACCAGACGCGACTCCCAGCCCGGCGGCAGGGTTTCGGTGATTTCGGGGCGCAGCACGTCCGCGTGGTAGCCGCTGCGTTGGGCGAAAAGGCTGCCTTCGCCGACGGCCTCGTGCAGCAGCGCGGCGAGCTGTTCATCGCACGGCTGGAGCAGCAGGTCAGCGTCAAAGCTGAGTTCCAATGGGCCGCTGGCTTCGCCCAGCTCGGGAAAGCTGCCGAGCAAGGCGCTTGAACCGAGCACGCAAATGCGCTCGCTCCGCGCCAGCGCGTGGACCGCTTCGACGAGATGCTTCAGTGCCGGTAGCCGCATAGCTCCTTGGCCAGTCTCCGTTCCTCGCGCGTGAGGATCCCGGCCAGCGGATGAAATTCTCGCAGGCGCGCGGCTGTTTCATCACCAGCCAGCAGCACCTCGCGCAGCCGGACAAAACCGGCCGGGTTTGCCTGGGCCGCCGCCAGCAGGCTGTCCCACTCGCGCAGCCGGGCGCCGGCGCTGTGATCTTCGCGCAGCCAGCGGGCACAGTTTTCCCGGGCGACACCGAGCAGTTGGGGCTGCGCGGCCAGCTTGTCGGCCAACAGCTCCCAGAGGCTGGAAGTGCCCGCGGTCATGCTGCTTGTTTGAGCGAGCCGGAATCCGATCTGGCCGGCGAGGACGCGACCGAGCGGAACGTGACGGCGGAATGAAGGAGTCGCAGGGTTGACGCAACGGATGGTTCCATGGACGAGACTTACTTCGGCGGGTTTCCAAAAGCGATATCCACCGTCATGCCCGCGCGCAGGTCGCTCTTGGCGTCGAGGCGGATCTTCACGCCGAAGACCTGGCGGATGCGGTCGTCGGGCGTCTGCACGTTGCGCGGCGTGAACTCGGCCTGGCGATTGATCTGTTCCACCACGCCGGTGAACTCGCGCCCGGGAAACGCGTCAGCCACAACCTTCACCGGATCGCCCAAGTGAATCTGTCCGAGCCACGGCTGGGGAGCGTAAACGCGGACCCAGAGGCTGTCGGTAAGCACCAGCGTGGCGACTTCGCGGCCGGGCGGCAGCACGTCGCCCACCTTGACCGGCAGGACTTCGAGCACGCAGTTCGTCGGGGCCACCACCCGCAGTTCAGCGACCCGGGCGTCCAGTTCGGCCAACTGCGCCATCGCCATGGCCAGGCGTTCGGAACGGGTGCCCAGCCGGAGCAGTTCGTGGCGCTGGCGGGCGGCCTCCAACTGGCGTTCCAGCGTCCGCACGCGGGCACTGGCCCGGTCGCGTTCGGCGGCCGTGATGACGGTGGTCCGGAAGAGCTCCGCGGCCCGACCGGCGTCGAGCCGGGCCAAGTCCAGTTCCGACGCCAGCGCATCGGCCTCTGAATGGGCGGCGGCGATTTCCTGTGGCCGCGGGCCGGCTTCCCACTCCGCCAGTTGGGCGGTGAGCTGCTCACGCTGGGCGCCCAGTTCCGGCGCGGCGAGTTCGGCGATGAGCTGGCCGGCGGTGAGCGCATCGCCTTCGCGGACATGGAGCGCGGCGACCCGTCCGCCCGTGCGCGAGGCGACATGAACCTCATCGGTCTCGACGGTGCCGGAGACGGTGGGGGCGCCGGACCGGGGCGCGCAGCCGGCAAGGGCCAGCAGGAGCGGGAGGCAACAAACGCCGGGTAAGCGCATCGGAGTGGGACGCTAGGCTTCCAGCAGGGAACCGGCAAACCCGATCCCGGCAGGCCCGAAGGACAGGCCGCGGTCCAGTTCCTCGTCCGCTACGCCCGCTAAGCCGGAACGATGCAGTTGAAAGGAGCGCGGACGGTCACGTCCGCGAGTCTGTGCCGGAAGCAATCCCCATCGCCGGACAGTTTCGTAGGGGC
>JAYUSF010000215.1:0-15309 GCA_043755815.1 Verrucomicrobiota bacterium
CCAGATGAACCGCGTCCTCCAGCCCAAGGCCCAGCCGCCCGCCAAAATCACTCCAAAAGCCGCTTAACCCCCTTGCCAACCAACACCGTTGCTCTCCCCAACCCTCTCCCCGCTCGTGCCTCGCAGGGCGAGGGAGCCACACGGGGGCAGTGCCCGGATACGCCCCGCGGCGGAGTGCCGACGCGAAACACTTGGCGAGCGGGGCCGGCTTCGGCCAGTCTGTCGCCATGCCGATTCCGGAAGCTCCAAAGCTGAGCAAGTGGCCGTTCCTGTTGGGTGATCTCCTGCTGGTGGGCCTGGGCGCCTTTGTCCTTCAAACCAGCCGCTGGCCGCTCGACCCGCTGGCCCTCGGGCTGGTCGTCGCCTGTTTTGCGCTTGGGGCCTGGCTGGCGATCCTGCCGTTTCTCCGGGAGCACGACGCCGCGGTGAAACTTTGGGAACAGACCAACCTCGCCGAGGCCGCCCAACAGATCGACCGCCTCGCCACGCTGGCAAACCACATCGCCGCCGCCACCGGGCAATGGCAGACCGTGCAGGAAGTTTCCGGCAAGACCGTCGCCAGCGCCACGGAACTGGCTGCCAAAATGAACCAGGAGGCGAAGGTCTTCGCGGAGTTCATCCAGCGCACCAATGACCAGGAGAAACAGACGCTTCGCCTCGAGGTGGAAAAACTGCGCCGCACGGAAGGGGACGCCATGCAGGTGCTGGTGCATCTGTTGGATCACATTTACGCCCTGTTCTGCGCCGGGGTCCGCAGCGGCCAGCAACCGCTCATCGCCCAGCTCGGTCAGTTCCGCGCGGCGTGTCTCGACACCGTCCGCCGGCTGGGCCTGGCCACGCACGAGGCCAGGACCGGCGAAGATTTCGACGGCCGCTTCCACCAGACGCCGGACGGAAAGGAGCCGCCGGACGGCTCGAAGATCGCGGGCACGATCGCCTGCGGTTATTCGTATCAGGCTCAGCCCGTGCGCCGGATCCTCGTCGCCCTCCAGAAGGACGACGACGCCCCGGCCGCCGCTCTTCCGGAAGCCGAAACTCCGGCCGCAGCAGCCGAACCGGAACTGCCGCTGGACCCTGGCCAGCCGAGCTAGACGGGAGGGCGACATAATCGGATCCCGCGCGTCGAACCGGTTTCCTGACAGCATGAGGTCCATTTCCCGACGCGCCATGTTGCTCGCGGCCTTGGGGTTCGCGCTCTTGATCGCCGGTTGCCGGACCGTCGCGCCCACCGTGGGTCCCGTGCCGGCGGCGGTCCGGGCCGATTTCGCGCTGTCCCCGTTTTACCGGAAACTGCTCCGCGTCGGCCCGTTTCCGGTCGTGGGCTCAGCCCAGGTTTCGGACTACGCCCTGCGCGAAGCGGCCTGGATCGTGGCGCACCTGCTGGAGGGTCGTCCCGACCTTTTGCGCGCCATGGCCAGCTCCCGCGCGCGGCTCGCCGTGATGGCCTTCAACGAGTTCACCACCGACGTCCCCGAGCACGCCGGCCTGACCCCGAAAGTTTACTGGGACCGCCGTGCCCGCGGGCTTGGCGCGACTCCCGCCGCTCCCGCCGTGAGCTGTGCCGAGGAAAACCTGCTGTCCTTTCCGGGCGACGTCTATCCGACGGAGAACATCCTGATCCATGAATTCGCCCATGCGATTCACGCGCTGGGATTGCGCGCCGTGGACCCGGGTTTCGATGCCCGCCTCGTCGCCGCCTTTCGCAGCGCTACCCACCGCGGACTTTGGCGGGGAACTTACGCCGCCGTGAACCATGGGGAATACTGGGCCGAGTGCGTGCAGAGCTGGTTCGACGACAACCGGGAAAACGACGCCCTGCACAACCACGTCAACACCCGCGCCGAACTGAAGGACTACGATCCCGCCGCGGCCGCCCTGTGCGCGGAAGTGTTTGGCGACCGGCCGTGGCGTTACGTGCGGCCCATGAAGCGGCCCGCCGCGGAACGGAGGCACCTCGCCGGCTTTGATCCGGCCCAATCACCGACCTTTCGCTGGCGCGAGGAACCGGTTCCGGCCCGCCCGCTTGTCCGACTCTACGCGGCCACGGGTGAGATTGAACTGGAGCTGGACACCCGCGCCGCGCCGCTGACGGTGACGAACTTTCTCCGCTACGTGCACGAGGGACTCTACGCCGACGGCCAGTTCTTCCGCACCGTCACCACCGACAATCAGCCCACCCACGCGGTGAAGATCGCCGTGCTGCAGGCCCAGGCGAATCCCGCCAAGACCAACGACTTTCACCCGCCCATCCCGCTCGAACGCACCCGCAACACGGGCCTGAAACATCTCGATGGAACGATCTCGATGGCGCGCGACGGTCCCGACACGGCACAGGACCACTTCTTCATCTGCGTGGGCGACCAGCCCGAGCTCGACTTCGGTGGGAGACGCAATCCCGACGGCCAGGGATTCGCCGCGTTCGGCCAAGTGGTGAAAGGCATGGAAGTCGTGCAAAGAATCCACACGTCACCTGCGGAAGGGCAGTTGCTGAAGGAACCCGTCAGGATTCAGCGGGCGATCCGGCTGAACTGACGAACCGAAGGTCGCGTCGGACCAGGGCCCGCAGTCCCTGTCTGGCTCCTTCCCCATCAACGGCGCGGCGGATGCCGCCGCTGCCAGACGCGGAAGTGATCCAGCAGGCCGCCGAGTTTTTTCTCCAGCACCTTGAACTCGCGGTGATCGTCGTCGAAGCCGTCCTCGAAATGACCCGGGATCGCATCGTGGCCCTTCACGAAATACGAAAGCGACCGGCGCAGCCACGGCTCCAGCTCCGGCCAGTCGGGTCCGGTGCGGTAGAGTCCGCGGTCCACCGCCTCCAGCAGATCATGGCTGATCGGCACGAGCCGGCTCAGTTCCGCGTGGATGGGGTTTTTGGGATCCAGCCGCTTCAGTTTCCGATCGATATCCGGCTTGAGCCAGTCATTGCGGGCCGTGGGCAGCACCAGCTCGATTTCCATCACGGAGACCGTCCGCTCCTCGAAATAGGCAAAGAGCAGATGGAACATCCGGGAATTCTTGCGGGGGAGCTTTGGTTTCACGGCAGCGATGGCTTCGTTGTCCGCCAGTTGTGGACCCACCGCCCGCGGTCGGGAAGCTACTTTTCAGCCGGCTCCACGACCTGCACTTCCCCTGCGGCCGCCGGCATGGCCACCCGGGTGGCTTTCCCGCCGGGCCACCGCACCTCAATGGCGGTGGGCTCGGCCGCCTGGCCCAGCACCAGCACCGGGCTGTCGACGCTCCAGTAGCCGGCGCCCAGATGCGCCTCGCGCGCCGGACCCCGCCTCTCGCCGTAGACCAACCGTGCCGTTGCCCCGACCGCCTGCGGATTTGCCCCCGCGCCCCGCAGTCGCACCCGCAGCCCGGGCTTCGCCCCGGTGTTACGGAACAGGCTCGTCGCGGCGCCGTTTTGACCGACCGCCAGATCCACCCGCCCGTCGCCGTCGAAATCCGCCAGGGCGGCGCCCCGGCCATCCCCGTAAATCTCCACTCCGGAGTTCATTTCGGCGGTGAACCCTCCGCGTCCGTCACCGCGCAGCCAGAGCCCGCGACCCGCGTCGTTGCGGGCCGTGAACGGTTCAGCACAGGCCCAGTTCTGCGCGAGGAAGAGATCCTCGTTGCCGTCGCCGTCGTAGTCGCCCACGCAGAGTCCGAATACCGGCGACAACTGGGCGGCCGCGGGCAGTGGTCGGACCTCAAAGTGATCGCCCCGGTTCAGAAACATCGTCGTCGCGAACCACGTCGCCGAAACTGAGCGCGCCGTCTTCAGCCGATCTCCGAGCACCTCGGCCAGCGTTGCCGCCGCAAACGCGGCGTGGCTTGGGAAACGTTCGCGCAGCCAGGGCAGCGTCTGGGCCAGCGGCGGCAACGGGCGTTCGGGCCACTCCTGGCCCGCCTCGGTCCACGTTTCCATCAAGTCGTTCCCTTCCCCGCCGCCCAGCTCGCCGAACGACACCCGCCGCGGCACCCTCACACCCGCGCGCAGGCGGAAGTTGGTGCCCGCGTTGCCGGCGACGAAGTCCATCCGCCCATCGCCATCGAAGTCGCCCGAAACAACGCTGTTCCACAGGCCGGACAGGGTGGCAAGTGTCGGGCGGCGGTCGGCCTGGGGGTCGGCTACAATCCAGGTCAGGGGAGCGTCCCAGTCAGCCAGCTTGCCGGCGTCGTTGCGGAGCATCTTCAGCGGACCCCATTCACCGGCGAGCAGCAGGTCGGCGTCGCCATCGCCATCCACATCGCTGAAACACGCACCGCTGAACAGCCCCAGCGCCTCGAACCGCTGCACCACGGTAAAGCGTCCGCCCACATTCCGGAGCAGCAGCGAGGCCGCGGCCTCGGGCCAGCGGCCCGCCACGGCCCGGCCACCCACGAACAGTTCCAGCGTGCCGTCGCCGTCCACATCGGCCATCGCCAGCGGCCCGGTGCTAAAGGTCGGGCCGATCACGATCTCGCCGCTGACCTTGCGGGCCGGATCGTAGAGGCGGAGCGCACCGCCGTTGGTCGAACCGTCCTCCCAGTTCGCCGAACCGACCAGCAACGCGCCCGAGGCCGGCAGGATCGTCGTGGCGTCGCGGTTCAAAGGCTTGTTGAACGGCGCCTCGTCGAGCCGTTTGAAGCCGCCTTGGCCATCGTTCTGAAACACGGCGAGCGGACCGGAACGTCCCGAACCCACGATCAGATCGTCGAACCCATCGTCGTTGAGGTCGGTCCAGGTCACTCCCGGCCCAAGCTGGCTGAGGCGGTTGGGCAACAGCGGCTGGCGCTCAAAGTCGTTGAACGGTTCCTCGGCGTGGAGGTGCTTCAACCGGTCCGACACGTCGACAAACACCGGCTGCGGCCGGTTTGGTTGAACCGGTTGAGGTTGGCCCAGCTTCGTTTCGCTCACTTCCACGACGGAGTTCGCGGGCACGTCGGCCAGTTCACTCACCCGGCCGGACGGCCAGCGCACGGACACCCGCACCGACTTCGCGGCCCCGGTGGCAAACGTCCGCGCCGGTTCATCCCCGCTGAGGTAACGGCCGCCGCCGATCAGCTCCTGCGTCTGCTCCGGCACGGCGCCCCCGCGCACAGTGATCTGCGCACCGATTCCCCGGGTGTTGCCCCCCGCGCCCCTCAGACGCACCTGCACCCGCCCCGCAAAGGCGTCGTTGCGGTAGATTCCGGGACCGGACTGGAGATCGTTCATCACCACATCGGCGTCGCCATCGTGGTCGAGGTCGGCGAGCGCGGCGCCCTGCGAGATGCTGCCTTCGCCAAAGCCCCAGGCGGCACTCACATCGTCGAACGCGGGCACGAAGCGATCGTTGGCCGGGCCGCTGCCCAGCCGGTTGTGGAACGCCGCGTTGGGCGTGTCGAACCGCGGAAACGTCTTCACCAACGCCGCGATCTCCCCGGCGCCAAGCGTCCGGCCACCACGCTGGGCCGTCGCGATGCGGGCCGCACCGTCGGCGTCCTGAAAGTCCCGGGCCTGACCATTGGGGATGAGGATGTCCTCGTAGCCGTCGAGGTCCACATCGAGGAAGAGCGGGCCCCATGACCAGTCGCTGGCTTCGACACCGGCCTGGATCGCGGCCTCGGCGAAGGTCGCGTCGCCGCGGTTCAGCTGGAGCGCGTTGCGTTTTACCTGCACGCGGTCGTCGAACTGGCCGATGGGCCGAAGCATGGGCGCCATGCCTTCGAGCTGCGTGACGCGGTGGGCGCGGCTCCGTGCGAGCATGTCCACCGTGAAGAAATCCACGTGCCCGTCGCGGTTCAGGTCACCGAAGTCCACACCCATCGAGAAGGTGCTGTTGTTCCTGAGCGCAAGCGCGGCCACCGCCTGAAACCGGGGGCGGCCGTTGGTGGAGACGTTGACCCAAAAGCGGTCGGGCGTGTGCAGGTCGTTGCAGACGTAAAGGTCGGGCCGGCCATCGCCGTTGAAGTCGTGAAACTGCGCGGCCAAACCCCAGTCGCGGTCGCCGCCACGCACGGGTCGGCCGGCTTCGTCGAGGAAGGTTTCCGGCCAGTTCGCCGCGTTAAAGTGGCCGCGACCATCGTTCAGCCACAGCCCGTCGGGTTCACCGAACTCGATGACGTCACCCCCGGGACCGACTTCGAAACGGTTGGTCAGGTCGGGTTCGGTGACCGACCGGCCGTTCATCGCGATGACGACGGGCCGGTTGCCAACCTGCCGGACCGTGAACTTGGCTGCGGGCTGATCCAGGATCGTGTCGGGCCGGAAATTGCAGACGTAAAGGTCGATGTCGCCGTCGCCATCCACGTCGGCCAACGCGAGCGACGTGGCGCCCGACCGGGTGCGAATCCCGGACGCATCCGTCACTTCGCTGAAGCGCCCGACACCGTCGTTCAGAAAGAGGCGGGTGCCGGCGTGCAGACCGTTCACGAGCAGATCGAGATCACCGTCTCCGTCCACGTCGGCCAACGCGGCGCCGGTGCTGTCGTTGGGAACCGACCCGGCATTCGCCGGCAAGGCGGTGGCGGTGGCGTTGGTAAACTTCCAGTTGCCGAGATTGCGGTAGAGTTGGTTCGGTGAATCGAGGCCGCAGAAGAACAGGTCGCACCAACCGTCCCCGTCCACGTCACCGCACGCGACGCCCGAGCCGGAGAGCAGATTGCGGTTGGTGAGGCTGCGCTCGTCGGCCAAGCGGTTCGTGAAGCCAATCCCTAGGGCCAACGCGGGGAGACGCGTGAAACCAACCGCCCTGTCACCGCGCGCCGGAGACACCGGCGCCAGGCGCCAGCCGTCGCGTTGCTGCCAGTCGAGGGCAGGCAGCGCGAAGGCGGCCAGCCACCCGAGGCAGAAAAGAAAACGCATCCGCAGAGAAACGCAGAGAAACGCGACCGGGCAAATCGGGGCGCACGGGCACTTGGCCTCGGCACGGGCCGGATACCGGGGCCAGTCTTGATGGGCGTTGGATCGAAGCGCAGCGCGGATGAAGGCGAAGGGTGTCGCAACCTTCTCCCTCTCCCCGGGGGAGAGGTCCGGGGTGAGGGCGGGTGTGATCCAGCTTAGCTTGCCCGAGGCCCCCCCAAGGAGTCGCTGCTTTACCAAGGTGAGAAGGGAATGAGCATGGCCCGCCCTCACCCTAACCCTCTCCCCCGAGGAGAGGGGAAAGCCGGCCCGCACCGAACAACTCCACCGGCCAAACTGCCGAAGACTGCTCGGCGCTGTGCTGAATCGGAGCGCGGCGCGGATGGAGGCGAAGGGCGTAGTGATCGTCTCCTTCTCCCCGGGGGAGAGGGCCGGGGTGAGGGCGGGGGAGTTCCAGTGCCGATTATTCCGCGGGCACCCACGCATGGACGGATTCACTCTCACGGCAACGGACGGACCGAGCCGTCGGGTTTGATTTCAAGGCCCCGGGTTCCGGCCGGCACCGGTGAGGTGGTGCGTTTGCCGCCGGGCCAACGGACTTCGAGATGCACGTCGCCGTCCGGCATTGTCAGCACCGTGACGGCGCTGTCGCACGAAGCATAGCCGCCGCCCGCATGGATCTCCCGCATCGGTCCCGCCTTCCCTGACCTTTTCCAACCCACCTGTGCGCCGACGGCAAACGGATTGCCCTCGTCGCCGCGCAGGCGGAGGCGGAGCCCGGTTGCCTTGGTTTCAAAGCGGAGCCAACGGAGCGACCCGCGATACTGCGAGACCACGGCCTCCACGCGGCCGTCACCGTCGAAATCGCCCACCGCCAACCCGCGGCCTTCACCGGCAAACTCGTTGGCCGGCCGCAGCAACGTCCCTTCCGAGAAGCCGCCCTGGCCGTCGCCGAGCAGGAGCGTTTCGCGGCCGCCGTCCTGGCGCACCGTGCCGAACTGTTCACCAAAGAAATTCTGCGCCAGCAGCAGGTCCTCATGGCCGTCGCCGTTAAAATCGGCGACCCCCACTCCGAACACCGGCGCGAGTTGGGCGACGTCGGGCAGCGGATGAACCTCGAAGCGGTCTCCGCGATTCAGCAGGAGCGCGGACGCCAGCCAGCGCGCTTCCGAGCGTGACGCCTTGGCAGCCCGGCTGCCGAGAATGCCAGCGAGGTTGGTCTGCGCAAACGAACGGTGGGTCGGGAAAACGGACGCGAGCCACGGCCAGGCGCCGTCAAGCTGCCCGAGCGAACGCAGCGGCCGCAGTGAGGCCCCTTCACCGTAGGCTTCGAGCACGTCGTAAGTCCCATCGTCGTCCAGCGGACCGTGGACAAAGACGACTGGCACCGCTCCGGCGCGGCCACGGGACGCGGTCTCGCGGTAAAGTTCGCAGCCGGAATTTTCGCCCCAGTTGCCGGCGACCAGATCCATCCGGCCGTCGCCGTCGAAGTCGCCCGCGGCGACGCTGTTCCACAGGCCGGTCAGGGTGCCAAGCGACGGGTAGCGCGCGGCCAAAGAGCCGCCCCCAAGCCAAGTCAGCGGCGCATCCCACCCGGTGAGTTTGCCGGCGTCGTTGCGAAAGCATTTCAACGGTCCGGCGTCGCCGGCCAGCACCAGGTCGGGATCGCCATCGCCATCGAGGTCCGTGAACACCGCACCGCTGACGAGGCCGACGCGGGGAAGCTCCTGCAGCAAACCCCAGCCGGTGCCGGTGCGCCGATATGTCCGCGACGTCGCCGCCTCCGGCCAGCGGCCGGGAATTACGCGGCCGCCGACAAACAGGTCGAGCACCCCGTCGCCGTCCACATCGGCAAGCGCGATCGGACCGACCGCTTCGGGCAGGGCCGGCACCACTTCACCTCCCTTCAGTGTCCGCACTGCGGGCCCTGCTGGGGACGGTTCGCCATAGCTGGATTCCGCGACCAGCCAGTCTCTGCCGACGGGAAGCACGCAGGTTTGTTCCCGGGCGGCCGGCACATTCGTAAGCGTCACCCACTGGCCGTTGCGCGGGGTGAGCACGGTCAACCCGCGGCCATTGCCGCCGGGAAGCATCACGTCATCGCGGCCGTCGCCATCGAAGTCGCCGACGGTCACACCGGCGCCCAGTGAGGCCAGCCGGCGCGGCAGGAGCGGCTGCCGGGTCAGTTCGTCGGCCGCCGGATTTCCCTCCGGAACCTCCACCGACGTCACGGTGCCGTCGAACCCTGACGGCTGCATGATCGCCTCGTTTCCCGCATCCGCCTCGTCGAGCACCACTTCGCTGTTGGGCGCCACGTCCTCCACCGTGCTAACCCGTCCGGCTGGCCAGCGAACCTGCACGCTGACGGGTCCCTTGGCGGCAAAAACCCGGACCGCCTCATCACCGCTCAGATACCGCCCGCCTGCGCCGAGCTCTTGCGTCTGCCAGCTTGGCTCCGGTTTCGCGAACACCTTCACCCGCGCACCGAGGCCGTGCCGGTTGCCGCCCCGGCCCTTCAGCCGGACGGCCACGCGCGGCGCCGACGACAGGTTGCGATACACCGCGGCGGGCACGTTGAAATTGTTCACCACCACGTCGAGATCGCCGTCACCGTCGAGGTCGCCAAAGGCGAAGCCGTGCGAAACGCCCGTCAGGGCAAAGCCCCATTCCGCACCGACTTCGCGGAAGCGCGGGACGACCAAACCGCCACCCCGCACGGCCGATCCGGTTTCATTGCGGAAGATCAGGTTCGGCGGGGCGAGGCGGGGGAACTTTTTGCGCTGTTCAAAAAGCTCGGCGTCACTGCGCCGGCCGCCGGCCCGGAAGCGGCGCAGTTCGTTGGCGACGTCGGCATCACGGGCGGCGCGTTCCTGCCCGTTGGTGACCAGGAGGTCTTCCCAGCCGTCGAGGTCCACGTCGAGAAAGGCGGCGGACCAGGCCCAGTCGGCAGCGATCACGCCCGCCATCGCCGCCACGTCCACAAACGTGCCGTCGCCCCGGGCAAGCTGCAGCATGTTGGCTTCAAACTGCGGCCGCGCCATGCCGTCGAACCGCAGCGTCGCGAGCGTGGTAGGCATGTCGTCGACCTGGGTGAGCCGCGTGACGTGGTCGCGGCTGGGCATGTCGAGCGTGAACAGGTCGTCGTCGCCGTCACGGTTCACGTCGGCGAAATCGAGCCCCATCGAGAAACGGCTCGTGTGGCGAAACGTGTTTCCCGGCGCGGCCCGGAAGCGGATGGCACCCGGCTTGGACTCGTTGAGCCAGAACCGGTCCGGCGTCTCGAAGTCGTTGCACACATACAGCTCGGGCCGCCCGTCACCGTTCACGTCGCGGAACATCGCGGTCAACCCCCAGTCAAAGGGCGGCTCGCTGATCGCCTTTCCCCCTTCGTCTACGAAGGCGCCGCCGGTCCACGGCACCGCGGCAAAGTTGGTGCCGCCGAGATTGCGGAACAGGACGTCCGGTTCGCCCAGCTCCTCGATGCCCCCGGCGCCGTTCACGATGAAACGGTTCGTGAGGTCCGCCTCGGTGGTGGGTCGGCCGTCGAGCGCGGTGACCACGGTGCGACCCCGCACGACCTTGAAGTTGGCCCGGGCGTTGGGCCGGTCCATCAGGCCGTCCTTGCGGTAGTTGGCGACGTAGAAGTCCAGCCAGCCGTCGCCGTCCACATCGGCCACCGCGATGGTCATGCCACCCCGGCCCGGATTCAGCGGCGCGAAGCGGTTTGTAAAGATTCCGTGCCCGTCGTTGAAGAGGACATGGGTGCCCTGTCCGAGCGTGTTGACGACCAGATCGAGATCGCCATCCCCGTCGAGATCGGCGAAGGCGCAGCCCGTGGCGTCGAGGGTTCCTAGTTTTGCGCTGGCAAACGCGGCGGCCGTGACGTTGGTGAACTTCCAGTCGCCTAGGTTGCGGTAGAGGGTGCTGGCACCGCCGGAGCCGGCCAGAAACACATCGCAGCGGCCGTCGCCATCCACATCGCCCAAGGTCAACCCGGCGCCATTGAAGAAGATCTGGTTCGTGAGGTGCCGCGACTCGGGGACGAAGTTCGTGAACGTGACGCCAGTATCAGCCGGCGCGAGCAACGCAAAGCCGGCGCGGCCTTCTGCGGGGACTGCAAGGGGGTGGATTTTGGACGCGGCAGAAAGACCGGGAACGATGGCGAGGAGAAGTATGAGCGAGAGGCTGAGTCTTGAGAGCGGAACGATGGCTGGCCCGCCCTCACCCCAACCCTCTCCCCCGAGGAGAGGGGGGAGCCCACTAGGACGTCGCGACTTCAAAGGCCGGACCGGCGAGGACTGTCGGGCGAAAGGGGGCGCGGCAGCGTCTTGGAGTGCGAGGGGCTTGCCACCGCTTTCTGCGGGGTGGTTCGCCACTGATGGCAAGGTCGTAGCCCTGCATCGGTCGCTGCCCAAAGCGGCAGTTCCGCCGCGCTGCACCGCCGCACTCCAAGACACCGTCGTGCAATTCTCCTCGCCGGTCCCCGGCTCCAGCTTTGGGCAGGGTTTTGCAGCGTTGGCCGGCAGAAGCAGACACCTCCATGCCTCGGCTGCCACCGCGGAGCGGTTCACCATGGACGGATGGCCGATCATCGGAGTTCCGCCGTGCCGTCGGGCTGGGCGACAATCTGTTGGGTGCCGGGCGGGAGCGCATATCGTTTTACCGCTCCACCAGGCCATTTCACTTCCAAGGCGGTGGGTGTCTCGGCATGGCTGAGCACGACCGTCGGGCTGTCCACGCTCCAGTAGCCCGCGCCCTGATGCAGTTCGCGCGCGGCACCGCCGCGTTCGCTGGCGAAGAGCCGGAGCTGCGCCCCGATTCCGTCCGGATTCCCGCCGCTCCCGGCGAGCCGGACCCGCAGGCCGGGTTTTGCGGCGAGATTATGAAATAGCCGGGTTTGGCTCCCGTTCTGGCCGACGACCAGATCAGAACGGCCATCGCCGTCAAAGTCGGCCACCACAGCGCCACGTCCGTCGCCATAAACCTGCGCGCCGCTTTCGGCCACGGGCGCCAGATCGCCGCGGCCATCGCCCCGCAACAGCAGCCCGCGGCTGGCGTCCTGCCGCGATTCATCGGCACTGACGGCGTAGAAGTTCTGCGCGAGGAACACGTCGTCGTGACCGTCGCCATCGAAGTCCGCGACCGCGAGCCCAAAGGTCGGCGAAAACTGGGCTTCCACCGGCAGGCGCCGGGCCTCGAAGCGGCCGCCACGATTGAGGAAGGCGGTCGTGCCGAACATCGCGGCTTCGCGCCGCGGAAGCGGGTCGAGGGCCGCCCCATAAATCTCCGGCAATGTCGCCGCGCCATAGTCGCCCCGCGTCGCAAAGCGGTCGCGCAGGAACGGCAGCCCGGTCAGCGCCGGATCGAACTTGCGATACGGCAGCTCGCGGCCGTCGGCACCAAAGTAGGATTCGATCAGGTCCATCACCCCGTTGCCGTCGACGTCTCCCCAGCGGAGGCCGCGCCGGTTGCCGGCGCTCGGTTCAATTCCGTCCAACGGGGCCTTGGGAACCGGGAAGCCGTTCCAACCCCAATTGCCGGCGATCAGGTCGGGCCGGCCGTCTTCATCGAGGTCGGCAACCGCGACTGAATTCCACCAGCCGACCGTGTTCGCAAGTCCCGCCGCTTCGGTGATTTCGGCAAAACGTCCGCCGTCGTTGTGGAAGATGCGCAACGGCGACCAATCGGCGGCGATCACCAGATCCGGCCGGCCATCACCATCCACGTCAGTGAACACCGCCCCGTTGACGAGACCCAACGCCTCGAAGCGCTGCACCACGGTGAAACGGCCGCCCACCGCCTTCACCAGCAGCGAGCTGGCCGGCTCCGGATAACGCCCCGCCACCGCGCGGCCGCCGATGAAGATTTCGAGTGTGCCGTCGCCATCCACATCGGCGGACGCCAGCGGCCCCACCCCGAACGCCTGACCCGGCAGGGTCTCGCCGCTGGCGTTGCGACCGAGATCGATCAGGCGGATCGGCCCGCCGTTGGTTTGGCCGTCCTCATAGTTGCTCATTCCGGCGAGGATCGTCCCGGCCTGGACCAGCAGCGTGGTGGTGTCGCGAGCCGAGGGACGGGCCAGTGGCGCGTTGGTGAGGCGGGTGAACGCGCCAGCCCCGTCGCCGCTGAACACCGCGATCGTGCCACCGACTCCCGTTCCCACCAGCAAGTCGTCGTGCCCGTCGGCATTCATGTCGGCCCACGTCACCCCCGGGCCAGCCACGCTGAGGTTTCGGGTCAGCAGCGGCTGGCGGGCAAAGTCATCGAAGGGCGTTTCGGCGTGGGTGTGGTTCAGCCGCGCACTGACGTCCTCAAACCACGGCTTCGACCTGACGGGCAGCGGGGCGGGCGTCGCCTGGACCGAGGCCTCATCCACGACCAGCGTCTGGTTCGGAGCCACGCCCTCGATCCGGGTGAACTTTCCGCCCGGCCATTTCACTTCGACCCCCAAAGCCTTGGCCGTTCCGGCCGCGAAGCAGCGGACCGCGTCGTCGCTGCTCAGATACCGCCCACCCACCATCATCGTCTGCGACTGTTCGGGCACCGGGCCACCGCGGACGGTGATGCGCGCGCCGATGCCCGCCGTGTTCGGCGCGCTTCCCCGCAGCCGAACCGCCAGGCGCGGCGCCGTGGCCAGGTTCTCATAGAGGGCCGGCGCGTCGTTGAGGTTGTTCACCACGAGGTCGAGGTCGGCGTCACCGTCCAGATCGGCCAGGGCCATGCCCTGCGTCACCGCCGGCGTGTCGAAGCCCCAGTCGTGGCTCACGTCCGCAAAGGCGAAGTGGCCCAGATTGCGGAAGGCCGCTTTCGGAGGCGCAAAGCGGCGGAACAGCCGGCGCAGGTCGAGCAGTTCCCGGGAATTCAGGGTGCGCTTCGCCTTCTCCACCTCGGCCTGCATCGCGACGTCGGCATTCATCATGTCCAGCTCGTGGCCGTTCGAGATCAGCAGGTCCTCATAACCATCCAGATCGACATCGAGGAAGATCGGCGTCCACGCCCATTCGCTCGCGGCGACGCCCGCCAGACGCGCAACATCGGTGAACGTTCCATCGGGCCGGCCCACGAACAGCGAGTTGCGGGAGAACTGCGGACGCTCCGCCCAATCGCCGGGGCGGTGATGGCTGGGCGGCAGGGCATCGACCTGGAAATTCCGCTGCCGATGATCCCGGCTGAGCATGTCGAGGACGATGAGGTCATCGTGGCCATCCCGGTTCAGGTCGGCGGCATCGGCCCCCATTGAAAAGGCCGGCGTGTTCCGGAGCGCCGTGGTGTTCAGCGCCCGGAAACGGACCGGGCCGCCGGGCGCAGTTTCGTTCAGCCAGCAGCGGTCGGGTGATTCGAAGTCGTTGCAGACGTATAGATCAGGCCGGCCATCTCCGTTCAGGTCGCGCAGCAGCACGCTCAATCCCCAGTCGTTGGGCACGGCGACCAAGGCCTTACCATTTTCGTCGGTGAAGGCCCCGTCGGTCCACGAAACCGGGGTGAAACGACCCTCGCCGCCGTTGAGGAACAGCACGTCGGGCTGGCCGTTTTCCTTGACGCCGTTGGGCCCCAGATAGAACCGGCCCTCGAGCTCGGGCGCCGAAGTCGAACGGCCGTTGTAGGTGATGATCCGTTGCCGGGGGCCGTCCTGCTTGATGCCGAACTTTCCGTTCGGTTCGTCGCGCAGCGTGACCGGCCGGTAGTTGGCCACGTAGAGATCGAGGTCACCGTCGCCGTCCACGTCGGCCAGGGCGCACGACATGCCGGCGCGACCCGGATTCAGCGGCGGACCCAGGGGCCGCAGAACCCCGTGGGTGTCGTTGGTCAGGATCCAGGTGCCCTGCGCCACCGTGTTGAAGATCAGGTCCGGCCAGCGATCGCCGTTCACATCCGCAAAGCAGGCTCCGGTCACGTCAAGGCCGGCACCCAATCCCGGCAAGCTGGCCGCGGTGGCGTCGGTGAAACGGAGTGAACCTTGATTCAGATAGAGCCGACTGCTCCCGGCGGCCCCGGCCACGAAGAGGTCGGGCCGTTGATCGCCATTGAGATCGCCGAGGGCAACGCCGGAGCCGTTCAGGTAGATCTGGTTGGTCAGGTAACGCGCCGCCGGCACGGCATTGGTCGCGCCACCGAATCCAAGTCGGCGAAAACCGGCCGGCTCGGCACCCCACCCCACTGCGTTCGCGAGCAGCAGCCCGACGCAGCCCCACCAGGGGCCGCGGGCATTCGTCCTGACAGGGTTGATCCGCACCGGGGGCACCGGCGGAGTTTCCGGGAGGGGGTGGGGGTTGGTCCAGTTCCTTTGGCTGCGGATTTGGGCAAAGGCACGCCTGGAGCCGGCTCACTCGCCGGGGATTCGTCGACGCTTCCGCCGGCTGGAAGCACGGCGGCACCTTGGAAGGCGCATCTTTCCACCGGGGTAGCCGTTATCCTCTGGGCGTGCCTTCACCCGGTGGCGCGAGGCTCCGGCCGAGCGAGTGGGCTCCACAGGCTCAGCAGGAGCTTCGCGCCACCAAGGA
>JAYUSF010000216.1:0-15261 GCA_043755815.1 Verrucomicrobiota bacterium
GCCGTGATTGAACCCCATCCGTATCGGGTGTTGCGCGGCGCTCCGCCCGCCAAACCACCGCCGGTGGGGGCAACTTGAGTAACGTGCATACCCACAAAAGCGATTTAAGGTTGGGTTAACGGCCGTTTAAGGTTCCGGCAGCTAGCCTGAGGACGTGAAATCCAAGCGTGCCTGCGTTGCTGAGCTTTGCCCGAATGTGATGGCCTCGGGATCCTCGGTCGGAGGTCTGTCCGTCCGTCTGATCCGTCCGGTTCGGAGGCTTGCCAACGCCGCCCTCGTCGTGTCCGCGCTGCTTACCCCGGCCGTAATCGCGCCCGTCCGTGCCGCGCTCATCAGTCACGACGGGTTTGGGTATGCCGCCAACACCCCGGTGAACAACTCGGCCGGGGGCACCGGCTGGCAATCGGGTTGGACGGGCGGGGGCACCGTCGTCGCGTCCGGCCTGTTCCGCCCCGGCCTGAGGGCGGCGGGAAATTCGCTGCGGTTCGCCGCCACTGCCTCCGGAGCACTTCGTCCCTTCACCACGACCGGCTTTGCGGGGCTCCGAACCGGCGGCAAGTTCGGCCTCGATGGCACCGAGCTGTGGTTTTCGTTCCTGATCCGGCGCGACGCCGGTTTTCCGGCCAACAGTTGGGGCGGGGTGTCCCTGTTCAACGGGAACACCGAGAAGATCTTCATCGGGACGCCCGCCGGGGCAACCCACTGGACCCTGCAGCAATACACGCCCGGCATCGTGGTGACCCCTTCCACCGCACCGGTCGCCGCGGGTGAGACCACGTTGCTCGTGGTTCACCTGACGTTCGGGGTCAGCGGCACCCAGGACCGAGTGGAACTTTACGTCAACCCGCCGTCCGGCGCGACGCCCACCGTGCCCGCGGCCACCCGCACCGGGCCGGATCTGCAGTTTGACCGGGTGCGGGTCCAGTCCGGACCTTCAGCCGTCAATTCGGCTGCCATTATCGATGTGGACGAGATCCGGTTGGGCGAAAGCTTCGCCGACGTCACGCCGTTCGTGCCTGGGCCCTGGCTCGCCTGGCTGCGGACCGGTTCCCAGCGCGTCACCGCCGGTGCGGAGCTGACGTTGCCCGTGGCCTATGCCTGGCCCGACGGCGACGCGACGGCGCTGGCCTTCGCCGTCACGGCGGCCGATTCCACACTTTTGCCGCCCGATCGCATCATCGTCACCGGCACGGGAGCCAACCGCCGGGTCACCTTCCGCCCGCCCGCCGGAGCGGGTGGAACGACGCCGGTCACCGCCACGGTCACGCCACCGGGCGGCGGGCCGGTGAGTGCCGACTTCAACCTCGTCATCGGGACAACCCCGCCGGAGGGGTTGCTGGCCTATGAGCCGTTCAACTACGCCCCGTCGGGCATGCCCGTCAGCGGGCAGTCCGGTGGCGACGGCTTTGCAGGTGCGTGGATCGCCGGCATTCCGGGGACTCTCAGCGGGACCGGCTTCCTGGTGGGCTCGAGCAACCTGGTCTATCCGAATCTCGTCAACGAGGGCGTGCGGGTGCGGGTATCCGGCACCTCCGCCCAAGCCATTCAACGGCCGACCGTATTCACCCTCGGTGAGGACGGCACCGTGCGCTACGTGAGTCTGCTGGTTCGGCCGGACAGCGCTCCGACGGCGACCGGGTATTTTGGCCTGCTCGCGTTCGGCGGCCAAGGCGTCAGCCTGTTCGCGGGCAAACCCGGCGGCGGCCAGTCCCTGCGCTACGTGATCGAGGATGCGGGCGGAACGCGGCAGGTTGCCACCACCCGGGCCGTCGTGGCGTCGGCGACCACGCTCCTGGTGGTGAAGTTCGAGTTCCGAGACGGCGCGGACCGCATCTCGCTCTTTGTGAATCCGCCGTTGGGCGCGGAACCGGCCGTCGCGGATGCGGTGAAGTCGGACCTGGACCTCGGAATAGTTCCCGCGCTCGCGCTCAACAGCGCCGCAGCCTGGAGCGCCGACCAGCTTCGGGTGGGCTCAACCTTCGCCTCGGTCACGCCGCGCGGCGCGGAGTTCGAATTGGCCCCCATCGGCACGGTGGAAGGCCGGGAACAGAGTCCGTTCACGCGGCACGTCACGACGGCCGAATCGCTGCCCGTCGGCAGGACCCTGACGTTTCAACTCGTCGGCGAGACCTTTGGCGCGACGTTGGACGCGGTCACGGGCGACTTCACCTGGCTGCCCGGCGAACTGGACGGCGGGTTGACGCGGCGGTTCACCGTGCGCGCCACGAAC
The DNA here is from genome assembly GCA_043755815.1 of Verrucomicrobiota bacterium. Taxonomy (GTDB): domain Bacteria; phylum Verrucomicrobiota; class Verrucomicrobiia; order Limisphaerales; family UBA9464; genus CAIWAH01. Next base: position 2,231 of record JAYUSF010000216.1, read on the forward strand.
AACGCCACTCCGCCGGAGTCCGTGGAGCTGAACTTCAGCGTGCAGGTGTTCGAAGTGGCCGTGTCGCCGGAACTCACCGATCCGGGCAGCCGGGTGGTCGAGGAAGGCACGCCGCTTTCCCTCCAACTGGTGGCCACCGACCCCGATCTCCCGGTGCAGGCGCTCACCTTCTCCCTCGTCAGCGGACCGGAGGGGCTCACCTTGACCCCCTCCGGCTTGCTCACGTGGACGCCGGCACCGTCGCAGTTGGACAATGTCTTCGAGGTGACAGTGCAGGTCCACGACGGCTTTGTTGGCACCGACCGGAGCACGTTCAGCATCACGACCCGCTCGACCGGCGGCGTGGCCGTGCCGCCCCCGCTCCTGTTGGCGGTGTCCGCCGGGGACGAGGTGCAGCTCGCATGGGAGAACATTGCGGGGACGTTTACGCTTCAGGCGACGGCCGATCTCGGCTCGGCCCCGTGGGTAGATCTCGCGGTCACCCCCCTGCTGCGGGACGGCCAGAACCGCGTGACCCGGCCCGTGACCAACGTCCAGGAATTCTTCCGGCTCATCAGCCGGGGCGGGGCGGCTCGGCTCACGGCCGCCACGCCGAAGGCCGGCCCGCTCGGACCGGGCGCGACCCTGTTCGTGGAACTCGAATTCATCGGCCTGCCCGCGCCGGGCGACGTGCTGGAGGTCACCGAAACCACCGCCGCCCTGAGCCACGAACGCCGCATCCCCGCCGAGTTTCTGGTGCAACCCGACGGCACGCTCGGTTTCTTCCTCAATGGCGATGAAGCTCCGCTCGGCGCCCCGCGGGTGACGGCGCGGCTATTGAGTTCCAACGGCGCGGGTCGCGGCGCGGTCACGTTTGAAGTGACGAACCTTCCGGCCAACACCGGAGGCCAACCGCCGGCCCTTGGGCTCACGTTCTGGGGTGCTCCGGCGGGCGCCGCCCGCCGGCCGATCAACAATCTGGCCACGGTGCGCCCTGCGCTGTTCGTCGCGCTCACCGACCTGGATGGCGACCTCGCGCGGCTGGAACTCGTCTTCACCGACCCGCAGGGCGCGACGATCAACCGGATCAGGCCCCTGGCCCAGAACGGCAAGGAGCCGTTGGCGCTGACCCTCTTCCCGCTGGTCTTCGGTCGGGACTCCGTGGTCGGCAACTGGGACGTTCAAATCACCGCCTTTGACGCTGCCGGCCATGCCGACGGTCCCCGGAGCGCCCGGCTGAATTTCGGCGACAACGTCCCCAACAACGCCGTTTTGGCCCCGCTGCTCCACAACATCCTTCCGCAGACCGGCGTGCCCGGCGACGTGGTGGAAATCACCGTCAGCAACGTGCCGGACCTTTCGCCCACCAACACCCGCGTGCGGATCGGCGGCCGGCCCGCCACCTTGGTCGAGACTGCGGAGGGCCTGCTGCGGGTCACGGTTCCCACCGGGACGGCCGGCGGCCTCGTGGACGTGAGCGCCCCGCAGGGCACTTCGATTGGCCAGGCGAACTTCATTGTCCTCGCCGCCCCGAACGTCGAGCCGGCCGTCGCCCACGCGGTCGCCGGCCAGGCCTTGCAGTTCCGGCTCGACCGCCGGCTCAGCCTGAGCGCGGCCGTCGCTTGGTCGGTCGCCGGCGGCGGCAGCATTGACGCGAACGGACTGTTCCGCGCCCCGGACAACTTCACGCAGCTTGGCGAAGTCACCGTGACCGCGCAGGTCACGCTGCCCGGCGGCAGCTACACCGCCACCGCGCTCGTCAATGTCGAGCCCGCGCCGGTGGCGCGCGGAGCGGACCTCGTCGCGGCCGCGACGGGCGGCGTGGTGTGGTCGGAAAACCTGCTCGCCCGAGCGCAGGTGCCGGCCGGTGCTTTGGCGGCGGACACGACGATCTCGGTCAGCGTGCCCGCGCAGGACAGCCGGCCCGCGCCGCCTTTGGGTTCGGATCTTATCGGCCTCGTCGAACTCGGCCCGGACGGGGCGCAGTTCACGACGAGCGTCGCCGTGTTCGTGCCGCTGACGCGCTCCCTCCCGCCCGGCGAATCACTCCCGCTCCAGCGCTGGAATCCCGTCACGAGCGCCTGGGTGGACGAAGGTGTCGTGGCCGTCGTCGAACCCGACGGCCAGAGCGCCCGCGCTGAGGTCAGCCATTTCTCGCTGCACGGCCTGATTGCCCCGGCCCTGGGCCAGTTGCCGGCTTTCAGTCGTCTTGTGCGCCACGCCGCCGGGGCGGCGCCGCAAATCACCGCCGCCACGCCGGTCTTCATTTACGAAGGTGAACTTCGGCCCATTTTTCTCGAAGGCTCGAACCTCGACGGCGCGGTGGAACTCGCAGTCGTGCGCGGTGACGGCTCGCTCATGCCCGGCCTCGTGCTCGGGCCGCTCGTGAGGGCGCGGGTGGGAGCGGCGGCCCAGGACGGCACGCGCGCGGCCTTCCTGCTCGATTGCCCGGTGCTGCCCGCGCTGGGTGAAAGCCAGGATCTCGCGCTGCAGATCCGGCTACGGAAAGCGGGGCACCCCGACGCGTTGTTCCCGCTGCGCCTGCGCGGCCTGCCCGAGTTCAACGCCGCGGACCTCGCGGGCGCACTGCCGCCCGACCGCACCTTCACGCGGCTGTATTCCTCGATCGTGCTGGGTGCCAGCGTCGCGCCGGCGTTCGACGTGACCGACCTGCGCGCCACGCATGACATCCGGGTGCTGGCCGAGGTGAATGTCTCCGGGGCCAACGGCAACTTCGGCATCGGTGGCATCTCCGGCGCGGCGGCGACGCCCCGGCGGTTCCGCACCGGTGGCCAGGGCGGTAGTCCCAATGGCGGCGACGCGGAGTTTCTCGCGCTCTACGAAATGCCCGCCCGGCACCTGCGCGTGGGCTACCGTGGCGTGCCCGGGGCTAGTTTGGACGATGTGAACGACCTGCTGCGCGTGGCTGGCTGCCTTGGCGTGGACGCGCAGGACTGTTTCAACGAAATCCTGGATGATCTGCGCGAAGATCCCTTCGACGAAGTCGAAGATGTGTCCGCCGACCTGCTCGACCTGATCAGGAACCTGCCCGACGGGCGGCGGGGCGCGTCTGGCCTCTGGAACGGCGCGCCCACGCACTGGTTCCGCATCCCCTCCGGTGCGGTCAGCGACAACGTGTCGTGGACACGGCAGTTTGGTCCCGGCTCGGGCGGCGGTGGAGGAGGCAAGTCGGGCGAACTGTTCGGCGATCCGGCCACCCGGCTTGGCGGCGGCGCGGGCGGCGAAGGCGGCGGGGCGATCCGGCTCCTCTCGGGACGCGGCCTCATTTTGGCCGGCGGCGTGACGGCCAACGGCGGCAGTGGCGGCAACGGCGCGCAGCGGCGGGCCGCCGGCGTGGTGCTGAGTGCCGGCGGCGGTGGTGGCGGCGGGGCCGGGGCGATTCGCGTGCTCGCGGGCGAGGGCCTGTTCGTCGCGGGCGGGCAGACGGAGGCGCGCGGCGGACGCGTGGGCTTCGGCGGCATCGCCACGCGGATCGAGGGCATCGGCTTCGGCCTGCAGGCCGAACTGCCCTACACGGAGGACGTGGAAAGGCCCGAAGGCATGAATGTGGTGGAAGGCGCGCTCTTTGACGAAACTCGCCTCGCGAACTCCGTCGTCACCCTCGGCGTGCTCACGCTGGAGCCGCGCCGCGCCCCGGAACTCTTCGCCTTCGACGGCCGGCCCGGTCTCTCGCTGGATCCAAACCGCCCGCACATCGTGGTGAGCCGCGCCGACGGTTCGGAGCCGCGGCGCTGCTACTTCTATCCGGTCGGCGACCCCGCCCGACCCGATTTCCGCGTCAACCTCCTGCTCTATCCGGGGGCCAACCTCATCGCGCTGGGCGGGCCTGACGAGCGGCTGCTCGACCGCCACATTGTCTGCCTCAGCGGACCGGACGCGGACGGCGACCAGATCTCCGACGCCGACGAAGCCTTGCTGGGCACCAATCCGGCCGCGACCGACACCGATGGCGACGGCCTGAGTGACTTCGAGGAACTGGCCAACGGCGGCGATCCCCGGCGGGCCGACACCGACGGCGACCTGCTGCCCGACAACGTGGAGATCGCCCTCGGCACGCTGCCCACCAACGTGGACTCCGACGGCGACGGATTGTGGGACAGTCTGGAAGTCTATCGCGGTCAGTCACCGACCGAGGGCCGGTCTTCGGCCTTTTCCTACACGGACGGCGAGCTGTTCGCGATTGTGGACAACGAGGCCGGCGAAAAGCTGCTGGCGTTGCTTGATCCGATCACCGGCCGGCTTGGTGCGCTCGGCCGGCTGCCGCGCAACGTGGGCGACGGCATCGTGTTTGATCCGCGCGGCACGCTCTATCTCGCGCAGGGCGACGAACTCTTCGAGTGGGCCGGTTCGGTGCTGTCACCGCGCGGCACACCGCCGACGGGTCCGTTCCGCGGAGTGGGTTCCGGCGGCCCCGGCAGCAGCGGTGGCGGCGTGGTTGGCTTCATGCCCGGGGCGATTCCGCCGGTGCCGCCGGGCGTGGGGAACTCCGTGCGGGACTTCCGCACGCTGGTCAACGTGGACGGCACGCTGAAGTTCAGCAAGCTGGGGAACATCCGGTCATCGCTTCCCATCGTTCCGCCAGCCTTTGTGCTGCCGGTCCAGGCAGGGCCGCTGACGTTTGATCCGCTGCCGCTTGGGGCAAGCCGCATCAGCGGGGTCATGACCACGCCGCTCGTGGTGGGGCAGACGTTCCATCTTGACGACTTCAACCGTTTCACGCCGCCGCTGGTCAACGTTTCCGCACCCGCGGCGCAGGCACCCACAGCCATCAAGGCGCTTGCCTTTGGCAATCCCACCGGACACTTCGCGCTGCTGGCGGGGGCCGCAGGCGGGGATGATGTGTTGCAGCAGGTTGATCCCTACAACGGCGGCGTAGCTGGACCGGCCTACCCCTTGGGCCGCGCTGATGCGACGGCATTGATTCATGTGGGCACCAACCGCTTCGTGGCCACCACGGCGACACGCGACGTGCTCGACGTGGAACTCCACCCCGCAGCCGGCAACCAGACCGTCACCTCGCTTTCGCGCACCGTCGCCCCGGTGCTGCGGCTCGCGCGCGTGCCGTGTGTGGGCGGCTGCTTCAACCCGAATCCGATCACCGGCACCGGGCCGCTCGGGCCGAACTTCCGCGCGCAGGGCTTTGCTCAGGGTGACTTCAACGGCGACGGCGTGCCGGATCTCGCCGTCGTGGGCGATGACGGCACGGAGGCGGTGGTCCATATCCTGCACGGCGACGGCACGGGGCGGTTTAACGCGGTGAGGCGGCACGTCCTGGGCGAAGGACAGATTTATGCCAACGGCAAGGTGGCGCTCGGCAATCTGGACGGCGACCCGCACCGCGATCTGGCCGTCGCGTGGGTCTTCTCCACGTTCTTCGGCCAGCAGGGGCATGTGGCCGTGCTGAAAGGCACCGCCAATGGCCAGTTCGCCGCGTCGACGGATTACGGGCTGGTGCCTTCGGCCGAAGGCTTCGCCATCGGGCAATTCGACGGCGTGCATCACGATGACCTCGTCTTCGCCAATGGCCAAGCCTTCCTCGTGCCGACGGACGCGGCCGGGTCGTTGAACCTCGCCGCAAACGCGCCGCTGCTGCCCACAAACTTCGACACTCAGTTGGTCGAACTCGCCGACCTCGACGGCGATGGGAAGAAGGATCTCATCCGCCTGGGCGAAATCCTGTCCACCCACCCCAACGCCGACCTGACGGCGCGCTTTGACCGCATCGCCGAGTTCGGTGGTGGCGACGTGATGGAACTGGGCGACTACGACGGCGACGGCAAGACGGACCTGTTCGTGAGCGGCTACGGCGGCTTCGTGCGCGTGTTCCCCGGCAACGGCGATCGGACGTTCGATCCGTCGCTTGAAGTGCTCAGTGGCCAGATGGTCGGTTCGATCCCGCAGTTCGCCGTCGGCGACCTGGACGGTGACGGCCGGAGTGAAATCATCATGCCCGATCAGTTTGGGCAGCGGGTGTCGTTGCTGGTCTGGAACGCCACGGGTAACCGCTACGATCTGCTCTCGGAATTCGCGCTTGCCACCCAGGCCTTCGCCGCCCGCATCGCCGATGTGAACGGCGACGGCAAGATTGATCTCGTCTTGCTCGGCGTCGCCGGCTCCATTGAGGTGGTGGTCGGCCGTTGAACTTGGGCAACACCTGGAGACCTACAGCAATGACTAGTCAAGACGTCGAAGACACGCAAACCATGGTGTTCCGCAAGCCAGCGCAGGATGCGGCGGCGGCGGGCCCGTTTCCGGAGGACCTGCGTCAGTGGCAGTCCGCGGTGGCCCTAGCCCGCCGCGTGCGGCAGGCCCTGAACCAGCCGCCGGACGCCGCTGTGACCGCCGCGGCGGAGGCGCTGCCGGCCGTCCTGCTCTGGTGCCTGGCCACCGGCCGCTACAGTTCGACCGACATCGCTGCGCTCTGCGAGGAGGAGCCGATGTGCCGCTACCTGGCCGGCGGGCGGACCTTCGTCTGGGGCGATGTGCGGCGCTGGCGGCGTGAGCGGCGGGCGGAAGTCGCGGCTGCCCTGGCTCGCCTCCTGAAGCTGAGCCGGCCCAGTGCCTCCCCGTCCGGGCCAGCCCCTGATTTCTCCTTCGAGGCGGAGCGACGGCTCGACCTCGCCATGCAGGCCGATCATTTCGACGCCGAGGACTGAACCGGATTGGCAAACGGCGCCGCCCGAAGAATCTTGGTTCTCCCGCCGACATCGGCTACCGAACTTCCGTGACCTCGACGGAGAAGACGATCCTTGAACGGCTGCTGGAGTTGGAACGCTGCGTTGCCGCCATGCCGACGGCCAATCCCAAACCCAGCCTCGCACCCATTCTGGCCGACCTGGGGCGGCTGACGCGGGAGCTCTCGCCCGGAACCGACCCCCAACTGCTGCACTACCTGCACAAGCATTCCTTCGAGAAGGCGCGCCTTTTTCTGCAAGGGCGGGAAGCGGAGAATGCCGCGGGGAACTGCCTCGGTCATGTTGACCCGCGGGGGCGTCCGGTTTCGTTTTCCAAGTCGGGCCGCTGAATTCCTCGGGCCGTGCTGCTCTGCGATACCATTGCCGCAATTGCGACGCCCATCGGGGAAGGGGGGCTCGCCGTCATTCGGATCTCTGGACCGGGCGCGTTGGCGGTGGCCGGATCGGTCTTCACCCCCGCGGGGCGGTCGGCGCCAGCACTGGCCAAGGTCGCGTCGCATACGGTTCATTATGGTCACATTGTCCGCGACGGACAGCGGGTGGACGAGGTGTTGCTGACCGTGCTCAGGGCGCCGCGGACCTTCACGCGGGAGGACACGGTGGAGGTTTCCTGCCATGGCGGCATGCTGGTGACGCGTCTGGTCTTGGAAACTGTCCTGGCGGCGGGCGCCCGCTTGGCCGAGCCGGGGGAATTCACCCAGCGGGCGTTCTTGAACGGCCGCCTCGACCTGACTCAGGCCGAGGCGGTGTCGGACCTCATTCATGCCCGCACGGAACTGGCGCTGGCCGCGGCCAACGAACAGTTGGCAGGCAAATTGGCGGTGCGGGTCAACCGCCTGCGCGACGACCTGATGAATGCGCTCGCCCACGTCGAGGCGCACATCGACTTCCCCGACGAGGACATCGCGCCCGAGACGCACGCGGGGTTGTTGCGGCGCATGGCTCACGCGGCTGAGTTCATGGATGAACTGCTGCGCACGGCCCGCGAAGGCCAGATTCTGCGGCGTGGAATTCGGGCGGCGATCGTCGGCCGGCCCAACGCGGGCAAGTCGTCGCTGCTGAACCAACTGCTCGGGCGCGAACGGGCGATCGTCTCATCCCTCGCCGGAACGACCCGTGACACGGTCGAGGAGACCGCCAACGTGCGCGGCATCCCGGTGGTCTTTGTGGACACCGCCGGACTGCGGGAGGCGCAGGATTCCATCGAGGCCGAGGGCGTGAAACGCAGCCGGGCGGCGCTGGAGACTGCGGAGTTGATCCTGCACGTAGTCGATCAGGCGGAATCCCTCTCCCCCGAAGACGAACGGCTGGGGATTGAACTGGCCGGTCGACCTCGGTTGGTGGTGGGGAACAAGGCGGATTTGCCGTCCGCCTTACAGGTGCCTGATCACTGGAAGGTAATCCCGGTAGCCTGCACCTCTGGCGCCGGGGTTGAGGCGCTCAAAGACGCGATCGCGGCGCTGGTCTGGTCGGGGGCAATTGCCGGCGAACACCATCAACTGACCGTAAACGCCCGGCATGCCGAAGCCTTGCGCCGGGCCCTGGAGGCGTTGGTGCGGGCTCGCGACGGGCTCGCGGCAGGCGAATCGCTTGAACTGGTGGCGTGCGATTTGCGGACCGCCACCGGCGCGGTCGGCGAGATCGTGGGCAAGACGACGACGGACGACCTGCTCGATTCGATCTTTGGGCAGTTCTGCCTCGGGAAGTGAACCCGTCGGCCCAAACGAAAAACGCCCGCCGGTTGGGGCGGGCGCTGAAAGGAATGCGCGGTCAGCGGTCAGGTTAGGCACCCAGGTCACCAATGGCCTCGACCGGACAGCCTTCCATGGCTTCCTTGCATTGGGCCTCTTCTTCCGGACTTTCAGGCTGCTTCTTCACGTAGCTGTAACCGCCGTCTTCCCAGCGGGTAAAGTTGTTGGGGGCGGTTTCGCGGCACAGGTCGCAGTCGATGCACTGGTTATCGACGAAGAACTTGCCGGTGACGTTTTGTTCGTAGCGGTTGGCGATGTCGGCCATAGGTTACTCAGTTAAGATTCCGAAATTGCGGGCGATTTATGGTGTCGGCCTGCGCGGTCAGCAAGCCACATTTTGCGGATCGTGACGCAGCCACGGCCGCGTCATTCGTCCAAGGGGCGGAGGTCGAGAATCTCCCCGGGCCGGGCGGGAACCTCGGGCGGCAGACTCACCAGGATGGGAAGGCCATATTCCACGGCGTTCTGGGACGTTCGCCCCGCCAGCAACTCTGGGAGGATCGGTTCCAGCTGCGAACCGACGGCGAGGACGCGCCCTTTCCCGATGGCCCGTGACATGGAGCGGGAGCGGACCTCAACGACCATGTTGGTGCCCGTGTTCAGATTGAGCGGTTGCCGGATAAAGGCGACGACCCGGTCGCCGCGCAGGGCGCTCAAGGTGATGATCGGTTCGCCCGCCTGGACGTTCTCGCCTCCGTGACGGTGGACCGCTGAGACCACTCCCGCCATGGGGGCGGTGAGGGTCACCGGGGCAATCTGGGCTTCCAGCAGCTTGAGTTCCTGCTCCTGCACGGCCACGGCGGAACGGAGCGCGGCGGGAATCTCGTCGTTGAGCTTGGCTTCGTCCGGACCGATCTGGTTCATCGCCGTTTCGATCTCGGTGACCAGCAATTGGCGCTCGGAGGTCTCGGCCAGGGCCGAATTGTAATTGGCCTCGGCGATCTGAAGCTGTGCAACGCTGCCAAAGGGCACCGTGGCGACTACGGGTCCGGATGCATCGAGGGCCGCTCCGAGACCTTCGTGGGCTCGCTGCGCGCGGATCAGTTCGGCCTCCAACTGATTGAGGCGGGCCCTCGTTGCGGCCAGATCAACGCGCTGGCTGAGCCAGTCGAGCTTGAGCTTGGCAAAATTGACGCGGTTGTTTTGCTGGCGGACACGTGAATCGACGCCTTCGCGGAGAAAGGACATCCGGGCTCGGGTCAGTGAGACCTGGGCGTCTACCAGCTTCGGATCAGCCGGCAGGATGCGGGCGAGGACGTCGCCCACATTGACCTGCTGGAGGTGGTTTACCGTGAGTTCGGCCAAACGGCCTGGTTGGGCGCTGGTAATGACTGACCGGATGGTTTCGACCTCGCCGACCAAGTTGGACGGCGAAACGTAGCCCTGCCAGGTGACCGCCGTGACAACGACCATGGACGCAAATGCGAGGACCGGCAGGAACCGGATGCGGAACTCGCGAAACGCCGTTCCTGGGGGGCTGGGGATGCGGGGAAGTTTTTCGTTCATTTCCATGGCTCAGACTTCCGATTCTTCTTCCGCTTTGAGGCTGGTGACCCGGGAGACCCCTGGGAACGATTTCAATTCGGTGATCAATTCATCGACACGGCCGGAATCACGCAGGAGCAGGCGGTAGCTGATGTCCGTGCCTTCCGCGGCGGTCGCCGAGCGCTGGCTGGCCACCTGAGCCCGGCGTGAATGCCGATCCAGCAGCAGGAGCAGTTCCCTGAGCTCGGCCATCGGTCTCCCCCAATGGAGGTTGAGGATCAGGTCGAAGCGGTGCCGGGCTCCAAAATGGGTCCAGTTCAGATAAAGCATGACCACTGAGAACAGCACCGTGCCCACAATGGCCGTGCTGAACTTGCGGGTGCCGCACGCCATTCCCATCGTGATTGAGGCCAAGATGTAGGTGGTGTCGAGCGTGTCCCGCAGGACGTTGCGGAAGCGCACGATGGCGAAAACCGCCATCAGGCCGAATGCAACGAGGAGATTGTTGGCCATCACCATCATCACCACGGCCACGATGATGCACAGGACGATGAGCGAATTGACGAAGGACCGCGAATAGCTCAGCCCGTTGTGGCAGGCCATGTAGACCCACGCGACCACATGGCCGCAGAGAAATGCCAGCATGAAACCGAGCAGCATTCCCCGGAAATCATCCGGTGCGGTTCCAAAATCTCCACGTAGAATCCAGTTTCCCATGCAGGATGTCGTTTTATGCGGTCTGGGCCAGCAGGTTGTCGAGTCTGGCGAGGCGTTCAGATTTGCGCTCCGAGGCGAGGTTCAAGTCACGCAGACCCCATTGGCTGGAGCCTTCCGGATAGAAGTAGCATTCCCCCTTGCGGGCGATGCCGTCGGCGTATTTGGACGCCGAACATTGCCGCAGGCCAAAAATCCGGACCATCTCCTTGAACCAATCGGGGAAGCGACCGGTGAACTTGAGTTCCAAGATGACCAGTTTGCCAAAGACGCAGAACGGGTCGTCCATCTGTTCGCTGAACCGGGCCACAAATTCGGGGGCGATGTAGACGTTGCGATCCAGGGTGACCCGGACCGAATTGTCGGTCGGGCTGATCCAGGCTTCCCGGTCATACCGGACGTGCGCGACGGGCGCCGCCCGATCATGGATCATCAACTCGACGAACCGCTGGATCGCCACCAGCTGCCGGCCATCCGCCGAGACCAGTTCCGAGGGGCCGGGCAGATGTCCGGCCAGCACAGCTTCGACGGCGTAGCGCTTGATCCCGCCCCGCTGCTTGATGATCGCCTCATTCATCCGCCGCTTGATCTCGAAATAGACTGGCGCATGGGGATTGTCCTCATAGAAGCGCAGGCGCAGCTTGTAGCGGTTCTTGTCGCCGTTGATCGTGCCCCAGTAGATGGCCAGTTCGGTTGAGTCGAGGTAGAGATTGTGGATGGTGTAGGACAGGTCCGGCCGCTTTGCACCGTATTCGTCCAGTTCCAAGTAGGAACGCACGAATTCGCGCACCATCAAAGCCAGCTCCGGTGGGATCACATATTTCAGTTCCCAGCGTTGAAGCTGCATCTTGTCGTCGCCCATGGCTTGGTCAGTAAACGGATTGCGCTCCGGGAATGAAGCCTGTCGAAGATGTCACGTAAAGTTCACCTTTTCGTAAAACTTTGACCCTTGGTTCCGAAAGCATCGAAGAATCATGGTCACCGACCCTAGCAGCCGCCATGCCGCTGGAGCGGTTGGCGCCCACCTATTGGCAGTGTGATCGGGGGGCGCGACGAAGGTCCGAGCGGCTGCCGGTAGTCTCTGAGGGGGGCACCAGGTGACGGTGGTGAATGGATTCGGCTCGGGATCGTTTCGTCGTTCCCCGGAATGAACGGCGCCAATTGTGCCTTGGGTGAATGTGGAACCCTTGAAACGGACGCGTCCGGCGGGCGGTTGCCTCGGATTCCGTCCTGAGGACGGCCTCGTTGAATGATTTTGACCGGTCGCCCGTCTGTCGCCAGCGTCCGAAATTGCTAAACGCATGAAAATCCATCTCGCATTTGTCGCGGTCATCGCCGCCAGCACTTCGGCCTTCGCGGCCGACGTTGACGTCAGCAAGCTGCCGCCCGCAGCCCAAAGGGAGGGCGTCACCTACGAAAAGGACATCCGACCCATCTTCGAGAAGTCGTGTTTCAAGTGTCACGGCCCCGAGAAACACAAGGGCGACCTGCGGTTGGATTCCCTCGAAGCCACGCTCAAAGGCGGGGAGAACGCACCCAATTTGGTCAAAGGAAACAGCGGGAAGAGCACTCTGGTCCACAGCATCGCGCGTCTGAACGACGACGAAGCCATGCCTCCGGAGGGGAAAGGGGACCCGCTCACGAAGGATCAGATCGGATTGATCCGGGCCTGGATTGACCAGGGCGCCAAGTAAGCCCTCTGAACTTGCTACGGCCCGGCGGAGTTCAATCCCGCCGGGCCTTCCCGTTCAAGCTGACTACTTGAAACAGATTCGCCGCACCGCGTCGTCAAAGCCCGACGCGCCGGCGATGATCTTGATTTCAACCCGCATGAAGTAGATGGGCAGATCTCGACGGTCGAGTTTCGGGAAACGGACCGCATCCTTTTGGGTCGTGACCAGCATTTCGGCGCCGCGCTTCTTGCCGCGGTTGATCGCGTCGAGCACTTCCTGCTGGCGGAAGCGGTGATGGTCGGCGAACCGTCGCGCCAGCACGATCTGCGAACCCAGTTCGACCAGCTTGGATTCAAAGCTCTCGGGCTGGGCGATGCCGCTCAGACTCGCGACCTTGCGGTCCTTCAGCAGTTCCAGGCCGTGGGTTTCACCGGTGAAGACGTCCTCGAAATAGAGCGGGTGGTGCTGGCACTCGACGATCTCGGCGCGCTGGTTCAGGCGGGAAATCCGCGCACGGAGTTCGCTCATCCGGCGGTCCTGGTTTGGCGTCGAACGGTCCACCTTGGTGAGGAAAATGACGCTCGCCCGGGCGAGATGACTCGGGGGTTCGCGCAGTGTGCCGCGGGGCAGCAGGTGTTCGTTGCCAAAGGGCAGCTGGGCGTCCACCAGCACCACGTCGGTCCGGCGCCCGGCCAGCTTCCAATACTGGAATC
>JAYUSF010000217.1:0-15261 GCA_043755815.1 Verrucomicrobiota bacterium
GCAGATCCTGGTGAACCTGGTGAACAACGCGAAGCAGGCGCTGGACCACCGGGCGGAGGGGCGGCGGCTGGTGATGCGGATCGGGCAGCGGGCGGGGGAAAGGGTGCGGGTGGAGGTGAGCGACAACGGGATGGGGGTCGCGCCGGAGAACCTGACGAAGATCTTCCAGCACGGGTTCACGACGAAGAAGACGGGGCACGGGTTCGGACTGCACAGCGGGGCCAACGCCGCACGGGAGATCGGGGGCAGCCTCAGCGTCCACAGCGCCGGCCCCGGCACCGGCGCCACCTTCATCCTCGAACTCCCAGCCGTGAAATTGGCCGCTAAAACTTCGGCGGCATCTGCCGATGAGAGGGTTGGCCGGAGTGCGGTCGCAGCCTAATGATTCTATGATTCACCGATCCCGAATTCTTGTCGTCGACGACAATGCCGCGATCCATGACGACTTCCGCAAGATCCTCCAGCCGGAGGAGGTCAAATCGGCGGTGGACGAAATGGAGGCGGACCTGTTCGGCGGCACGGTGGTTCCCGAAGCCTCGACCACGTTCGAGGTGGATTCAGCCTACCAGGGCCAGGAAGGACTCGCCAAGGTGCAGCAGGCGCTGATCGAGGACCGCCCCTATGCGCTCGCGTTTGTGGATGGCCGGATGCCGCCCGGCTGGGATGGGGTGGAGACCATCGTTCATCTGTGGCGGGCCTATCCCCAGCTCCAGGTCGTCATCTGCACGGCCTACTCGGACTATTCGTGGGAACAGATCGTCGAGCGCGTCGGCCAGAGCGACAGCCTGGTGATCCTCAAGAAGCCGTTCGACGCGATTGAGGTGATCCAGTTGGCCCACGCCATGACCATGAAGTGGGATCTCCACCGCCAGGCGAAGGTCAAAACAGAAACCCTGGAGGGAATGGTGCGGCAGCGGACGCGCGCCCTAGAGCAGGTGAACGTGTCGTTGACGCAGGCGATGCAGGCCGCTGAGACCGCCAACCGCGCCAAGAGCGAGTTTTTGGCGACGATGAGCCACGAGATCCGGACGCCGCTCAACGGCGTGCTGGGCATGACCGAGATCCTGATGGATACCGATCTGGATCCCGAACAGCGCGAGTATGCGGAGACGATCCGTTTCAGCGGGGAGACCCTGCTCACCATCCTCAGCGACATCCTCGACTTCTCCAAGATTGAGGCAGGCCGGTTGGTCCTGGAGCAGGTTTGCCTGAACCCCCGCCAGATTATTTCGGAGGCGTTGAAGATCATCAACTCTGCCGCCAGCCAGAAAGGCCTGACCCTAACCTCCCAGGTCGACGAAGCGGTCCCGCACACGCTGACGGGCGATCCCACCCGGTTACGCCAAGTCCTGCTCAACCTCCTGTCCAACGCCGTCAAGTTCACCGCCGAGGGGGGCGTGGCTGTCTCGGTGAAGGCGGAGGGGTGGCAGAACGGAAAACTGGCGCTCCGCTTCGAGGTCAAGGACACCGGCTGCGGGATCTCTGCCGAGAGCCAGGCGAAGTTGTTCGCCCCCTTTGTCCAAGCGGACGCCTCGACCACGCGCAAGTTCGGCGGCACGGGACTTGGCCTGGCCATCTCGCGGTGTCTGGTCGAGATGATGGGAGGTTCGGTCGGAGTCACTTCCTCGGTGGGCGAGGGATCAATCTTCCACTTTGTCGTGCGGTTGGCGGAGGCCGCCGCACCACGTGAAGAGGCGGCCTGAACATGTCCGAGCTCCACTCCATCCTCACGGTCGACGACAGTCCGGCGATTCACGAAGATTTCCGCAAGCTGTTTGCCGCCCTGGCCAAGCCCCCGGTTGACGACCTCGAGTCGGCGTTATTCGGCGACCCGGCACCCCGGCACCGGATTGAATCCTTCCGGTTCGACTCGGCCTTGCAGGGTGAGGAAGCCTTGGAAAAAGTCCGCGCGGCGGTGGCCGCTGGCCGTCCCTATTCTTTGGCTTTCGTGGACGGCCGGATGCCCCCGGGCTGGGACGGTCTGGAAACCATCGAACGGCTTTGGGAAGTGGACCCGGACCTGCAGGTGGTCATGTGCACGGCCTACTCGGACTACTCCTGGGAGGACATGCGCCGTCGATTGGGACACTCCGACAACCTGCTCGTGCTGAAGAAGCCGTTTGACTCCGTCGAAGTTCTCCAAATTGCCCATGCGCTGACCCGGAAGTGGGATCTGGCGCGCGCCGTCCGTTCGACCGTGGAAGAGTTGGACCGCAAGGTTCACGAACGCACCGCGGCGCTGGAACGTGAAATGGCTGAGCGCAGCCGGACCGAGGCCGACCTGCGTCAGGTGCAAAAAATTGAGGCGGTCGGCCAGCTGGCCGCGGGGATCGCCCACGACTTCAACAACCTCATGACGGTGATCCAGGGGAACGTCGAACTCGTCCTCATGGATTTGCAGGACGACACGGTGAAGGCCGAGTCGCTGCAGCAGGTGCTGTCCGCCGCCAGCCGCGCCTCGACGCTGACGCGCCAGTTGCTGGTGTTCAGCCGCAAGCAGGTCACCCGGCCACGACCGGTGGACCTCAATCAGATATTGGCGGATGCCGTTACCCTGCTCCGCCGGCTGCTGGGTGAGAACATCGAACTCCGCGTGCAGGCCTCGCCGGAGGCTGCCGCTCTCCTCGCCGACGAATGCAACCTCAGCCAGGTCATCATCAACCTCTCCGTCAACGCCCGCGATGCGATGCCGGAGGGCGGTGTGCTGAGTTTCGAGACCGCGCTTGAAACGGTGACGGAAGCGGCCCCGGGGAAGTCCCCCTTTGCCCGGTCCGGCCGGTTTGTGACGCTGTCGGTTGCCGACACCGGCTGCGGCATGGATGCGGAGACGCTATCCCACATTTTTGAACCGTTCTTCACGACGAAGGAGGTTGGCAAGGGCACGGGCATCGGGCTCGCCACCGTCTATGGCATCGTTCGTCAGCACGAAGGCTGGATCGAGGTCGAAAGCCAGCCGGGCAGGGGTTCGGTCTTCAAGCTGTTCCTGCCCCAATACGAAGGTGATTTGAAACCCAACCAGTCCCCTGGGGCCGATAGCGAAAAGGTGACCCTCCCGCCCGAGCCCAGCACGATCCTCGTCGTCGAGGACGAGCCCGGCGTGCGTGAATTCGTCAAGCTTGTGCTTGCCCGCAACTCCTTCCGCGTCCTCGAGGCAGTCGACGGAATCGATGCGCTCCGGGTCTGGGCGCAGCACGCCGGCGAGGTGGACCTCCTCTTCACCGACATGGTGATGCCCAACGGGCTCAGCGGCCGGGGCCTCGCTGAACGGCTGCGCGGTGAGAGCGCCGACCTCAAGGTGGTCATCACGAGCGGCTATAGTCCTGAAGCTTTGGGCGCCCAGAAACCCGGCGGGCCGGACTTCGACTTCCTGCCCAAGCCCTTTACCGCGGCCGCCCTGCTGCGGGCGCTCGGCGGCGCCTTGAAACCGTTTTCCGACCGCGCCGAGGATTGCCCGTCTGCACTGCTTCAGCCGGCCGGGTAGACCGGTTTCCGCCGGTTAGCGGTCCCGCGGCTTGGCGCTCTTCGGAGCGGAACCTTTCGGGCTCCCGCCTCCCTTTCCGTCCAGCGCGAACTTCCCGGGGCCGGCCAACAGCAACGTCACGAAGCCGGCCAGATAGACAAAGGCCAGCTCGCCCTCCGCGAACTTCGCCCTGTGAATCAGGAAGAACGCGACGCCCATCGTGATGACCAGACCGGCGGCGGCGAAGCGGGTGAAAAAGCCCAGCACCAGCAGGGCGGCGCAGACCGCCTCGGCGAAGGTGCTCAGGCCCGCGCTCGCCCGGCTACCCAGGTGGAGCGGGTCGGGGAACCCGGACGCCAGGCTGGAAAACTTCATCAGCTTGTCCCGGCCGTGCAGCCAAAGCATCGAGCCGCCGAGGCCGAGGCGCAGGAGCAGCAGACCGAGGTCGGGGCTCTGGGGAAGGAATTCGAGGTTAAGGAATTTGCGGAAGGTTTTCATGGCGGGAGCGAGCTTCGGACGGCGAGAGTCGGAGGCAATCCGTTCGGAAAAGCAAAGCGGGTTTTGGCCCGGTTTGGCTGGGGTCGGCCCGTCACCCCGGGAAGGGGTTGTCGGTGCCCGGAATTGCGGGCGACCGTTCCGGGCGCCTCCCGACGGCCAAGCTTTACCCTTTGAGTGTCTGGGCAAACCGCTACTTTCACCGCACTACAAAATGACGTCCGCCAGTTCTGTCCGCAGCGAAGCCGCCGCGCTCGCCATCCCTTCGCTCCCACCGGGGGTTAAATTGTTCACACTTGAAAACGGTCTCCAGGTCATCTTGCGGGAGGACCACAGTGCGCCGGTTGTCAGCGCGCAGGCCTGGTGCCGGGCGGGCAGCATCGACGAGGGGGCCTGGCTGGGTGCCGGGCTCTCGCATGTGCTGGAGCACATGCTGTTCAAGGGCACGACGACGCGGGCCGGGGCGGAAATCGACCAGGCCGTGCAGGCCGCCGGCGGCCACATGAACGCCTACACGTCGTTCGACCGGACCGTCTACTACATCAGCGTGCCGAACACCGGGGCGAACGTCGCCGTGGACATCCTGGGCGACATCATGCAGCACGCCACGCTCAACGCCGAGGAACTGGTCAAGGAGCTCGACGTGATCCGGCGCGAGATGGAAATGGGCAACGACGATCCGGGCCGCCGGTCCAGCCGGCGCCTGTTCGAGGTGGCCTACATGCGCAGCCCGTATCGCTTCCCGATCATCGGGGTGCCAGACATCTTCAACCGGCTGACGCGCGAGCAGATCGCCGGCTACTACGCCGAAAAATACGCTCCCAACAACTGCTTCTTCGTGGTCGTGGGTGACTTCCGGTCCGACGAGGTGATCGAGCAGCTCAAGACGGCCTATGCGGGCAACCGCGCCCGCCCGCTGCCCGCCCAGGTGCTGCCGGCGGAGCCGCGGCCCACCAGCGCCCGGGAGGTGATCGAGGAATCGGCGGTGGAGTTGGGCCATTTCCACATGGCGTGGCACATGCCCGACGCGCATCACGCCGACACCCCGGCGCTCGACGTGCTCTCGACGCTGCTCGGTTCGGGACGCAGTTCCCGGCTGTATCAGGCCGTGCGGGAGAAGGCGGGGCTGGCCCATTCCGTCAGCGCCTGGATCTATACGCCGGGACAGGCCGGGCTCTTCGGGCTGAGCGGGGTGTGCGACGGCGACAAGTTTGCCGCGGCCCGCGACGCGATGCTGGCCGAAGTCGAGCGGCTCAAGACGGAGCGGGTTTCCTCGGCGGAACTGGCGAAGGCCGTGAAGCAGTTCACCGCCGGGACGCTCGCGACCCGCAAGACGATGGAAGGTCAGGCGCAGGACCTGGGCTCCAACTGGATGCTGACGCACGACCTGAACTTCTCGGAGCGTTACCTGGCCGCCGTGCGCCGGCTTACGCCGGAAGATCTCCGCCGCGTGGCGAACGATTATCTCGCCGAAACCGGCCGGACGACCTACGCGCTGCTGCCCAAGGGCGCTGCCCCGAGGGCGGTCGCGTCCGTGGAGACGCTGACCGAGCACGCGGTGCAGAAGTTCGAGCTGGCCAACGGGCTGCGCCTGCTGGTGAAGGAGGATCACCGCCTGCCGTTCGTGGAGTTCCGCCTCGCCTTCAACGGCGGCCTCCTGGCCGAAACGACGCGCAACTCCGGCATCACGTCGCTGCTGGCCCGCATGCTGGTGAAGGGCACTTCCACCCGCTCGGCCGAACAGATCGCGATCGAAATCGAAAGCCTGGGCGGCAGTCTCGAACCCTACGCGGGCAACCATAGCTTCGGGCTCAGCGCCGAGGTGATGCGGGATGATTTTGAAGCCGGCCTGCAGCTCTTTGCGGACGTGTTGCTGCGCCCCACGTTCCCGGCGGAACCGTTTGAACGCGAACGGGAGGTCCAGCTCGCGGGCATCCGGGGACAGCGGGACCAACTGCTGCAATGTGCCTTCAAGGCGATGCGCCGCGGCCTGTTCGGCGAGAACGGCTACGGCCTGGATGCGCTGGGCACGGAAGAGGTCATCCGGCGGCTCGCGCCCACCGACCTGCAATCGTTCCACCGGCAGCTCGTGGTGCCCAACAACGGCGTGCTGGCGGTCTTCGGCGACGTCCATGCCGAGGCGGTTCGCGGCGCCTTGGAAGCCGCTTTGGCAAAATGGCCGCGCGGTCAGCTCTTCGGTGCCCTCCATGCACAACCGGTGCGGCCCGAGCACCGCTTCGATGAGGCGCGCGACAAGGAACAGGCCGTCGTCGCCCTTGGCTTCCCGGGCTCGACCTTCGAGTCGCCGGACCGGTGCGCGCTCGAACTGATCCAGGAAGCGTGTTCGGACATGGGGTCGCGCCTCTTTCTCCGCATCCGGGACGAGCTTGGGCTCGCCTACTATGTAAGCGCGACCAACTTTCTGGGCCGCACCCCCGGCTTCTTCGCGTTCTACTGTGGCACCGCCCCGGAGAAGGCGGACCTGGTCGAAGCCGAGCTCCGTGCCCAGGCCGCCGCGCTGGCCCGGGATGGCCTCACGGCGGAGGAGCTCTCCCGTGCCAAGGCCAAGATCATTGGCCAGCGGAAGATCGCCCGCCAGGACCTCGGCGGCTTCGCGCTGAGCACGGCGCTCGACGAGCTTTACGGGCTGGGTTTTGACCACGCGCGGGCCGAGGACGAGCGCTACGCGGCGGTGACCCTCGACGAGGTGCGGACGGTCGCCGCGAGATACCTGCGCGAGGAGGTTTCGGTCGTCTCGATCATGCGGGGCGGGAAGGGCTAGGGACGAATGCTTCGCCCGCGGGTGCCGCGGAAAGGCGGTCTTGCCGGGGCCGCGGCGCCCGTGCGACAACCGCCGTGGATTTTTCTATGAACCGTCGCGATTTTCTTGCCACCGCCACGCTCGCCGCCGCCGGATTGGCCGCCGCCTCCCTGCCCGCTCGCGCCGCGGCGGCGCCGTTGCTCGACCGCAACGGCAAACGGATCCGCCTCGGCATGGATAATTTCGCGGTGCGCGCCCTCGGGCTGAAGGGGTCGGCCCTGGTGGATTACGCGGCGAAGCTGAACCTCGACACGCTGTTCATCACGGATCTGCCGGCCCTGGGCTCGCTGGAGCTCAAGGACGCCGCCACGCTGCGGGGCTACGCTGCCGACAAGGGGGTCGAATTGCTGCTCGGTTCCTGGAGCATCTGCCCGACCTCGAAGTCCTTCAAAAAGGACTGGGGCACGGCCGAGGAACACCTCGCCCTGGGGATCCGGCTGTCCCAAGCGTTGGGTTCCCCCGTCTTTCGCGTGGTGCTCGGCAGCCGCGACGACCGCCGGACTCCGGGTGGCATCGAGGCCCGCATCGACGACACGATCAAGGTGCTCAAGTCGCAGCGGAGTTTGGCGCTGGATTCCGGAGTCAAGGTGGCCATCGAGAACCACGCGGGCGACATGACGGCCGCCGAGCTCATCACGCTGATCGAGGGTGCCGGCAAGGACTGGGTCGGCGCCAACATGGACAACGGCAACGCCGTCTGGACCCTTGAAGATCCGCTGGACTCGTTGGAAAAGCTGGGCCCCTACGCCCTTACGACCAGCCTGCGCGACTCGGCCATTTGGGAGACGGCGAAGGGGGCGAAGGTCCAGTGGACCGCCTTTGGCGAGGGCGGTTGCGTGGACCTCAAGGCCTACTTCGCCCGCTACGCGCAGCTGTGTCCGGGCGTGGCGGTGAACGTCGAAACCATCGGTGGTTTTTCCGTCGAGTTTCCCTATCTCGAAGCCGGTTTCTGGGAGGCTTTCCCGAAAAAACCCGCGGCGGAGTTCGCCAAGTTCCTGGCGCTCGCCAAGCGCGGCCAGGCGGTGCCCAAAGACGGCCTTGGAGACAGGGAGCGGCAGGAGGGCGAACTGGCCCGGAGCCTCCGGTATCTGCGCGAGGAAATCGGGCTCGGCGTAAAAGCCTGAATCGTTTCCCCGGGAACCATGAGCGGTTTTCGGGTTTCAAAGCGGGCTTTTTCCTTGCTGCAAAGCCTGCCCAAACCGCCCCAATAGGCCCGTGCTGAACGGCTACCGAGCGGAGAGTTTTTTCGATGAGATGGTGGATGCGCACGACCAGGTGCGCCCGCACTACCGGCGCTTCCAACAGCTTTTCGGGCAGATCAAGCCGGAGGACTTTGACCGCTACCGCCAGTCCGTTGACCTCTCTTTTCTGCGCCAGGGCATCACCTTCAACGTCTACGGCGACGCCCAGGGCACGGAGAAGATTTTTCCGTTCGACCTGATTCCGCGGATCATCAGCAACCGGGAATGGGAGAAACTGGAGGCCGGCCTGGTCCAGCGGATCACCGCGCTGAACCTCTTCCTGCACGACATCTACCACGAGCAGAAGATCGTGAAGGACGGGGTGGTGCCGCCCTTTTACGTGCTCTCGGGGAAACATTTCCGGAGGGAGTTCGCGGGCTTCAATGTGCCCAAGGACATCTACATCCACGTCTGCGGCACCGACCTGATCCGGGGTGCCGACGGCGGTTGGATGGTGCTCGAGGACAACGGCCGCTGCCCAAGCGGGGTCAGCTACGTGCTGGAAAACCGGCGGGCGATGAAGCGGACCTTCCCCGGCATGTTCGAGGAGGTGGGCGTTCGGCCGGTGGAGCATTACTCCCAGGAGTTGCTCAAGATGCTCCAGCATATCGCCCCGGCGGGCGTGGCCGACCCGACGGTCGTGCTGCTGACACCCGGCGCGTTCAACAGTGCCTACTTCGAACACACCTATCTTGCCCGGCAGATGGGGATCGAGATCGTCGAGGGCCGCGACCTGGTGGTGCGCGACGCCCGTGTGTTCATGCGGACCACGAAAGGCTTGCAGCCGGTGCACGTCATCTACCGCCGCATCGATGACGACTTTCTCGACCCGACGGTGTTCCGCCGGGATTCCATGCTGGGCGTGCCCGGCATCGTGCGCGCCTACCGGGCGGGCAATGTCTCCCTCGCCAATTCCATCGGCACCGGCATCGCGGATGACAAGGTGATGTATGCGTTCGTGCCGAAGATGATCAAATACTACCTGGATCAGGAGCCGATCATTCCGAACGTGCCGACCTACCTGGCGAACGAGGAAGCCGACAAAAAATACATCCTCGAGAACCTCGACCAACTGGTCGTGAAGGCCGCCAACGAGTCCGGCGGCTACGGCATGCTGGTCGGGCCCAAGTCGACGAAGGATGAGATCGAAAGGTTCCGCGCCGCCGTCGAGGCCGATCCGCGCAACTACATCGCGCAGCCGATGATTTCGCTGTCGCGCCACCCGACGCATGTGGGCGGCGGCCAGTTTGAAGGCCGGCACATTGATCTGCGGCCCTACATCATCTACGGCGAAAAGATCACCATCGTTCCCGGCGGGTTGACGCGGGTCGCCCTGCGCAAGGGTTCCATCGTCGTCAATTCGTCCCAAGGCGGCGGCAGCAAGGACACCTGGGTGCTTTATGGCGACGAGTGAGCTTTTCTTCAGGGTCGGATTTGCAGTTGCCGGCAGCCGGGGTTCGCGGCGGACCGGTTGCGGATCCCTGACGGCTGAAGACCGAAAACTGATGACCGAAATCTCCCCCATTTTCCCATGCTGAGCCGCGTCGCCAACTGCCTCTACTGGATGTCCCGCTACATCGAGCGCGCCGAGAACATCGCGCGGCTCGTGGACACCAACCTCCAACTGCTCCTCGATTTCCGGAAGCTCGACGAGCAGCGGCTCGCCGAGCACTGGCTGCCGGTCGTGCTGGCCACGGGTGACGAGGCGGAATTTTTCAAACTCCACCCGGTGGCCACTGCTGAAGCCGTCACGGAGTTCATGGTGTTCCAGATGGAGAATTCCAACTCCATCGTGCAGTCGATCTGTCAGGCGCGCGAAAATGCCCGGATGGTGCGGGACCAGATCACGGGCGAGCTGTGGGAGGAGCTTAACCGCCTTTACCTCTTCATCCGTTCCCGGGATGCCCGGCGGCTCTGGGACCAGAGCCCGAGCGAATTCTTCGAGAAGATCAAGGCCAGCTCCCTGCACATCGTCGGCATCACCTTCGCGACCCTGATCCACAACGAAGGCTGGCAGTTCAACCAGGTGGGCAAGTTCCTTGAACGCGCCGACAAGACCTCCCGGATCCTCGACGTCCGGCACCAGACGCTTCCCGAGAAGGGCTCGCCGAAATCCATCAGCCAGACCGAATCGCTCGAGTGGTCCGCGATCCTGCGCTCCTGCAGCGCTTGGGACGCCTACAAGTCCATCTACGGCGCCGACGTGCATCCAAAACAGGTCGCCGAGTTTCTCCTGCTCAACGAAGAGCTGCCCCGCTCGGTGCGTTTCTGTGTGACGGAGCTCAACACTGCGCTGCGCCGCATCTCCGGTGTGCAGGAGGGCCGCTTCGTCAACGACTCTGAGAAGCTTGCCGGCCGCCTGCTGGCGGAACTCCAGTTCAGCACCATCGACGAGATTTTCGACCGCGGTCTCCACCAATACCTGGACGACCTTCAGCTCCAGCTCAACTCGATTGGTGACGCGCTCTTTGGCTCCTATTTCTTCCTCTCGTTTGCCGTCTTTGATGAGGAGGTCTTCGTCCAACAGGAAGAACAGCAGCAGCAAGCCGGCGTGGCCGGCGAGTCGTCGGCCAGCCAGTCGCCGGGGCCTCACCGACCGTCCGCCTCCTGACCGCTGGGTTTGCTGACGGGCTGTTTCCCCGTTACCGACCGACTGAATCCTGATTCACCTCCCCTCTCCATGGCCATCCACGTCGCGCTCCATCACAAGACCCACTATACCTACGACAAGCCAGTCGGGCATGGACCGCATGTCGTCCGCCTGAGGCCGGCTCCGCATTGCCGGACGAAGATCCTCAGCTATTCGCAGAAGATCACCGGCGGCGAACACTTCATCAACTGGCAGCAGGATCCCTTCGCCAACTGGAACGCCCGCCTCGTCTTCCCCGACAAGATGAAGGAGTTTTGTGTCGAGGTGGAGGTGGTGGCGGAAATGGCGGTCTACAACCCGTTCGATTTCTTCCTTGAGGACAGCGCGCAGAAGTTTCCCTTCGCCTATGAGGCGGGGCTGAAGAAGGAGCTGGCTCCGTTCATGGAACTGCCCGCTCCCACGCCGCGACTCCTGAAGCTGGTCGACGAGATCATCGACGCGTATCTGCTCAAGGGCGCCCGCACCATCGACTTCCTCGTTGAGGTCAACCAGCGCATCCAGCGCGCGGTCAAATATACCATCCGCCTCGAACCCGGTGTGCAGACGCCCGAAGAGACGCTGACCAAGGCCAGCGGTTCCTGCCGCGATTCCGGCTGGCTGCTGGTCGAGACGCTCCGCTCGCTGGGCTTCGCCGCGCGCTTCGTCAGCGGCTACCTCATCCAGCTCGCGCCCGACCTCAAATCGCTCGACGGCCCAAGTGGAACCGAGGTGGATTTCACCGACCTCCACGCGTGGTGCGAGGTCTACCTGCCCGGCGGTGGCTGGATCGGATTGGACCCGACCTCCGGATTGCTGGCCGGTGAGGGCCACGTCCCCCTCTCCTGCACGCCCGAACCTTCGAGTGCCGCCCCGGTGACGGGTGCCGTGGACAAGTGCGAGTCGAAGCTCCACCACGAGATGAAGGTGACGCGCGTCTACGAATCACCGCGCGTCACCAAACCCTATACCGAAGAGCAGTGGGCCGAGATCGAGCGGCTCGGACACGCGATCGACGCCGACCTGAAAAAGCACGACGTCCGCCTCACCATGGGTGGCGAACCGACGTTCATCTCGATCGACGACCCGGACGGTCCCGAGTGGAACTTCACCGCCACTTCCCAGAAGAAGCGCAACCTTTCCGACACGCTGCTGAAGCGGCTCCGCGGCAAGTTCGCGCCCGGTTCACTCGTCCACTACGGCCAGGGCAAGTGGTATCCCGGTGAATCGCTCCCGCGCTGGGCCTTCGGCTGTTACTGGCGCAAGGACGGCCAACCCATCTGGCAGCGCGACAGCCTCATCGCCGAGGAATCCGCGAACTACCAACACGGCATCGACCATTCCTCGAAGTTCATCAACGCCCTGAGCACCCGGCTTGGCGCGGATCCGAGGTGGATCATCCCCGGCTTCGAGGATCCGTTCCTCCACGTCTGGAAAGAACGGCAGCTCCCCGCCAACCTTGATCCCCATAAGGCCAACCTGAAGGACGAGGAGGAGCGCGTCCGCCTCGCGAAGATCCTGGAGCAAGGCTTGGACAGCGTGGTCGGCCATGCGCTTCCGATCCAGCGTTCCTGGAACAACCACGCGCCTGTCTGGGTCAGCGGCCCGTGGTTCCTGCGCTCGGAACGGATGTATCTGGCA
Source organism: Verrucomicrobiota bacterium (assembly GCA_043755815.1). Classification (GTDB taxonomy): domain Bacteria; phylum Verrucomicrobiota; class Verrucomicrobiia; order Limisphaerales; family UBA9464; genus CAIWAH01. The sequence goes on from JAYUSF010000217.1 coordinate 12,285, forward strand.
CCCGGCGATTCCCCGATGGGCCTGCGGTTGCCGCTCGATTCCCTGCCGTGGGTCACGAAGTCAGACTATCCCTACCTCAACGAACTCGATCCCACGGCCGAACGGCCGCCGTTGCCGTCGGCGGACGAGTTTCGCCAACGCTACCTGCGCACGGAAACGCCGGAGCGTCGTCACGCCGCCGCGCTGCGCCAGCGGGGCCAAAGCGCAGAAGAAGCCCGGAAGCAGGCCCTCCGCGACGACCCGACCCGGCAGCCGAAGGTCGGTGAATCCGCGTCGTGGATTGTCCGCACCGCGCTCTGCGTCGAGCCCCGCAAGGGCAAGCTCCATGTCTTCATGCCGCCCGTCGCCACCTTGGAGGACTACCTCGAGCTCGTGGCTGCCGTCGAGGACACGGCGGAACAACTCCAGACGCCCGTCGCCATCGAGGGCTACACCCCACCGCGCGATTCGCGTCTCAACGTCCTGAAGGTCACGCCGGATCCCGGCGTCATCGAGGTGAACCTGCATCCCAGCAAGTCCTGGGACGAACTTGTGGACCGCACCACCGTGCTCTACGAGGAAGCGCGCCAGACCCGGCTCGGCACTGAGAAGTTCATGGTCGACGGCCGCCACACCGGCACCGGCGGCGGCAATCACATCCTCATCGGCGCGGAAACCCCTACCGATTCGCCCGTCCTGCGCCGACCCGACCTGCTCCGTTCACTCATCGCCTACTGGCAAAACCATCCTTCGCTCAGTTGGCTGTTCAGCGGCTTGTTCATCGGCCCCACGTCGCAGGCGCCACGCGTCGACGAAGCCCGGAACGATTCGCTCTACGAACTCGAGGTCGCTTTCAGGGAACTCGACCGGCAGATTGGTTTCTCCGGCGGCCAGAACATTCCGCCGTGGCTGTCGGACCGCCTCTTCCGCAATCTGCTCATCGACTCCAGCGGCAACACCCACCGCGCCGAGTTCAGCATCGACAAGCTCTACTCGCCCGACGGCAGCTCCGGCCGGCTTGGCTTGGTCGAGATGCGCGCCTTTGAGATGCCGCCCCACGCGCGCATGAGCCTCGCGCAGCACCTCCTGTTGCGCGGTCTCGTCAGCAAGTTCTGGAAGGAATCCTACACGAACGACCTCGTCCGCTGGGGCACCGACATTCATGACCGTTGGATGCTCCCGCACTTCTGCGAGACGGATTTCAAGGACGTCGTTCGCGATCTGCGCGACTCCGGCTATCCGTTCGAGTTCGACTGGTTCGCGCCGCACTTCGAGTTCCGTTTCCCGCGCATCGGCGAATTCGAACAGCGCGACGTCGAGGTGGAACTCCGCACCGCGCTGGAACCGTGGCATGTCCTCGGCGAAGAAGGCGCGGCCGGCGGCACCGTGCGTTACGTCGACAGCTCGCTTGAACGACTGCAGGTGAAGGCCCAGGGCCTCGTCGGCGACCGTTTCGCCCTCACGGTCAATGGCCGTCGCGTTCCGCTGCATTCGACCGGCACCAATGGCGAAGCCGTGGCCGGCGTGCGCTATCGCGCGTGGCAGCCGCCCAACTGCCTCCAGCCCACGATCGGGGTCCATGCTCCGCTGATCTTCGACCTCTACGACACGTGGAACAAACGGTCGCTCGGCGGCTGCCAATACCACGTCGCCCATCCCGGCGGCCTCAGCCACGACACCTTTCCGGTCAACAGCTACGAGGCCGAGAGCCGTCGGCTGTCGCGATTCTTTACCCAAGGCGCGACGCAGGGAAAGTTCACCGCGCCGACCGAACCGTTGAGCCAGGACCTCCCCTTCACGTTGGATTTGCGGCTGCCGGCGTAGGTGAACCCACGACGCGGCGGACTGGAAAGTCCGTATCTCCCGGCATCTCCGGGCGGGCGGGTTATCCAACCCGCCCGCGAGCGCCGCAGGCGCGAGCAGTGCGGTGACGCAGCACGGTCGGCGAATTACGCGAAGCAAAACGAAGGGCATAGTCCGATCGGTCACCATGGGTGACGCGGCGCTTTAGAAAATCCACACCCCCCGGCAAAGTGGACCCAGCCTCAAGGCTTGAAACGGCGGCCCCGTCGTGGAAGCGTCCGTGCATGAGCTTGGTTGCTGATCGGCAGGGGAGATTGACCGGACCCGAATGGTTTGAGCCCGGCGCGGAATACCAGGCGTCCCGTGATGAACAGGGCCGCATCATTTTGGAAAAAATGGCGCCGCGCGTGCGCCGGGTTTCCGTCACCCTGGAGCAGCGGGGCAAGTTCACCTGCCTGAAGACCGACGTGCCGGTGCCGGACGAGGCCATCGCCGGGGCCGTCCACGCGCATCGCGAAGAGCAATCCCGTTGAAGACCTACTGGGACACCTCGGGCCTGATCAACGCCGCCATCAGCGGATCCGTGCTGCAAAGGCTGGCCGCCGGCGAGCACACCACGCGAACCCACGCGCTCGCCGAGTTTTACGGAATCCTCACCGGACGTGGCATCCGGTGGGAACGCGCAGGCCAAACTTACGAGCTGAGACTGACGGGCGAACAGGCCGCGCAGTGGCTGCGGGACAACCTGAAGCCGTTTCAATTCACTGACCTGACCGCGCAGGACGTTCTGGAAACGCTGGCCCGGGCGCAATCGCTGAACGTGGCCGGGGCCCGGGTTCATGATTACCTCCACGCAGTCGCGGCGCAGAAGGCCAGGGCCGACGAACTGCTGACCCGCAACCAGGACGATTTCCGCGGACTCACGGGCGAGATCCCCGTGGTCTGGCCTTAAGCCGACTGCCGCCGGGAGGGCGGGTTTTCCAACCCGCCCGCGAGCGCCGCAGGCGCGAGCAGTGCGGTGCCGCAGCACGGTCGGCGAATCACACGAAGCAGATGAATGGCAAGCCGCGCGGCGGGAAGCTGCAAAATGGGCATTGGGGATTGCTCAATAGGTATTGATTACGTTTTTTTGAGCAGGTAGAGGAGGATGCTGGCGGCGAGGTTGGCCAGCTTTTTGGTGTAGCAATGGGTTTTG
>JAYUSF010000218.1:0-15204 GCA_043755815.1 Verrucomicrobiota bacterium
GGTCACCAAGGACGGGTCGCGCACGGAGATTCTCGCGACCGGTTTCCGCGCGGCCAACGGCGTTTCGGTGAACGACGACGGCAGCTTCTTCGTCACGGACCAGGAAGGCCATTGGACACCGAAGAACCGCATCAACCTCGTGCGCCCGGGCGGCTTTTACGGAAACATGTTCGGCTACCACGACCGCACCAGCAGCGCAGACGCCGACATGGAGCAACCGCTGGTCTGGATCACGAACGACATGGACCGCTCGCCCGGCGAGCTGCTCTGGGTCACCAGCGACAAATGGGGGCCGCTCAAGGGTTCGCTGCTCAACCTTTCCTATGGCACGGGGCGCATCTTCGTCGTGCCGCACGAGAAGATCGGCGGCCAGTTCCAGGGCGGCGTCGTGCAGTTGCCGATCCCTGATTTCCCGACCGGCACGATGCGTGGGCGCTTCCATCCCGGTAACGGCGATCTCTACACCTGCGGCCTGTATGCGTGGGCCGGGAACCGCCAGCTGGACGGCGGATTCTTCCGTGTGCGCGCCACCGGCAAGCCGGCCCATCTGCCGACGGGATTGTCCGCTAAGCCTGACGGAATGGAGATCCGGTTCAGCGATGCCGTCGATCCCGCGACGGCCAACAACCCCGCGAACTACGCCGTCAAAGTCTGGTCCCTCAAACGCTCCGCCAACTACGGGTCCAAGCACATCGATGAACATCCGCTGAAGGTTGCCGGCGCCACGCTGGCGGCGGACAGGAAATCGGTTTGGCTCAACATACCCGGGCTCCAACCGACCTGGTCCATGGAGATCAAATACGAACTGCGCGGCGCGGACGGCGCAGGTTTCACGCGGACCGTCCACAACACGATCCACCAGCTTGGTTCGGCGGCTCCGGCGCGGTGACGGCCCGCCAAAGGTCGGCTTCGGCACAATGGGCTTCGATCAGCGGGCGCGGAACCATTCGACAAACTTGGGAATGCCTTCCGCAATCTTGGTCCGTGGGGCATAGCCGAGCTTGATGCGGGCTTTGGCGATGTCGGCAAAGGTCACCGGGACATCACCCGGCTGCGCGGGCTGGCGATCGATGAGGGCCGGTTGGCCGAGGGCCGCTTCCAGCAGCGCAATCAGTTCGTCGAGCCGGACGGTCTGCGATTCGCCCAGATTGAACACCTCATACCCGACCGGCCGGTCAGTGCAGGCGAGGACACCGTCCACGATGTCGTCGATGTAGGTGTAGTCGCGGCGGGTTGATCCGTCACCGAAGACCGGGATGGGGTTTCCGGCCGCAATCAGCGAGGCGAACTTGTGGATCGCCAGATCGGGACGTTGCCGGGGGCCGTAAACGGTGAAGAACCGAAGCATCGCGACATCGAGCCCGTAGAGATGATGGTAGACATGCCCCAGCGCTTCACAGGCCAGCTTGCTCGCCGCGTAGGGCGATATGGCGCTGAAAATCGGGTCAGCTTCACTGAACGGCACTTTGGCGTTCAACCCATAGACTGAGGAAGAACTTGCGAGCGTGAACTTCCGGCAGCCGGCGGTCCGGGCAGCCTCCAGCAGGTTCACGGTGCCCTCGACATTGACCCGCTGGTAGAGCGCGGGTTCAACGAGGCTCGGCCGGACTCCCGCCCGGGCCGCCAGGTGAATCACCTGATCGAACTTCCCTTCACCACACACCGCATCCAAGGCCGCACGGCTGACCAGATCGCCTTCCACGAAACGAAAGCGGTTTCCGCCCGTGGCGGCGATCCCCGTGAGATTCGCCCGTTTTATGGCCGGGTCGTAGAAGGGATTCAGGTCATCAAAGACCGTAACCGAATGACCGGTTCGCAGGAGGCGTTCGGTCACATGTGAGCCGATGAAGCCGGCTCCACCCGTGACGAGAAAGTGCACAGGCGAACCGTAGTCCCATCCATGGCTCCGGGGGAAATCTGAATTCCACGGTCACGGCTCGCGCCGATTGGGGCGTTGCGCGGAAGCCGTCCGCCACCCACATTCCCGCCATGCCAGTCACGGTTAACCTGCGGCTCCTGGACGAAGAGGATGAATCGCTGCAAATGGAAGGGGACCTCCCCGTCGAAGATTATGGGACCGACTTGGTGGATGTGCTGATGCAATTCGCTGAACCGCTCCACTATGCCCTCACCGTGGACAAACAGCCCGAAGGGATTTTGGTCCAGGGAACGGTGTCGGCCAAGCTCGCCTGCCAATGCGCCCGCTGCCTTAAGCGCTTCACTTTGCCGATCGAAATCGACGACTTCGCAGCCCTGGTCCCCCTCACCGGAGAGGGGGCCTTGACGCGAGAAGGCGATTTTGGGGACTTGACGCCCTTTTTGCGTGAAGACATCTATCTCCGCCTGCCAGCGAATCCGTTGTGCAAGCCAGAGTGTCGCGGGATGGCCCGAAAGGCGTCTACCCGCGATTCGCGTCTTGAGGTGACCACGGGCGAAAGCCCGACCCCTTGGGCTGCTTTGGATCAGTTGAAACTGTAAACAAGAACGAAAATGGGCGTCCCTAAACGTAAACCGTCGACGAGCCGGCAGCGCATGCGCCGGGCCTACAACTCCGTCCTCACTCTCCCCAAGATCCAGACCTGCCCGCAATGCTCGGCGCCGATCCGGCCGCACCGCGTCTGCCCCAGCTGCGGTTGCTATAAGGGCCGTCAGGTGATCACGGTCAAGGCGGCGGCCTAAGCCATTTTACGGAAGCGCCGTGTCCTGTTCTGCGGGACCGGCGTTTTGTGTTTTTATGCGACTGGCCGTCGATGTCATGGGCGGGGACAAGGGTCCCGAAGAACTGCTCCACGGCATTCGGCTCGGACTGGCGGGGGATGCCGGATTGAAAGCGGTCTTTGCCGTCGGACCGGAAGCCGAACTAAAGCCGCTCGCGGCAAAGATCGGCCTGCGCGATCCGCGGCTGCGTTTTCATCAGGCGAGCGAAGTCCTCACCATGGAGGACAAGCCGGTGCAGGGGCTCCGCCGTAAGAAAGACTGTTCGCTGCTCCGGGCTGTCGAGCTCGTGAAGGACGGCGAGGCCGATGCGGTCATTTCCGCCGGCAACACCGGCGGCATCGTCGCCGCTTCCACCATCCGGCTGCGCACGCTTGACGGCGTCACGCGGCCAACGATCGCGTGCATCCTCCCCGCCAAGACGCAGGCGTGGGTCCTGGTGGATGGCGGTGCCAACCCCGAGTGCACGCCGGCGGATTTGGTCCAGTTTGCCGTCATGGGTTCGGCCTACGCCCGCGCGATGTTCAATCAGGAAAAACCGCGCGTGGGCGTGCTCAGCAACGGAAGCGAGGAATCCAAAGGCAACGAACTGACCCGCGCAACCGTCGTCCTGTTGCGTCGCACCGGGCTGAACTGCATCGGCCACTGCGAAGGCTACGACCTTTTCAACGATGGCATCGATGTGGCCGTCTGCGACGGTTTCGTGGGCAACATCGTCCTCAAGTCCGCCGAGGGTCTGGGCCGCACGGTGGGCTCGATGCTCAAGGCCGAATTGACGGCGAACCCGTTGCGGATGCTCGGCGCCCTGCTGGCCCGGGGTGGCCTTACCCGGCTGCGCCAGCGCATGAACCCCGACATCTACGGGGGCGCCCCGTTGCTCGGCCTAAACGGGACGGTCGTCAAGATTCATGGCTCCGCGAACCGGAACGCCCTGATGCACACGCTCCGGCAATGCTCGCGGCTCGTGAGCAACCACCTGAACGACGTGATCGTCCGCGACATCGCCGCCGCGACCGAAGCCACCCTCCCTCCGGTCGCCGCCCCGAACTGACCCCAAGCACAATTTCCCACCCGCGATGGCGACCTTCCGAAATCCCCGCGCCAACCGACCGCACCTGCGGTCGGTATCGATCACCGGAGTCGGCTCCTATCTGCCCGCCCGCGTGCTCAGCAATGCGGATCTCGAGAAGATGGTCGATACCACCGACGATTGGATCACGAGCCGCACGGGCATCAGGGAGCGCCGGATCGCCGCGGCCACGGAAGCGACCTCTGATCTCGCCGTCGAAGCCGCGCGCCGCGCGCTGGCCAACGCCGGCGTCACCGCCGAACAGCTTGACCTGATCATCGTGGCCACGATCACGCCCGACATGCTGTTTCCGAGCACCGCCTGCTTGGTGCAGCACAAGCTCGGCGCCCTCCGTGCGGCGGCCTTCGACATTGAGGCGGCCTGCAGCGGCTTCGTCTACGCGCTCGACATCGCCAGCCATTTCGTTGCGTCGCACACCTACAACACCGTGCTGGTCATCGGCGCCGAGAAAATGTCCTCGGTCGTGGATTGGACGGACCGGAACACCTGCGTGCTCTTCGGCGACGGTGCGGGCGCGGCCGTGTTGCAGAACCGTCCGAATGCCCACGGCCTGCTCACCACCTGCCTCGGTTCCGACGGCGGTAAGGCCGGTTTGCTCGAGCTCCCCGGCGGCGGCAGCGCCTGTCCCGCCACGCTCGACAGCGTGACCCGGAAACTCCACTTCCTGCGCATGGACGGGAAGGAGACCTTCAAGAACGCGGTAAACGCGATGGTCGCCGCGGCGAACGAGGCGCTCTCCCGGTGTGGCGTCACCGTGGCCGACGTGAAGTGCATCATCCCGCACCAGGCCAACCAGCGCATCCTGTCCGCGGTGGCCGAACGCCTGGAAGCGCGTGAGGACCAGATCTTCGTCAACGTGGACCGCTACGGGAACACGAGCGCGGCGAGCGTCGCCATCGCCTTGGACGAAGCGGTCGCTGCAGGCCGGATCAAGCGCGGCGACCTCGTCCTGCTCGTCGTCTTCGGTGCCGGCCTGACTTGGGGTGCTGCGCTGATCGAGTGGTGACCAGCGACAAGGCACTCACTTTTTTCCTCCGCCGAGCATCACTTTTTCTTCGGCGCTTGAATCGGAGTTTCAATTCATGCCCTCGGCGTTGCGTCGGCGATAAGGCCGGTGCCATGAAATTCCGCTTCGCCTCTGCCATCGGACTGACCCAGGCCGTGATTCTGTTCCTGTCCCTTGCGGCCGCTTCGCTCACCGCGACTTCAGGCCCGCCCCCAGTCGCCCTTCTGGCGGGAAGCCCCAGCGGCAACCGCGTCTATCGGCTGGTCTGGAATGGCCAGACGAGCACGGTGACTCCACTGGCCCAGTTGCCCTTCCCGGCCGGCATCACCACGCGGCCCGATCTGCTGGATGGTCGGCCCGCCCGACAGTTCGTCGTCTCGAATGGTAACCCCACCTTCGGCAAGAGCGCCGTGGGCCTGCTCAGCGGGAATTCTTCGGCTCCCTATGTGGGCAATCTGGGCGACGCTTACGGGATCGCCGCCGACTCCGTGGGAAACCTCTTTGTCGCGGAATCGACTCAGCACCGCGTTCGCCGGATCACGGAAGCCGGCCTCGTGGAAGACTTCGCGGCCAACCTGGGCGCGCCCTACGGCGTCGCGGTGGACGCATCGGATCGAGTTCTCGTCACCGATCAGGCGGGAGGCCGCCTGCTGCGCATCCATGCCGACGGACAGGTCGAGACGCTCGCCAGCGGTTTTGGGGCGCCGAACGGAGTCGCCGTCAACGCCCACGGCAGTGTTTACGTCGCGGACTCCGCGGGTGGCAAGGTGTGGCAGGTGAAACCGGATGGAACCAAGTCGGTGTTCAAGTCCATGGCGCCTTATCCGACCGGGCTGGCCTTTGATGCCGCGGGCTGGCTTCACGTCTCGGATTACATCACCGGCGAGATTCACGCGGTAGCACCCGACGGCACCGCTCAACTGCTGGGCCGGGTTCCCGGCGGCGCGCTGTTCGTGGCCGCGGTTCCACCCTTGGCATTGCTGCTGGGACCGCTCCGCTTCACCCATGAGAACAGCCAACTGACCCTGACGTGGGACGCTTCACTCACATTGCAGGCCGCACCCACGGCGGACGGCCCGTTCGAAGACGTCGCCGGTGCGGCCAGCCCGTGGACCGTGAAGGCCGAAACCGAGACGCGGTTTTTCCGGCTGCGGAGATAGCCCGTCGGCCCAATCCCCGGGACCCCGCATTGCGTCGCAGTTCAAACGCCGGTTGAAGCGCCATGAAGGCGGTGAGAAATGGAATGGCCAGCCGGGGAAGAAGCAAACAGGGGAGTTTCGGTCCGGTGGCGCTAGGCTCCCGCCGAGCGAGAGGTCCCAGTGGCCCATGCCATTTCTCAAAGACAACCGGGCTTTACCGTGGGCGGGTTCTCCCCGGGAAACCGCAGCGGGTTGCAGGGCAACCCGCCCACAGGTCTTACCGGACCTCTTCAGGAAGTGAACTCAGCCGGAGCTTCGCGCCACCGGGGCTGGCTCCGTCGAGTTGCGCTTTCAACCACGATCAAAAGGTGGCCCGCAGGGAGGCTGTCCGAACCACGCGCGTTGACACTCCACCGGTTCGCATCACGGTGCCTCGGTGAGAACCACCTTGACGCTGGACCCGGATGTCGCCGCCAAAGCCAGGAAGGGCGCCGCGAAGCTTCACCGGCCGTTCAAGGATGTGATCAACGCGGCCCTGCGTGCCGGTCTGGACGAGATTCTCTCCCCCCCGGCCGCCCGACCCTACCGCACCCAGCCGCGAAAAATGGGCCTCCGGCGCGGCTTCACCGATGACAACATCTCCGAGCTGATTGCCGCCGCCGAGGGAGAGGACCACCAGTGATCCTCGTGGACGCCAACCTCCTGCTCTACGCGGAGGACAGCCTGTCTGAACTCACGAGGCCGCGCGCGATTGGTGGGATGCCCAGCTCAGCGGTTCCGACCCGGTGGGGTTGTGCTGGCCGGTGCTCAACGCCTTCATCCGCATCGGCACCAATGCGCGGTTGCACCAGCGACCGCTCACGTTCAAGGAAGCCATCGGGCGGGTTCAAAGCTGGGTGGACCAGTCCTGCGTCCGAATCGTCCAGCCGACCGACCAGCACTGGGCTCTCTTCCAGCAGATGCTGAAGAGCGGAAATGCCGTGGGCAACCTGGTCTCCGACGCCCACCTCGCGGCCCTCGCGGTGGAACACAACTGCGTGCTGCATTCCACCGATGCCGACTTCTCCCGCTTCCGTGGCTTAAAGTGGGAGAATCCGGTCGCAGGCTGAGCCGAATTCTGGCGTGGGTTCACCGATCGCCAAGCCAGCACTTGCCACCGACCGGGGTTGGGGCTACTCCGAAGCCATCGCCCCAATCTGAACCGAGCTTCCATGAAGAACCGTTTCTTTTGCGTTCTGTTTTCCTGGCTGGCGCTCACCGCTTCAGTGCGGCTAGCAGCGGCAGAATCAACGCCTCTCCACGGGCGACCATTTGTGGTCGGAGAGCAGATTGAGGCGGAGGACTTTGATCTCGGAGGTGAGAGTGTGGCGTATCACGGAGAAGGCGCCATCGTCACCGTGATTAGGCAAACGTGGTGGGGCTCAATAACCAATGTTTGGCCGTCTCTGCCGCGTGACCGCCCAGACGCAGATATTACCGTGGGTGGCCCTTTCCTGGGTTTGCGTGCGAAAGAATGGGTTCAGTTTAGCGTAGCCGTTGAGACCAACGGTTACTATTCCTTCGATGTCAAAAACCTCGGCTATCCGAAAAAAGCGCCGGATTGCGAAGTCATCGGAGGCCCCGCCACTGGCCCATTTGAGCTGTGGGTAGATGGAACTCGAGTCGGTGTAGGAACGACGGTTGGCGTGCCCAGCCTGTATTCCGAGGGGCGAATCGCAGGTTCGACGATTGGACGAGTATGGCTGGCCGAAGGGCAACACAAGCTGCGGTTGGTTGGACTTTGGGCGCCCACCTATCTCTGGCAATGCGATATGGAACATCCCTGGACTTTATGGACCTCAAGAACCTGCGCGATTGATTGGCTTAGAGTGGTGCCTGCGTGCGCTCCGGTGAGGCCAACCGGCCCAGGAATCAGGACCGATCCCAGCGCTACACTCCTGACGAGGCTACCGAACGGGGGAGTTGCTTTTTGGGTTCACGGGCTGGGCTTCCTGCAATGGGTAACCGCCGGCGGCGAGGTTGGGATTCTTGCAGGCTTTCCTGGGAACCCTGTCCGGGAAGGCAAGGGAACCAACGCGGGCTTTGCATCCATTCGACAGTGCATGGCGGCAGGCGACTCAGATCTGTTTGTGCTCCAAAACGAAGGCGGAACCAATTCTATCGTCTCACGGGTGATTCCTGACGGCACGGTTACGACCGCATTCCACGGGCAGGTCGTCATTCCTTCCGTGATGAAAAGGTTTCCCGCTGGTTGGTTTAGCTACACCAACCTGCCTGCGAACATTGACCGCTTGGTGCTGATGACGAACGGAATCGTGGAGGCGCACGCATATTGTGAACAGGAAGAGCCAAGAAATTCTGGATTAATCGTATATAGGAGAGGATTTGCCCGCTTTCGCTTGTTGTCCAACGGAGGCTTTGAGCATTTTGAAACCGACTGGAATGGGTTCGGATTGCCTGAAATTGACTCTGGTGTAATCGAAGGAGGTTATCGCTTGGATGCGGGGGTGCTCTCTCGCGTATTGGACGGGTTTGCCCATCCCGTTCTGGAATTGAAGCAACATCCCATCAAGTCGGCCCTGGCGGCCTCGGAAGGCGAATTGTGGGCGGCCAGTCTGGATGGTTGGATCTACCGTCTGGTTCCAGAGCCGAACGGAAGCTACCTGAAGATCGACTATCCCAGTGATGGACGGATTGAAGTCACCGGAATTCCGGAGTGGGCAGTCGCCCCCGATGAAGAGGTGCGACTTGAGGTGAAGTCCAAGCAGGGTTTCTGGACTCTCGCCAGTTGGTCAGACGGCGTTACGGACAATCCTAGGACCATCACCATCAGCAAGGACACGATGCTAGTAGCCAACTTGGAACAGCGGCTTCCCAATGAACGGGGCATCGCTCCAAAAACCGTTTCCGTGGCGGCCAACGGGCGACTGCGCTTCGCCCTGATCGGTCCACCCGCCGGAGGAACTGCCTATCCCTACCGGATTGAGGTGTCAGGCAATCTCAAGAGTTGGCAGACGGTGCCAAGCGTCACCGTTCTTGGGGTCTCAGGCCAATCTAGTGTAGTGTCGCTTAAATGACTGGTGTTATCTGATTTTGGGCTCCAAAGTGACGGCGTGCCTCGCGTTGCTCGGACCATTCAGCTGGATGCCCAGGACCGTCTTGAACTGGAGCGGTGGGTTGCCGCCCATGGAACACCCCAGCAGGTGACCCAACGCTGTCGCATCGTGTTGGAGGCGGCCGAGGGGCAGCAGGACAAGGACATTGCCGACACGCTCCAGATCAATTTCAAGACGGTGGCACTCTGGCGTGGTCGCTTCCTGAGGGAGGGCCTTGATTGCCTGTGGGAGGTCGCCGCGGGACGAGGACGAAAGTCCATTTATCCCGCCAGCAAGGTGGCGGCACTCATTGAGACCACGCTTCAAAGTCGTCCCGCCGGGGCCACCCACTGGAGCTGTCGCTCGCTGGCCAAGGCGCACGGAGTGAGCAAGGACACGGTGCGTCGTGTCTGGCAGGCGCATCAGCTCAAGCCTCATCGAACCCGCGGCTTCAAGCTCTCCCGGGATCCGCAGTTTCTGGAGAAACTGACCGACGTCGTGGGATTATACCTGAACCCACCGACCAAAGCTCTGGTCCTCTGTGTGGATGAAAAGAGCCAAATTCAGGCGCTGGATCGAACGCAGCCGGGACTGCCGCTGAAGAAGGGTCGCTGCGGAACCATGACCCACGACTACCAGCGCCACGGAACCACGACGCTTTTCGCCGCCCTGGAAGTCGCCGAGGGCAAGGTCGTCGGGCAGTGCTACGCCCGCCACCGACATCAGGAATTCGTGAAGTTCCTCCAGCACTTGGAGGACGAGTTCCCGGCCCACCTGAAGCTCCATGTGATCATGGACAACTACGGCACTCATAAACATCGACGGGTGCAGAATTGGCTGAAACGGCATCCGCGCTTCATCCCTCATTTCATTCCGACGAGTTCGAGTTGGTTGAATCTGGTGGAACGCTGGTTCGGGGAGTTGACCGGCAAGCGGCTGCGCCGTGGCGTGTTTGTCAGTGTGAACGACTTGAAGGGGGCGATCGACGAATTCCTGAAAGCTTGGAACACCGAACCCAAGCCGTTCGTCTGGACGGCGACGGTGGACTCAATCGTGGAGAAGCTGAGTCGTTGCCGACAGACACTGGAGAGCATCAAGCCCGGTTGCACCCGCCCGAGAATCCGCAAATCAAAGGGAAAATAACTCCAGGGGTTTTCGCGACACTACACTAGCGGTAGCGAGGTAGCGGCAGCACAACCTTCCACTTTGGTGGAGGTTCCGGTCACCGGAGATCAGCGCTTCTTCCGGGTGAGTTTGGTGTATTGAACCCCCCAAGGCTCCGCGCCGCCTACAGCGTCACCACCCGTGCGCTCTTGATCGCGGGGTCCTTGGTCAGTTCGTCCAGCGCGGCCTGCGACGGCACGGTGTCCACTTCCAGCACGGTCAGCGCCTCGCCGCCCACGACCTCGCGGGCGAGGCTCATGTTGGCGATGTTGATGCCGTGTTTGCCGAGCACGGTGCCGAGGAAGCCCACGATGCCGGGACGGTCCTGGTTCTTCACCAGCAGCACGTGGCCGCTGACGGGAATCTCCACCGGTTGGCTGAACAGGCGCACGATGCGCGGGTTGTTGGGCGAGCCGAAGAATGTGCCGCCGGCCGAAGCGACCTTTTCGTCGCCCTGGTAGATCTGGACGTGCAGCCATTCGTTGAAGGTCACCGGTTCGTCGGACTTCTTCTCCTCGACCGCGAGGCCGAGCGACGCCGCGGCGCTGCGGACGTTGATGTTGTTGATGTCCTTGACGGCACTGAAGCTCAGGAAGCCGCGCAGGATGGCGCGCGTGACCGGGTCCGTCTGGGGTAGGTCCTTCGCCTTGCCGCCGTAGGTGACGTGCAGGCGGTCGTAGGGCTGCGGCGCGAGCTGGCCGAGGAGCTTGCCGAGCTTTTCGCCGAGCAGCAGATACGGCTTCACCAGCTCGTAGGTCTTGGCGTCCACGCCGGGCAGGTTAACGGCGTTGCGGACTTCGCCCGTCAGCAGGAAGCCGGTGATGATCTCCGCGACTTCGAGGCCGCACTTCTCCTGCGCCTCCTCGGAACTCGCGCCGAGGTGCGGCGTGAGCACGACGTTGGGCAGGGTGCGGAACTTGTGGTCGGCCGCGAGCGGTTCGGCCGCAAAGACGTCGAGGGCAGCGCCGCCGACTTTGCCCGACTCCAGACCGGCGACGAGGTCGGCCTCGTTCACGATCTCACCGCGGGCGCAGTTGATGAGGCGCACGCCGGGCTTCATGCGGGCGATGGACTCGGCGTTGATCATGCCGCGGGTCTCGTTCGTGACCGGCATGTGGACGGTGATGAAGTCGGATTCGCGGTAAACGGCGTCGGGGTCAACCGCCAGTTCGAAGCCGAGCTGCTTGGCGCGGGCTTCCGTCAGGAACGGGTCGTAAGCCACCACGCGCATGCCGAAGGCAAGGGCGCGCTTGCCCACTTCGGTGCCAATGCGGCCGGCACCGAGGATGCCGAGCGTCTTGCCGAAGACTTCGGTGCCCTGGAAGGCCTTCCGGTCCCATTTGCCGGCGGCCATGGTGCCGTGCGCGGCGGGAATCTTCCGGGCGAGCGAGCCGAGCATGAAGAAGGTGAGCTCGGCGGTGGTGATCGTGTTGCCGCCGGGCGTGTTCATCACCACGACGCCGCGCTGGGTGGCGGCGGCGACATCCACGTTGTCCACGCCCACGCCGGCGCGGCCGACGACCTTGAGCTGCTTGGCGGCCTCGAGAACCTTGGCGGTGACCTTGGTCTCGGAGCGCACGACCATGGCGTCGACGTCGGCGACGAGGGGTAGCAATTCGGCTTCGGAAAGCCGCTTGGGCAGGACGGTCACCTTGAACTCGGGCCGCGCCTGGAAAAAGGCGATGCCGCGGGGTGAAATCGGGTCGCAAACGAGCACGTGCATATGCAGGGCGCGGACGCTAGGGGGAGGGGCAGGGCCGGTCAACCGCGGGTCGTTCGCCGGAGGCTGCAGGGGCGCGTCTTTTCATCGTGTGCGCGCTTGGCCGGCCCGCGCTCTGGACTGCGGGGACATGTCCCCGCTTTTCCTGCGCCGTGTCAGTTCCGAAGGCACCGAAGCATTCTCGCCGGTGCAGGAAAAGCGCCGTCATGCCGGCGCAGTCCAAATCACGGCCGCACACGGTGTGTAGATACGCCCGGCTGCAGCGGCCACCGCTCGCCTGAAACTACAGTCCCGCCCTGGGCTTCCGATAAGGGGATAGCGCGCTTGCAGCCAGCAGGCCGGGTTCAGTCTGAATGCCCCGTCGGGTTTGACTGAACGGCCGGCGTGAATACCGGAGCATCCGGTCAGAACCAGTTCCCGTGGGCCAAATTCTCGTCATTGAAGACGACGCCGCCTGTCGTGACGTCGTGCGCCGCATTCTCGCCGTCAAACGGCACACGGTCATCGAGGCCGCCACCGCGGAAGATGGCCTGCGCCTGGCCCACGAAGATCGGCCCGATCTCATCCTCACGGACATCAATCTGGGCGATGCCGACGGCTTTTCCATCCTTGCCTCCGTCCGGGCCACCCCGGCACTCGCGACGATCCCGGTGATCATGATGACGGGCCGGGGCATCGCCAGCGACATGCGCCGCGGCATGGACAGCGGGGCCGACGACTACCTGCAGAAACCGTTCGATGCGCTTTCCCTGATCGGGGCGGTGGAGGCCCGATTGCACAAGCAGGACATCCTGCGCCGGGAGGCGGCCGAAAACCAGGCCCGGCTGCTGGGCCTCCTGGAAGCGACGCCGGACCTCGTGGGGTTGGCGCGGGCCGACGGCCAGTTGGCCTACCTGAATCGCGCGGGGCGTGCCCTATTGGGACTCGGCGAGGATGCCTCCGTGGCCCACCTCGCCCTCGCCGACCTGGTCGCGCCGTCATCGCGCACCGACTTCCTCCAGCACGCCCTGCCTTCCGCCCGGCTGCGCGGCGTGTGGAGCGGCGAAGGCTTTCTCCGCCGGCCCAACGGGGTCGAAATGCCGGTGTCGCAGGTGATCGTGGCCCGCTTCACCGAAGGCGGCCGCGTGGATTCGCTCGCGGCCATCATGCGTGATCTTAGCGGCCAGAAGCAGGCGGAGAACGCCCTGTCGGTCCTCGCCGGGGCGCTGATGCGTTCGCAGGATGACGAGCGCCGTCGCATCGGCCGGGAACTCCACGACTCGACCGCGCAGGCGCTGGCCGCCCTCGAAATCGAACTGTCCCGCGTGCAGCGGCAATTGGGCGGAGCCGAATCGCGCGCCGGCGCCAGCCTGGCGGAATGCATGGCGCTCGCGAAGCAGTGTTCGCAGGAGACCCGCACCATTTCCTACCTCCTGCATCCGCCGCTGCTCGACGAGATGGGGCTCGTCTCCGCCGTGCGGTGGTTTCTCGACGGCTTTGCCCAGCGCAGCGGCATCGACGTGGCCTTTAGGGCGACGGAGAACTTCGACCGCTTGCCCGAGGCGATCGAACTCACCCTGTTCCGCGTGGTGCAGGAATGCCTTTCCAACATCCACCGCTCCTCCGGCAGCAAGACCGCCCGGATCGAGCTCATCCGGGAACCGGGATCGGTGTGCCTCGAGGTGTCGGACCAGGGACGGGGAATTCCCCCGGCGGTGCTGGCCGAATTTCAGCGGGTCGGCGTGTCCACCGGCGTGGGCCTGACCGGCATGCGCGAGCGCGTCCGCCAGTTGCACGGAACCTTCGCGCTGGAGCAGACTTCTCCGGGCACCCGGATCGCGATCAGGCTTCCCGTGCCCCTCAAGCCAGCATGAACCGCATCCGCATCATGATTGCCGACGACCATGAACTGGTCCGGCGCGGGTTGCGGGCCACGCTCGAGGAGCGCGTCGGCTGGGAAGTCGTCGGCGAGGCCGGGGACGGAGACGAGGCAGTCCGGCTCGCGCTCAAGCTCAAGCCCGATCTGCTCGTGCTCGACGTCAACATGCCCAAACGAAACGGGCTCGAAGTCGCGCGCGCGCTGCAACAGCAGGCGCCCAAGATCCGCATGCTGGTGCTGACGGTCCACGATTCGGCCCAGATGGTCCGGGAGATTCTCCAGGCGGGTGCGCGGGGTTACCTGCTAAAGTCCGAGGCGGGAAAAGACCTGCCCACGGCCGTGGAGGCGGTGATGCGGGACGAGACCTTTCTGGCCCCGTCCGTGACGAACATCGTGCTCAACACGTTTCTCAAGACCGATCCGCGGCCGTCGCCCGTGCCGTCGGAGGCCGTGCCGCTGTCGGCCCGGGAGCGCGAGGTGATCCAGTTGCTGGCCCAAGGGCACAGCAACAAGGAGGCGGCCCGCCTGCTGGGCATCAGCGTGAAAACCGTGGAGACGCACCGCACCAACCTGATGCGGAAGCTCGAACTCCACTCGATCACCGAACTGGTCCGCTACGCCATCCGCCTCGGATTGGTCGAGCCGTAAGGCCGCGTCGGTGCGCCTGCATTCAGCCGGCAGTTCTTGCTGCCATGGCTCGGCAACCCGATTGACCCCCTTCCGTCAAGGCTGCTCGAACGAGTTTCCGGATTCGGCTCTTGGCACCCCGTGCAGCTCAATAAACCCATTAAACATTGGGTTTGGAGCGTTTTCTCCGAGGTCTGCACCGCAACCGGAAGCTCTGAATTCTCCCCGTCCGCGGCAACCCTGCCTACAGGATTCACCGTAGGCGCGCTACGGGGTTCACCGGAGCCGCAAAATACAGCATCCGCGAGTTTCCCTGACCCGCTGAGCGTGGGAATGGTCTCCACGCCATGACACCGCAACGCGATGTTAAGATCGTGCCGACCAAACCTGAGGAAGGGGCGGCCGCACTCTGTCTGTTGTCGTCAGCAGGGCGGCATGGGGCGCGGAAGCGTTCCCGTGAGCACTGTGTGCGATGCTCCAGCCTGGGTGGTCGGAGCGGTGCATGGCCCCGCGTGCCGGCGAATCGCAGGAGGGTTGGATTCGCGCGGGGACTCACGCCGCGGCCGGAAGGGGGAGCGATTATGCCCCCGGTCCGGCGGTCGGCCTGGTTCTCCTGAGCACCGGACAAGCAGTCGGCAACCCGTCAAACACACACCAAAAAGAAAAAGATCCAATGAACATCACCCGTAACACTCAAGCCCGTCGCCAACGCGGATTCACGCTCGTGGAAATGATCGGCGTGCTGGCGATCATCGCCGTGCTCGCCGGCATGCTCGTGCCCCGCGTCTTC